>JAUVHO010000064.1 GCA_030593295.1 Methanomassiliicoccales archaeon | reverse complement strand
TGTGTAGTCTACACTTCTCTGTACCCTACTTCGTTAACGATTGTCATTCCTTGAACAAAACGGTGTTGAGGAAAGAGAGCGGGTAGTAGCCAGATTTGAGAGAAGCTTTATAGTCCTCTGGTTCGATACTACAACTGGAGGTTTCGTTAGACGGAGGGGAGCCTTGGAATGTTGAAAGGTATCGCAAGAGTCATTCTTTCTTTGGTTGTTGTGACAAGCCTGTTAGCGAAGGCTGTTCCCCTGCAACTGAGTTCTGAGCCCCTGCAAGGAAGTGAATGGAGAATCGAAACGGTTGACTTCACAGAGAATGTCGGACATTTCACTTCCATAGCCCTAGACCGTAGTGGCCGGCCGCATATCGGTCACTATGACGAAACCAATCGTGATCTCAAATATTCGTGGTGGAACGGGAGTGCCTGGATTAATGAGACTGTCGACACAGATGGCCATGCTGGATATTCCATATCAATCAAACTCGACGACAATGGCATACCGCACATAAGCTATCAACAATATCACCCCGATGTCGACTTGAAATACGCTTGGAAGGAGGGAGGTGTGTGGCACGATGAGATTGTTGACTCGGCGGGAGCTGTTGGCTATGACACTTCCATGGTCTTGGACGGCAAAGGCAAACCTCATATAAGCTACTACGACCACGCGAAGGGTGACCTCAAGTTTGCTTGGAAAAATGGAGATGATTGGAAGTACATGGCTGTGGATTCGCCTGGCGTTGTTGGTCAATACACTTCAATGGCTCTGGACCTCAACGGCAACTTCCACATCAGTTACTTCGACTATGAAAACGGTGACCTCAAACACGCGTGGAAGGATGGAAGCACTTGGAAGAACGAGACCGTGGACTCCAGTGGTAATGTGGGCTATGACACCTCAATAGCTTTCGACAGTAATGGTTACCCCCACATCAGCTATTATGACCAAACCAATAAGGACCTCAAACACGCGTGGAAGGATGGAAACACTTGGAAGAACGAGACCGTGGACTCCAGTGGTAATGTGGGCTTTGACACCTCAATTGCTTTCGACGGTCACGGTGACCCCCACATCAGCTATTATGATCAAACCAAGTTCAACCTTAAGCATGCATGGTGGAATGGCACTGTCTGGAAGAACGAGATCGTTGACTCCATTGGCGACGTCGGGCGTTATGCTTCGATGGTTATCGATAACAAGAGCATTCCACACATAAGTTACTACAGTCGTCCATATTCTGACCTCAAGTACGCGACCAAGGTGAAGCTACAGGGTAACAATCCACCAGTCGCTGATGCGGGTCCCGACCAGACCGTCAACGAAGGTGACATAGTCCAGTTTAGTGCTTCCAACTCCAGCGGCGAGGGGCAGGGTTTCTTCGAAGCAGACGTCAAGGTTGATGACAGCCCAAAGAAAGCGAGTTTTCCAGAAGTGAAGGTAGATGATGTTGGAGTGATACATGTCGTCTGGACCGACACTCGTGATTGGCCCAGCCAAGGAATCTACTATACCAAGTCTACAGATGGAGGGAAGACATTCCTCCCTGCAGTGTCCGTGACCGACAAAACCAGTGGTGCCAAGATTGGTCCAGCTTTCGACTTAGGTCCGAACGGTTGGATCCATGTTGCGTGGATGGACGTTCGCGGCTCCAGCTACGACATTTACTACGCGAATTCCAAGGATGGTGGTATGACTTTCGGAGATAACACAAAAGTGAATGACGACAGTTTTTTTGGTGGCCAGGGAAGTCCTGATATTGCGGTGGACGAGAACGGAGTCATCCATGTGGCATGGAGGGATGGAAGGAGTCACGATACGGACATATATTACGCGAACTCGACGGACGGCGGAAACTCCTTTAGCACGAACCTGAGGGTGAATGATTACGATGGAGCCTCCCTCAACTATGCTGTTACAGTGATAGATACTGACAGCAACGGCACCCCGCATGTCGCTTGGGAGGACAAACGCAACACACCCGTCGGAGGTGAGAGACAAGATATCTACTATGCTACGTTCTCTGACTCGCGCGATGGGTTCGGGCCAAACGTCCGAGTAACGGACGACGTCATTAATAGGCTGCAAGCCAGTCCTTCCATTGTCGTGACACCGGCAGATGTCATCTACTTGGTTTGGGATGATTGGCGGGATGATGATGACCCATACGACAAGAACGATGTGGTCAACATCTCCTATTCGAGATCGTTCGACTTGGGCAAGACCTTCACGTCGAACCTTCGACTCACGGACACCGGACACACCTATAATCCCACACTCGCCGTTGACCGTGAGAACAACCTTCATATCGCGTGGCGGAAGGGAAGGTGGAGTCAACAGGACCATAATGCCACGGACATCTACTACGCCAAATTCATGTCCTCTGGTGTTCCTCTAAGAGAGCCCGTTCTTGTCAATGACGGGAACGATGGGCAACAGTTCAGTCCAAGTATTTCCACCGATATGAGCAATGTTCCCCATGTTGTTTGGTATGATGACCGTGAACATCCAGGTTTGATGGCCTATCACATCTATTATGCCAAGGGAAACGGGTCTGGTGGGCAACCCTCTCTCAATTTCGACTGGGACTTCGATGCCAGCGTGGATTCGGACGGGGAGGGAAACTATACCAATGATGTAGATGCGACAGGGCAATCACCTACCCACGTTTACCAAGACAATGGGAACTACACTGTCACCCTGAAGGTAACCGACGATTCAGGGCTTTGGGATACAGATACGTGTGTCGTGACTGTTCTGAATGTGCCTCCTGCCTCGGATGCCAACGGCCCATACCAAGGCTTTGAGGGGACGCCAGTCCAATTCGTGGGAAACCACACCGATCCCGGAACTCTGGACACCCATACCTACGAATGGGACTTCAGCTACGACGGCACCACCTTCATTCCTGAAGCGACCGGCAACCCGTTCCAGAAGACATGGTACGACGACCACGCCGGAAACATCGCACTCAGAGTAACAGACGACGACGGAGGATGGGACCTGGATGTCACCACGGTAACAATCGTCAATGTTCCTCCGATAGCTGACGCGGGTGACGACAAAGAAGGCTACGAGGTATCAACGTTCACCTTCAACGGCAGCTTCTACGATCCTGGAGCGGGCGACACCCATACCTACGAATGGGACTTCGATTATGATGGCGTGAGCTTCGGCACAGACGCAACTGGCCAAACGGTATCACACACCTGGACCGACGACTTCGACGGCCAGATAGCCCTCAGGGTCACCGATGATGACGGAGGAGCGGACGTAGACACCGCTCATGTCCTGGTGAAGAACGTTCCTCCAACGGTCACGCTGGAAGTGCTACCGATAGAAGTCGACGCATTCTTGAGGATAGCCGGCGAGAAGTGGCATGATGTCTCGATAGAGCTCTTCGAGGACGGCGTTCTCATTGCCAACGGCACTCTCGTACGATACCCAGGAAGCCCGAATGAACAAATGCTGGACCTATCCAACCTTCAGTTCGACCATTCAAAGAACTACACCGCGACCGTCACCTACACCCCCGACGACGATCCCATCAACGGCCAGACGAACGGCGCCAATCCGTGCTGGATAATGCTCAGGTTCAGCGACGGACAGGAGCTTTGGATACATCACACCTTCAACGTTAACCATCCGGACACTTACGTATGGGAAGTGGACCTCACTGCTGCGATACTCTCTCACGGGATGACCTTTGAAGCGACCGCTTTCGATCCTGGTGCAGATGAACTGACCTTCCACTGGGACTTCGGGGACGGGATTAATGCTACGAGTTTCTATTCAAATGGGAATTGGACTTATCCTGTTCAGATCACGGAAACAATCAATCATGTGTTCCCTGGCAGTGGGACATATGTTGTGGTTCTGACTGTTGAGGATGATGATGGGGGAGTCGGGACCGCTTCTTTGACGATTGTGATTCCTTGAGCAGATGGCCATGAAGGCAGGACGCAATGGGAAACCCGGCGAGCCTCATTCCAGCACTCTACCGGGTTGATCCAAAAACTGTGAGCCAGCCCTTTCTGAACCACCAATCTTCAATAAATGATTTATACGAGCGGATTCGTTATTGCTATGGAGATATGTGGGCGATCGAATGAGGAGATTTGTTGTTCTAGCTGTAATCATGATTCTCTTCAGCCAGTTCATTCTGATCCTGATGCCTCAAACAAACGTGATCGCCGAGGAGTTCAGGCTCAATGTCAGAGTGGACAGTAACGTGGGCTCAGGCACGATCCGGTCATCCCCGTCCATTGCTTCAGATAACGGCAATATCTACATCGTCTGGCAGGACAACAGGGATGGGGGGTCCGACATCTATTACTCCAGAAGCAACAACCAGGGAGCCTCGTTCCTCCGCGATGTAAGGGTAAACGACAACCCGATCGGGGATGGGACTTACCAGCAGAATCCGGACGTGGCAGCCGAAGATGGGACCATATACGTCGCCTGGGAGGACGGCAGGGCAGGGGTCGGACTGCATGAGATCTACTTCGCTATGTCGACAGATGCCCTAGTCTTTGGGTCGAGCATTAAGGTGAGCGACGGCGGAACCGAGGAAAGTCATCCTTCAGTGGCGGTCGACAGGGTCTCCGGGAACATCTACGTCGTATGGGCAAGTCAGGAGAAGACCATCAAGCTGGCAAGATCCATCGATGGCGGACAGAGCTTCGAATCTAGCATCTTCGTGAGCGACAGCACATTGTACGGAAGGGATCATCCCACCATCGACGTTGATTCATCAGGAAAAGTGTACGTCGCCTGGAGCGTTGGAAAGCTAAGGATACCGCCCTTCAAGGTCGATTACACCGATGTGTTTATAGCCAATTCCACAAACGGAGGGTTGAGCTTTGGTACCAACACTCGTGTCAACGAGGTGGACACAGATGCAATTCAGATGGAGCCATCCATTTCGATCGACGGGAAGGATGTCATCCACGTATCCTGGGAAGATGAAAGGCGTGGAAGCAGGGATATCTTCTATTCCAAATCCACTGACGGTTCTACCTTCGGGCCAGATGTCATCGTCAACGACCCTTATGTTCATCCAAGGAACCCAGCCATCACGCACCAAACTTCCTCGATTTCAGTACACGAGTCCGGTAGCCCCATATTCGTGGTCTGGACGGACGACAGGGCGGTAGGTCACAACGTCTATCTCGCCAAATCAACGGATGGAGGAAGCTCATTCCAGACGGCAACTTCCCATGAGGGCGGGAACTACTTCTTCGACAGCAATATCACATTCAATGGGGGATGGAACTCCAATGAAGCGGTCATACTGGACGACGGGAACGGCATACTCGATCCCGGCATACTCAACGGTCTGGATTCTCCGGACAAGATAGTCGTTCCCGGTAAGGCCAACCTGGAAGAGGATCTGGCAGGCCACAGGATCAGGTACTGCGACATCAACGACAATCAGGTTTGGGACCCGGAAGAGGACATCATGATGGACGGTCCGGTCATCCTCTATCCCAGGGTGCAACCGACCCGGAAGAACGCACAGGACACGACCACAGGCAACTTCCCATCCTATTTGAGATGGGACCTCAGGAACGGGGACTCCATGTACTATACCACCGAGAAGGACGAGCGAATGGTGGTTGGCTGGTTCGATCCGGCCAATGCCAAGGACGAGTCCCTGAACCCCATCTATGAGGGGCTGATGCCCGGAGATCCGATATCCGGGGTCGAGATCGAGATTGGCTACAAGACCGACGCCGGTTACGACGGCACCAATCAAATCACGTGGTCTGAGGCCCTGGCAATCGAGAACCCCATCTTCCAGGTGCAGGACACTGGAGGCGTCGAGATCTACGAGAGAGTGGACCTTTTTGCGCTGGGTGTCGACAGCGTCGACAAGCTGGAGAAACTCAACATGAGCTTCATCAATGATGCATCCTCACAGTACAACGTTTCCTTCAACAGCATGTTCTTGGCAATCGAGAGGGGCCTTCCAGACGGATACGACGATTACGATTTTGCGGTGTACGACGGCTCTGCCATCCCACCCCTGAACAGCCCATTGACCGTTTTCTCAGATTCCGATGACCTCATGTTCATTGACGTCAGCGGGAACGGCCTCTATGACCGGGGAGAACCTCTGATCATCTCCTCCGGCGACGCCGATCCAGGCAGTGCGATCAACGAGTCATTCACGGTTCTTGAGCGCGGGGACAACTCCCACTGGAACGCAGTATTCGAACCCTTTCCGCTGAACGACGACCTTGACAACAGCCACCAGGAACTTCCCGACGTAGCGATTGATGACGCGGGCGATCCCTTCGTTGTCTGGAGGGACCGAAGGCACTGGCCACTCTCTGATTCGGTTTATCTTACCACAAGCTCGGTGGACTTGGTGCAACCCGAGGTCTTGGACTGCTATCCCCCGCAAGGTGCGCAGGAAGTCCCATTGGACGCAACGTTCTCATTCACACTGAGCGAGACCATGCAGCCGGATACCACATCCCATGTCAACATCACCCCCCAGACAAAAGGCCTCTGGTTCTGGAACTGGGACAAGACAGTCCTCACCTTCGTTCCCGACCCAGCGCTGATGGACAACACCACCTACTCCTTCACACTGTCCGGCGGACGGGACAGATCAGGGAACCATCTCAAGTCACCATTCTCCTGCATATTCCGTACGGTCGAGGGACCTGCAATCTCCCACGGCATTCCCCAGGATCCTCTGACGGTGGACGAACCTATCGGGATTACCGCGGTCATATCAGACAACGACACCGTGACCAGCGCGACCATATTCTACAAGAACATTGGAGAGATCTTCTTCTCACAGACCCCGATGAGCCTCGAATCCGGCTCTTCGGTTCTTGGCACCTGGAGCGGTCAGATTCCGGCTCAGCCTTTCATGGGTTTTGTGGGTTATTATATCGTAGCGTCGGATGCCATGGGCAACACGGGCAGGAGTCCCAGGTCTGGTGAGCACCTTATTCTAATAGGGGACACAGTCCCGCCCACTCTGGATCACAGCGCCATTAACTCCGCATCAGCTAGCTCAACGGTCACATTCTCCGCGACGGCGTGGGACAACATCGATGTTTTCACGGTGAAGCTGTATCTCAAACCTCTCGGTTCGTCCCGTTTCAACCCGCCCGTTGACATGAAGCGAGTGGGTGATACGAGCGAATTCCAGACGGCCTTGAGGATGCCCAATGAGAACGGGAATCTGTACTACTACATCGAGGTCACAGACGAATGGGGGAATGTGGTCAGCTCTGGAGATCCGTCCTCACCTCACAAGATATCCATCACCGATGCGCCTGTCGATATAGGAGCGGTCGCCATCTGGGGCACTCTCTTCGTATCCATCGGACTGCTGTATCTTGGGTTGTTCATCATCTACCGGAGACCTGCATCCGAAGAAGAAGAGGAAGAGGAAGAAGAGGAGACTGCGGAAGAATAGGACTAGCAAAACCTTTTCTTTTTGTACGGCGTTCTCACCGCAATGAAGCTTTCTGAGATCGACCTCGGGGAGGGGGTCATCGACATACTTCGCGAACAGGGGATAGAGGAGTTCTATCCACCTCAGGCCGATTCCATCGGGCCAACCCTCTCCGGGAAGAACGTTGTCCTTGCCATGCCCACAGCCAGCGGTAAGTCCCTGGTTGCCTATCTTGCGATAATCAAAGCGGTTCAGAAGGGTGGAAAGGCGCTTTACATCGTACCATTGAGGGCCCTTGCATCAGAGAAGTATGACGACCTGAAGGCATTCGAGAAGCTAGGCCTCAAAGTGGCGCTATCCATAGGTGATTTTGACTCGGCTGATCCAACGCTCGAGAAGTTCGATGTCATCATTGCCACATCCGAAAAGGCGGATTCGCTCCTGAGACACAGGTCGCATTGGCTGGAGAGGCTATCCGTCGTGGTGGCTGACGAGATCCACCTGATGAACGACCCCAGCAGGGGACCCACGCTCGAGATTACCCTTTCCAAACTGAAGCAGATCAATCCGAATGCACAGATCGTCGCACTCTCGGCCACTATAAACAACTCCCAGGAGATGGCTGATTGGCTGAAGGCCGAACACATTGCCAGTGATTGGAGACCGGTCCCTTTGAAGGAAGGTGTTTACCATGACAAGAACATCCTCTTCTCGGACAGCACCAAGAGGGAGATCAAGACCCGTGGAGACAAGATCGATTCACTCGTGGTAGATTCCCTCAAGGAAGGCGGCCAGTGCATCGTGTTCGTCAATACCCGACGGTCAGCGGAATCCACAGCAATGAGGCTCAAGAGATATACGCAATCAGCTCAGACCCCAGAAGAGATGAAGGAAACGGTTGCATTGGCGAAGAAGGTCGTGCGGAGGCAGGACGAACCCACATCCATCGGTTCCAGGCTCGCACAATGCGTGGAGGATGGTGCTGCATTCCATCACGCTGGACTGACCAACGAACAGAGAAAGACCATCGAGGCCAACTTCAAGAAAGGCCTTATCAAAGTGGTTACGGCGACACCCACGCTGGCGGCCGGGATCAACCTTCCCGCAAGGAGGGTCATCATCAGGGATATCCGGAGGTACGACGGGAACTTCGGCAACATCCCCATACCAGTATTGGAGATCAAGCAGATGGCCGGTCGCGCTGGAAGACCCCAGTTCGACAAGGAGGGGGAGGCCGTTCTGATAGCCAGGAAGGAGACCGACATCCCATTCGTGATGGAGAACTACCTTCACGGTGAACCGGAGAGGATAGAGTCCAAGCTGGGCAGCGAACCGGCA
>JAUVHO010000041.1 GCA_030593295.1 Methanomassiliicoccales archaeon | reverse complement strand
TCCCCGATAGGGCAAAGTATCTCAGGGTCATCGCACTGGAACTCCAGAGGGTCGCGTCCCACCTCATGTGGCTGGCGGCCTTCGCCCCGGACCTGGGTATGTTCTCGGCATACCTGTACTCGATGAGGGAGAGGGAGCACTGGCTTGATATGCTTCAATGGCTGACCGGCGCAAGGATGAACCAGAACTATCCCCGGATCGGCGGTGTCAGGAACGACATGCCCGATGGGTTCCCGGACAGGTGCATCAAGGAACTGGACTATTTCGAGAAGAAGCTGGGGCAGTACAGGCAGCTGTTTGACGATAACAAGCTCTTCCGGATGAGGACGATGGGAGTGGGTATCCTGAGCAAGGAGGACGCTTTGGACCTGGGCGTCACCGGTCCCGTCCTGAGGGGGAGCAACTGCCCGATCGACATGAGGACGCACGACCCCTACGAGGTCTACGACGAGCTGGACTGGGAAGTTCAGGTGGGGAAGGATGGTGACGTCTACTCGCGCTATACCGTGAGAATAGGAGAGATGAGGGAGAGCTGCAGGATAATTCGTGACGCCCTCAAGAAGATCCCCGATGGCCCGGTGAGGGTCAAGGCTCCCTTAAGACCAACTGGACAAGGCTTCAGAAGGACCGAGGACTCCCGGGGAGAGGCGCTGATATACATCATCGGTCAAGGTGGGGAGTCCCCGTACAGACTGAAGATCAGAAGCCCCATGTTCGCCATCATGAGGGCGGTGCCAGTAATGTTGAAAGGCGCCTCGGTTGCAGACCTGCTCGCGATAATGGGAAGCGTGGATATCTGCATAGGAGACACTGACAAATGAGCTCGTGGATAAACCTGTATAACATCAGTTACGCGATCGGCGAGTTCGTGATGGGCATAGTTGCAGCCATCCTCAACTTCTTCGGTCAGTGGATCGGTCCTCTTTCTGATCTCGCCGACTGGCTGATGTCTGTCAACGTGCTGAACCTTGTTGCCATATTCATTGGTGGAGCAGTGGTGATGGTCTTTGTTTCCATAATCAACCTCTTCATCATCATGTGGATCGAGAGGAAGATGTACGGCAGGATTCACGACCGCCGTGGCATCATGCTCCCAGGACCGTGGAAGAAGACCCACAAGGGCACCGGATTCCTGCAGAACCTTGCCGACGGTATGAAGCTCATTCAGAAAGAGCTGATCACCCCAAAGAACGCGGACAAGTGGATGTACGACATTGCACCAGCCATAATCGCCACCACCTCGATACTGGCCTTCGTTGCCATTCCTTTCAGCGAAACGTTCTATGTCGCCAACATCAACGGCGGTCTCATATTCATTTTGGCAATATTGGCCATCGCACCCTTCGCGGTCGTGCTGGCTGGCTGGTCCAGTAATAACAAGTTCACTCTGATTGGCGGATTGCGCGGTGCCGCATTGATGTTGAGCTACGAGATCCCGCTGATCCTGTCCGTCATCGGCGTCATACTCCTTTCCGGCTCTCTGAATCCCATTGAGATAGTGCAGGCCCAGCAGCAGACATCGGTCCTTGGCGTTGAGAACTGGTACATCATTCCCCTGTTCCCTGCTGTCATCGTGTTCATGGTGGCTCTGTTCGCGGAGCTTGAGAGGTTGCCCTTCGACCTCCCCGAGGCTGAGGCCGAGCTCGTTGAGGGCTGGCTCACCGAATACTCAGGGATGAGGTTCGGATTGGTTTTTGTGTCCAAGTGGGTCAGGACATACGCGGGGGCGGCGTTGATCACGATATTATTCTTAGGCGGCTGGTCCGGCCCTGTGTTGCCAGGAGAGCTGTGGTTCATCATCAAATCCTACATCGTCTTCGTCATCATCGTTTGGGCGACCTGGTCCTTCCCGAGGTCCCGTATCGATCAGATCGTGAGGATCGGTTGGAACTGGTTGATTCCCATCGCTATAATCTCTATTGTGATCGCGGCTGCTTTCAAATGGGTGGGGTGGTTCTGATGGCCAAGAAAAAGAGAGGCTTCAAGGGATGGATCATCCAGCCCATGAGGTTCACAGGACGTGAGTTTCGTGAAGCCCTGCTCAAGCCGTCCACCATCCTCTATCCCCTTGAGAAGGAGAGGGACAAGTGGGAAGCTTTGCGGGAGAACTTCCGCGGACATCACGAGATCGATTGGCTGAAATGCATCGGCTGCAGGCTGTGTTCCAGGGTGTGCCCCAACCAGTGCATCACCATGGAGAACATCGAGGTCGACGAGAACTACAAGGGACCATCCCGATCCCACATGTCGGAAAAAAAGAACGTCATCCACCGACCCGGCGTGGACATCGGAAGATGCCTCTTTTGCGGGAACTGCGGCGAGTACTGCCCCACCGATGCCTGGACCCATTCCATATTGGTGGAGCTCACAGAGTTCGAGAGGGACGCCTTGGTATATTCGGCCGAGCAGGTCAAGACCGAAAAAGAACCCAGCGAGAAGCTCGTCAACAAGATACTGGAGAATCCCAAGCTGGATGCGGAGACCTGCATCGGATGCAAGCGCTGCTTCAATGAGTGTCCCACGCAGTGCATTACCATGATCCCCGGGCCCAAGATGAGGAAGGACAAGCCGATCGAGATCCCGGAATTCGACTACTCGAAGTGCATCGGATGCGGCACATGTTGCGATGTGTGTAAGCCTGAATCGCTTATCATGGAGGAAATCTGAATGGTTGAATGGGACCTTGCGATGTTCATTGCGCTCTCGGTCATTGAGATAGTCGCCAGCATCTTGGTCGTCACATCAAAGAAGCTCGTTCACAGCGCATTCTGGCTGGCTATTACCCTGATCATCATGGGAGGGATTTACATACTTCTGCGGTCCGAGTTCGTGGCCGTCGTTCAGATCTTGGTTTACGCAGGTGCGGTTCCGGTGCTGTTCGTTTTCGGCATCGTTCTCACTAGGAGGCGAATCATGGAGGAGCCAGATGAAGGAGAATAGTGAGGCAACTTCGGTCATTGTGGTGACGGCCGCCGTCCTTCTAGGTTACATGATGGCTCTGTCTCTGGTCTCTTCAGAAGCATGGGAGACGACCGACATCAACGAGGTCCCCATGGAAGATGTGGCCCACTCCCTGTTTGACGATTATTCATTTGCGTTGGTCATCCTCGGTATGCTGCTGTCCGCGTCGGTGCTGGGCGGCATCTATCTGGCGAGGAAGGAGGTGAAGGATTGATAGCTCTCGAGTATGAGCTGGTCCTTTCAGCCGTCCTGTTCGCCATAGGCATCTACGGCATCCTGAGGAGGAAGAACGCCATAGTCGTGCTGATGTCCGTGGAGATAATCCTGAACGCAGCCGTGATGAACTTCGTGGCATTCTCGTCCTACGCCGAGAACGGTGGGAATGCGGCCGGCCAGGTATTCGCCCTGTTCGCCATTGCGGTTGCCGCCGCTGAGGCGGCTATAGGACTTGCGATGTTCATCGTCTTCTACCGGACGTTCAACACGATCGATCTGGACAAAGGGAAGATGTTGAGGTGGTAATCTGTACGAGTATGCTTGGCTGATCATCATCTCGCCCCTGGTGGCATTCCTCTTGTCCATACTGTTCGGCAAGAAGGTGTGGGAGGGTGGTGCGCCCTTCACCATTGGTGCTGTTGGTCTCTCCTTTGTCGTCTCTCTCTATCTGTTCATCGATGTCCTGGGTCAGGGTGCTTTGGGTGGCGGAGTGCAGGAAGAGATCATCGCGTTCGATTGGATACCCGGCATCGAGATCGGGTTGCTGATAGACAACCTCAGCGCGTTATTGCTCCTGCTGGTCTCCTTCCTGTGTCTTCTGATAGCCATCTATTCGGCGGGTTACATGCACGATGAAGAAGGGAAGCCCCGCTACTATGCTGAGATAGCCCTGTTCACCGCTGGAATGCTCGGAACCGTCAGCGCTAACAACTTCTTCCAACTGCTGATCTTCTGGGAGGTAATGGGCGTCTGTTCATACCTGCTCATCGGATTCTGGTACAAGAAGCCCGAGGCGGCCAGTGCCGCAAAGAAGGCGTTCCTGGTCACCAGGATCGGGGACGTTCTGTTCTTGATTGGCATCATCGTTCTCTTCGTCACGTTCAACACATTCAACATACTGGAGATCCAGGAGAGCGCAGATCAGATACCCGTTCACTTGGTTGCGATCGTACCTCTACTACTGTTTGGCGGGGCCGTCGGCAAATCCGCTCAGTTCCCGTTACACGTCTGGCTGCCGGATGCCATGGAAGGTCCCACCACGGTGAGTGCTCTCATTCACGCAGCAACGATGGTCAAGGCCGGGGTCTACCTCACAGCTCGCAGCTTCCCTCTGATCGCTAATTCGCCAGATGCTACATTAGTTGTTGCCATCATCGGCGGCTTCACGGCCTTCTTCGCCGCCACAATGGCGCTGGTAGCGATGGACATCAAACGGGTTCTTGCGTATTCCACCATCAGCCAGATAGGCTACATGATGCTCGGATTAGGCGCGGGTGCGTACCTCTACCACCACGGACATGAGGCTCTGGGCTACACCTTTGCCATCTTCCACTTGGTGAACCATGCATTCTTCAAGGCCTTATTGTTCCTGGGTAGCGGTAGCGTTATTCACTCGGTCGGCACCAACGACATGCGCCAGATGGGCGGCTTGCACAAACACATGAAGATAACCTCGTTCACAATGCTCATAGGTGCTCTCTCCATCGCCGGCATTCCGCCATTAAGCGGGTTCTGGAGCAAGGATGGTATTCTTGAAGTCGCATTCGAAGCAGGAATGAATGACCCCTCCTTCCTCATCATCTGGATACTCGGCATCATCACCGTCTTCATGACAGCATTCTACATGTTCAGGATGTGGTTCTTCACGTTCACTGGAGAGAAAAGATCGCCCGGCGAGCCTCACAAATCTCCCAAATCCATGACAATTCCGCTGGTTATTCTCGCTGCGTTCGCGCTCATATCCGGGATTCTCATGTTCTTCATGGACGGGTTCGGACAGTTGGTCTTCTTTGAGCAGGCGCATGGACACGCCATGGAGGAGATCATCCACGTGTTCACCAATCCACTGACCTACCTTTCCGTCGGCCTGGCCGGCCTGGGTATAGGGCTAGCATACTTGATCTACAATAAGCGAGCCATCTCATCCAACATCTTCGTCTCATCCAAGGGAACGAAGGCCATCCACACCATGCTCGTCAAGAGATACGGAATGGACTGGGCATACAGCATGTTCGGACTGAAGATAGCATATGGGTTCGCCAAGGTCGCGGACTTCTTCGACCGAAAGGTCATCGACGGTGTTGTGAACGGAACCGCCAAAGGCGGTTTGCTAGTGGGCAAGGCCAGCGGGTTCTTCGACCAGAAAGGGATTGACGGCGCTGTCAACGGAATCAGCCGAGGGATCATAGGAGGCGGCAGAAGTCTCAGGAGGAGCCAGACCGGGAACATTCAGGGTTACCTGGCGGCTGTCGTGCTCGGTATCTGCTTTGTGATCGCCTTCGCTTGGATTTACCTCAAGATTACGGGAGGATAGAATGGACGTGCCTTTGCTTTCCCTGATGTTGCTCATCCCACTGGTCGGGACCATTATCACACTCCTTCTTCCCAGGGACAGCCCCAAGGCGAAGTGGATATGTCTCATCGCATCGCTGGTCAACCTTCTCATCTCGTTCATTCTGGTCTTTGCTTTCGTATGGGAGATACCCTTTGCTCTCGTCGGAGATCCTGTTACTGGCAGCTTCAAGGCCTATGAGAACGCCGACTGGGTTCCCACGTTGGGCATGAGCTACACCCTGGGCGTTGACGGGCTCTCGGTCCCGCTCATCTTGCTCACGCATCTGCTGGTGGCTTTGGGGATAGTCTTCTCTTGGAAGGAAGGGAAGAGGACCAAGGAGTTCTTCGCTCTGTTGCTGCTGATGGACCTGGCGATCACCGGCGTCTTCGTCTCGCTGGACCTTTTCCTGTTCTTCATTTTCTGGGAGTTTGTGCTGATACCCATGTACTTCCTCATCGGGATATGGGGGGGCCCGAACAAACACTATGCCGCGATCAAGTTCCTTATCTACACCCACGTGGGCAGCATCATAATGTTGCTGGGGATATTCGCCTTGTACTTCACGGCGTCCCCAGACCTCACTGGTGGGAACACCTTCAACCTGATCGTGCTCGCCAACGAGGCCGGGCAGAACCCGACGTATCTGGGCGCTGCATTTCAAATGCCGGTCTTCATTGCCATGTTCTTCGGATTCGGGGTTAAGATGCCCATGGTGCCGTTCCACACTTGGCTCCCTGATGCACACGTCGAGGCCCCGACCGCCGGTTCGGTCATACTTGCCGGCTTGCTGCTGAAGATGGGCGGTTACGGTTTGTTCCGGATTGGATTGACCATGTTCCCGTTGGCTGCCGTTGAGCTGTGGTGGGTCCTCGCTTCATTCGGGATCGTGAGCATGGTATACGCCGCGTTCGTGTGTTTAGCTCAGACGGACCTGAAGAGATTGATCGCCTATTCCAGCGTGAGCCATATGGGATTCGTTCTGCTGGGGGCCGCCAGCCTTTCGACCATCGGTATCATGGGCGGCATATACCAGATGTTCACCCACGGGCTGATAACCGCAGTGTTGTTCATGTTGGCCGGGGTCGCCAAAAGGGCCTGTCACACGAGGGAAATACCAAAGCTCACAGGTCTCATCAACAAGATGCCCAAGTTCTCCCTGATACTCATGATAGGCTTCTTCGCCTCTCTCGGTCTGCCGGGGCTGGCATCCTTCGTAAGCGAGTTCATGGTCTTCGTGGGGGCTTTCGGGACCTTCGGGAAGTATCTCATCATTCCCTTGCTGGCCATCATCATTACAGGGGCTTACTACATCTGGACGATGCACAAGGTGCTGTTCGGGAAGTTCAACGAGTCCTTAGGTAAGGTAAGGGACCTGACCAGGTATGAACTGGTTCCTCTGGCCATTCTCATCTTCTCCATCATATTCTTCGGGCTGTACCCGGCTCCGGTCGTGTATTTCATCGAACCTTATGCCGAGGGGCTGTCAACACTACTGGGAGGTATCTGATAAATGGCGCTTGAGATCCATCTGATATCGCTGATTCTGGTCTTCCCGATAGTCGGCGCGCTACTGACCTACATCCTCCCGCTCAAGAACAGGGACACCAAGATAGTGGCTGTGGTAATGTCCATAATACCGCTGATACTGTCAACCTTGCTCTTGCTTGGCGTATTGACGGACTTTGTCGATCTCACCCAGGAAGGCGATTTCTTTGCGGTCGAGAAGGCTGAGTGGATACCGCAGGTGGGCATCAACTACCACATCGGTGCGGACGCCCTTTCTGCAGTGCTGGTATTCCTGACATCTCTTTTGGTCACACTGGCCCTGATTCATTCGTGGGATGAGACACACCGGCACCGGGAGTTCAACGCCCTGCTTCTGTTCATGCAGACGACCATCATCGGGGTGTTCGTCTCCCTCGATTCCTTCCTCTTCTTCGTGTTCTGGGAGGTCGGTCTTGTACCGATGTACTTCCTTATCGCCGTCTGGGGCGGCCCCAACAAGAGGTATGCTGCCATCAAGTTCTTCCTGTTCACCCAGGCGGCCAGCCTTCTGGTGCTGATAGGGATATTCGCATTCTGGTTCTCATCCGACCCGCACACGTTCAGCATGGTGGCCTTCATCGAGAACAATCCGATAGGGGCCGCTTCGCAGGACCTGCTTTTCATCGCCATGATGTTCGGGTTCGGGACCAAGTTACCCATGGTGCCAGTGCATACCTGGTTAGCTGATGCGCACGTCGAAGCGCCTACCGCTGGGTCTGTACTGCTTGCCGGCGTCATGCTGAAGATGGGCGGCTACGGCCTCATAAGGTTCAACGTCCAGATGTTCGATTCGGTGTCCGACTGGGTCTGGGTGATGTTCGGTGTCATCGGTGTAATAAGCATGGTGTACGGCGCGTTCGTCTGCCTCGCTCAGGACGACCTGAAGAGGATGATCGCCTTCTCCAGCATCAGTCACATGGGCATAGTGATGTTAGGGATATCGACCTGGGCTCTGGGCGGAAGCCAGATAGGAATGGCAGGCGCGATATTCCAGCTGTTTGCTCACGGTCTCATCTCAGCAGCATTGTTCATGATCGCAGGTTCTGTTGGACACAACCTTGGAACCAGGAACATATCTGAGTTAGGGGGGATCGCTCCAAAGGTTCCAAAGACAGCAGGGTTCATGATGGTGGCGTTCTTAGCGTCTTTAGGCTTACCTGGTCTGGTAGGGTTCGTAGCGGAGCTGAGCGTCTTCGTGGGAACCTGGGAGGCGTTCGGCCTGTGGATATTCTTCCCGATAATCTCGGTCGTCATGACCGCTGGATACTACCTCTTCGCCATGCAAAGGGCCATCTTCGGTCCGTACAATGAGATGGTGGAGGATCCAAAGGACCTCAGGCCCTTCGAGACCGTTCCGTTGGCCGTGCTGACCTTCACCTTCGTCCTCTTCGGCATTCTTCCGATTCTGCTCATGGATAAGATATTCGAGTGGGTGGCCGCCTTATGACCTATGCAGCCCTGTCCCCGATATTCATCCTCCTGGCGTTCTCCTTTGCGATAATGATCTTGAGCGTCTTCGTGAAGAGCCAGAGGAGGTATTACGCCTACTTGACGCTGGTCGGGTTGATAGTCGCGCTGTTCTTGGTCGCGGACATGGCCGGGCTCTCCTTCACGAGCGCGATGGGTCTGGATCTGTGGTCTACCCCTGTTGACGTGTACTTCACTGATCTGAAGATCAAGGTGGATTCGTTCTCTCTGTTCCTGTACATGATCTTCATCTTCGTTGGGATCCTGGTCACCATCGGGTCCATCTCGTACATCGACAGGGAGGAGAAATACAGAGCGGAATACTTCTCACTGATGCTGCTGGCCCTGGTCGGCATGATGCTCATTGCATCTGCGACGGATCTGTTCGTGTTATATCTCTCATTTGAGCTGGCTAGCATTTCCACATACGCCTTGGCGGCGTTCCAGAGGAAGGACAAGGCGTCCGCGGAAGCGGGATTGAAGTTCTTCTTGATGGGTGCGGTTTCGTCCTCAATCGCTCTGTTCGGCATCTCGATCATCTACGGGGTCACAGCATTTGCTGGTGGAGCTACCACCGACCTTGCTGGGATCTCTGACGCACTGGCCGTCGGTCTGACCATGGAAGGAATGACCATCCCGATTATCTTGGGGATTGTTCTTCTGATGGCTGGCTTCGGGTTCAAAATCGCAATGGTCCCATTCCACATGTGGGCGCCCGACGTTTATCAGGGCAGTCCCACGACAATATCTGCCTTCCTTGCTGCGGCGTCGAAGAAAGGCGGTTTCGCGGCGTTCTTCAAGATATTCCTGTTAGGGCTGATTGCCGCAAGAATGGAATGGGTGTTCCTTGTCGCGGTTCTCGCTGTCGTCACCATGGTGGTTGGCAATGTTCTGGCGATCGTCCAGACGGACCTGAAGAGGATGTTGGCATATTCCAGCATCGCGCAGGCGGGTTACGTTTTGATTGCAGTGTGTGTGGGCACTTTAGCAGTGGATCCAGCGACTCTCAGCATCGCCCAATACGGTCTTGCAGGCGGTCTTTACCACATGCTCACCCACGCTTTGATGACCGGCGGGGCGTTCTTGGTCGTTGCTTTGACCGCGATGGCGAAGATAGGTGATAATCTCAATGACTACAAAGGACTGTACAAACGGATGCCTATTGTTGCGTTCTGCATGATGGTGCTGCTTCTTGCACTAGCTGGAATTCCGCCTCTTGGAGGGTTCTTCAGCAAGTTCGTTCTGTTCTCTTCTGCGGTGAACGCCGGGGATTGGTTCATCTGGTTGGCGGTCGCCGGTGTGTTGAACAGTGCTATCTCCCTGTACTATTACGCTCGGGTGATCAAGTACATGTACATACTGGAAGGACCTGACGAGACAAAGGTGAAGGCGCCAACTGGTCTCTACATTGCCGTGATACTTGCGACGATCGGGATCGTGATCACTGGTCTGCTTGCAGAGCCAATAATCAGGTTTGCTCAAGATGCGGCGGCTGCCTTGCTCGGTTAGTTCATGTGGGTGGACAGAAAGGTTTTTTTGGGCTGTCGTTGATTGCTGACGAAAGGGCCTGTGGTCTAGTGGCCTATGACGTCACCCTTACAATCTCCGGATGAGAAAGGTGAATATCGGCGGTTCAAATCCGCCCAGGCCCATACCTATCTGAGTAATGGGACACCCTGTCCAAACAAATCCAACTTCATTCGGTCTCAGACACGATAAGCTCTTGGTCTTCCTCTGTTCTGCTTGCAACTGATTGGATGGCATGGCATTGCGCTATTCGTTGAGTGCAGGGCGGGTCCTTGCTTGTTGTAGCATTCTAATCCCATGTCAAGACCTCAGTATATTGGAGGGACGGATTGATAATCCTCACTCCAGTTTCCTCGACCGTTTTAGCCAGAGTGCCCACCCGATTATTATGGCGACGGAAATAATCACTGGGGCGACGACCAGCAAGTACTTCAGAGCGAGAGGAACACTCTCTGGAATGACATCCACTTGTTGGCCATCGACCAGTAGGACACCATCTTGATCCACAATGGTGATGAATGCCTCCGAGTTGACGCTTGCAATCCATATGTGGGAATCATCATCCACCACATACACTGCACGACGACCTTCAAATATTACAGATCCTTCATAAACTCTACTGGTTGAGTTCTTGTTCAGTTCGTATGTGGTTGTATAGTTCATGCTTGTTGGATCCACAACATCAATCACATATCCCTCGTCATCAAGAATCAGTGCTTCCTCGACGGAAGAATCCTCCGAGTATCTCAGATGAAGATTTCCCCATTGATCGATATTCAAAACTGGAGGTCTTGCCAGATCGTCAGGTGTAGGAATTCTCAGTTTTCGCAATTCCTGTCCAGAAGAGTCGAGAACGGCTCCATTATCCTGCTTGTCCAGCCACACAGTATAGATTATTCCGGACGAATCGACAGCGACTACCGGATAGTGTCCATAGTCCTCCGATATTCTTCTGCTCCATTCAAGTTCAAAGTCGTCATTTATCTTACCGCACCATACGCCCTGCATGTTATGTCCTGAACTCATCGTTTGGACAATGTTCCAGATTAGATATTTCCCGTCCTGCGGTCCGATTGACATAGCGATACTTTTCGGTCCGGGCGGATTGCTGCCGGAGTAGAAATACTCCCTATCATAAGCCAAATGAAGCGAGACTGCGACTAAACAGACAAGGAGTATCGCCACGATTGCAGCTTTGGTGGACTTCTGGAACATAGGATCATTGTCCTACTCGTTATCCATATACACTACGCCAAATAAAGGTTATCTGGGTAGTTATCATCCATTGATATGTCATGCCCGTCTTCTTCATCATTCGCACAAACCAAAGAGGCCTCAACGGAATTCCCATCCAGGAATCCATTAATCTGCTGTCCATCAGGGACCTCACAATTCTCTACATCATCGAGTTCCTGTTCTTTGTCGGCTTTCTCTATCTGATAGGGGAGGTATCTCACACATCGTCTTCCCGAAGAGAGGCAAGGGGAGAGTCAAGATCATAACTCATCACGGGGATACCGTACTGTTGCGGTTGTCATTGAGAATCGTCGCGCGGTTGAAGGAATTCTGGGACAGGGCTGATTCTGAATAAGGTGATTTCGTAGTCCTGTTGGATTCGAGAAATGCTGTTGTCTTCAGACAGCTTCCATCGTGCTCGGCGGTTTGGGAGTTATGTTGTATGTGACGCTCACTACATTAGGCACTTCGTTGACCAATCTCTCCGCGATCCTCTCAAGCTTCTCGTGCGGAACCCTCGTCGGAGTGGCAACTCTCGCATCCACGCTGTCCCAGCACCGAACCTCGATCTGCTGACCGTACTCTCTCTTCCCGTCTCTCATTCCCGGCACCCTGCTGTCGTGCAGGATCGCCATGTACTGGAAAGCCCCGGAGTCAGCCAGTTCCTCTTCAACTATCACCGTCGCCTTCTTGATGGTCGCCACCTTCTCCGGTGTAACCTCTCCGATTATCCTCCCTGCCAAAGCAGGTCCCAAGAAAGGCATCCTGTTGTAGATCTCTTCCGGCAGACCCAAAGCCGCGGCCAACTTCCTTACCCCGTCCTTCCTGAGATGTATCAGCGGCTCCACGACGTTGTAACCGAACTCCTGCTCTGTATCGATGCCCACCTGCGCGAGGATGTTATGCTGCCTCTTGATCCCCGCGACCGTCTCGTCCACGTCGGTCAAAATCGTCCCCTGCATTAGGTGCTTTGCACCAGTGTCCCTCACCAGCTTCCCGAAGACATCCTTGTAGAACGTCCTGGTTATCGCCTCTCTCTTCTCCTCCGGGTCCGTGAGACCCTTCAAGGCTCCGTAGAACTCCGCTTTCGCATCTATGATCTGGACATCCACGCCGAGGTTCTTGAAAACATCCCGCACGTACTCCGGCTCCCCTTCCCTCATCATCCCGTGGTCTATGAAGACCGTCTTCAGTTTGTCGCCCATGGCCCTGTGCCCGATCAAGGTGACAGCCGATGAATCGACCCCGCCTGAAAGAGCGTTGATGCCTATTCCTTCTCCAACTGTGCTTTCGATGCTCTCAACCTGTTTTGAGATGTACTCTTCCGGATTCAATTCGCTTGCTTTTATTTCTTCGACCATTCCTCCGACCCCTGGATGGGAATGGAAAACAGAGTAATAAATCCTTGCGGGAGTTGTGAGACCGATTCCTCTTTTGGGACGCTCATTTGGTTGCTTTGTGGACGGCCACGATCCCGAACAGCAGGAGATCGAATTCCACTTGCGAGAATCCCGCCTGTAGAATGGAATCTGACAGCTCCTTCGCGTCGCAGAAATTGATGATTGAGTTCATTAGGTAGGCATAACTGGCCTTCGAACCCGAGATGACGTTAGCCATGGGTCTGACGAATGCTCTAGCATACCAATGGAACAGCCTTCTGATGAATCTGGAAGGCGGCTGACTGGTCTCCATGTTGATGAACACTCCCCCGGGTTTCAACACCCTGTGGAATTCGCTGAAGCACTTTATGCGGAAGTCTTGGCTCACGCTGATGTTGCGGGTAGCGAAGGAGATGGTGATGGAGTCGAAGGTGTCGTCAGCGAACGGTAGGGAGCTGGCGTCGGCCAAGGCCAGGAGAATTCGATTGGATTCGGGTTTCTCTGCAAGCTTTCTGATCATCGGATCTGAGAAGTCGGCAGCGACCACTGTTCCTCCATCTTCAGTCAAATGGAGAAGGTTGATCGCGGTCTCACCCGTTCCGCTGCAGATGTCCAGCAACCTGGAACCTCTTCCTTCAGTAGCTATCTTCGCTGCCTTCTTCCTCCAAAGTATGTCCAAGCCGAATGTCAGAATATGATTAACCAGTTCGTAGGTCTGGGGAACATCCGAGAATAACTTCTTGATGCCTTTGGTCATTACCTTCGCTTCCGACTCTTGGAAAATGCTCTTGTCCACATAAACTTGTTTTCCATTCGTGCCGAATGTCCTTCTCAATCCTCGTGGATGATGGGATTACATCTGTTCAGGGTCGGATGATGCCTCGGTTCAGCTAGAAGTTGTCAACAGTCCAAGTTGTCGCAGAGTCAACGTTCACCCAATACCCATAACCCGGGACCATCTCGTCGCTCGGGCCCATTGTTCTCAGGAAGTAAGGTGATGAGGTTCCATCAAAGCCCTCAATCTCCCTGGTCGCTATCCCTGCAAAAGACTGAGCAGACGTTCTGTTGAATGGCGAAGGGTATCCCACCAGATTCCAGCCGGCTTTGAGTTCGATATTGGTGCTTGGTGTCACTATACCTGCCACTGTGAAATTGCTTTCCTGGGAGACGTTGATCCAGAATGACATGCCATAGTCCAGCCCCAGCGAACTGTCATATGCCTTTGACTTCGAGTAGGATTTCCAGTTGTCTCCCCCGCCAGAAGAATCATAGAGCCAGATATCTTGAAAATCAACGGTTCTGAGCACTCCGTCCATTGTCATGTCCTCTAGCCACAGTGGGGAGGAGAGCAGGTGCGTTCCCGCTTTCAGGTTTCTGGTGAATTTCCCCGCCTGATTCCCTCCCCTGATAGTGTTCCCATAGGTGTTGTTCGCCACCACCATGTAGTAGTAGTTGTTGGGATTTCCGTGTCCTCCCATCAGGTGCATGTAGCTGGAATTTCCAGCGGTTATCTCACTCAAGAACGTGTAGTTGGCTCCGCCGGAATCAAACTCCCTTCCGAAATAGATTGCGTAGTTTGTTATGGTTCCTCCGGGTCGATCATTCCAAGATAGATCCCAGTTTATGGTGACGTTTTCCAGATTGTTTCCTGTGAGCGTCGCTGTCACATTCGTGGGCGGTCCCGGCAATGATGGGTCAAAAGGTTCTGCCAGTGGGTAGTTGTCCTGACTGTCGCTGTCGATCACATAAGGGACGTCTCCAATCCTGTCGCTCCCTGGTCTGTCCTGATTGGGACCATTGAAATAATCGGGACCACCGTAGTCATCCCAGTAGTTGCCACCAAGGGGATAGCCGCCGTCCCAGTAGTTCAAATCATTGTTATCTCTGGCTTGAAACTGATTAGAAGTGAAGTTGTTCCACATGATAGTGTTGTCATTCGCGCTGTCCAGAACAACTCCAAAGTAGTTGCTACCGATGTTGTTGCCGTATAGATGGTTGGAGGAAGAGCTGTCTATCTCCACGCCCACCCATTGGCTTTCGTAGATCTCGTTCATCAGCAAGGAGTTCCCGAACTCTCCGGTTATGTATACTCCCCCCCATCCGTTCGATGAGAGGTTGTTCCCCATCAGGGTGTTCATACGCGACAAACCCATCCAAACTCCACAACTGTAGATATTTTGTGCCGTGTTTCCTACAAGGTTGTTGCCATGGCTCTCCTCAATTGAGAACCCGTGGTAGTTCACACTATCTCTGGCAGTGTTGTTCAAGATGTTATTGCCATTTGACCCAAACATGTAGAGTCCATTGTTCCCGTTACCGAGAAAAGCGTTTCTTGATATGGTGTTATAGTCTGCAAAACGCAAAGAAAGACCTTGATAAAAGTTACCGCCGGCAATATTGTCCCAGATTTCGTTGAACGAAGAGGTGTACAAGTACATTCCAGCGTATTCATTCCCAAAGAACGTGTTGTTTGATATTGTATTGAAATCAGAATACCATGTTACTAGGCCAGAATAAACAACTGTCTCAGACGCATTGTTCCCCTCGAACAATATGTCGGCCGTCCAGTACAGCTCTACTCCTTGGTTCAAGTTCCTAAGGAAGGTGTTCCTTCTTATCTCTATGTTAGAAGAAGAGTACACGAGCAACCCGTCCCAGTAGTTCTCATCTATGTTGTTGTCGAATACCACCCCGGTCGATGAGTCAGTAAGCGATATCCCGTGCCCTGCGTATACCTCCCAAGTGGGATCCGCAATGAGCCCGTTGTAGAACACTTTGTTCCCGGTAAGGTTGACATCAGAACCTATTGCCGTTATCCCATTCCTCATGTTCCAGCAAACAGTGTTGTTCGCGATAGTGACTGTGTCGGGGACGTTAAATATCGTTATTCCTGCAAAGTTGTGAGATATGTTGCTGTCTCTAATCGTCACGAGATTCGTGTTTATGATCAGTCCGTATCCAGCTTGAAGGTCCATATTCCAGCCCACGTAGTGAATCCCACTGGATAGGATTGTCAGAGTTGATCCACCCACTGCGACAAAACCGTAGTTGTGCGATCCATCCTCAATTGATGCTGTTATGTTGCTCAGTACTATCTTGAGAGTGGCCAACACAGACACCCGAATCCTGAACTCCCCCGAGGTTGAAGAGTTCATCTTGAGTGTCACATTGTACAAGGTCAGAGAGCCTCCAGGCAGAACCGAAAGGTCGCCTGTGAGCACGATTGTCTCGTTGCCCACGTACGTCTCGTTGGTTATCACCCAATCGCCGGATGAAGGGGGAGGATAGTTGCCAATCCCATCACCAGATGAATCCAAACTCAAGAATCCTGAGAATGGCAGTGCCAAGAGGAAGGCAGTGAATAGAACTGTCACATCCCTACTACTAATCCCGCATCAACTCCGATAAATGAATGGAGATTCCATACTAAAGCGTTATTGTGCTTCTGGAATTCGTACCTTCAACTGGTTGCTCCCCAGACTGGTGCGGCTCTCAATCCTTGCCTGAACTCAGTTCCGCAAACTCCTCGCTGACCTTCCACAACCTCTTCGCAATCCCCACATCGTCACCGATCTTGTTGTACTTCATCTCTTTGCTGTCCCCAAAATACTTCCCGGTGATACCTTCAACCTCAGGGGATGTCGCAAGATAGACACCCGTACTCGCACCCTTCTCAGGAGACCTTGCCATATGCCTCATGAACCACTTCGCGCCTCCACTCATGTACCTCCCCAGATTGGTGGACGTCATTCCAGGTGTGAAGCTGTTCACAGTAACCCCCGTACCGTCCAACCTTCTCACCAGCTCCTTGGTGAAGAGCACATTCTCCAGCTTGGTCTGTCCGTACACCCTCATGTGCTTGTAGCTCTTCTCCGCCTGGAGGTTGTCAAAGTCGATCTTCGCCCTCTTGTGCAGCCCGGAAGAGACGTTGATTATCCTCGCCGGGGCGCTTGATTTGATGATATCCAGAAGAAGGTTGGTGAGGAGGAAATGGGAGAGATGGTTGATGGCGAACTGGGTCTCAAGGCCTTCGGATGTCATTATCCGCTTGGTGGGCCAGAGAGCGGCGTTGTTGATGAGGACATGGAGCTTCTCATGGTTCTGCTTGAATTCGTCTGCAAGGCTTCGTACTTCACTCATCAAGGATAGATCTGCGAGCATCAGCTCAACGGACTGGTTGTTTGATTGGGCTATGATATCTTTCTGAGCGGCCTGCCCGAGCTCCTTGCTCCTGCAGACCATCACCACCCTTGCACCTTTCTTAGCGATCTCCAGAGCCATCACTTTGCCTATGCCCGAGTTGGCGCCGGTTATTAGACATGTCTTACCTTTCATGGAGAACCCTTTTGCACTCTCTTGATTAAACTCATCATTAGTTATAAATATCAGCATTTACAGAGTATATACTGGTGGCAGTGGGCAGACACCATGGCAGCTTTTACGTATTGCTATGGAGGAGGTATCCTCAAGTATTCTCGAAGAGTGGTAACTCTGAAATGGCCCGGCTCTGAGGTCGGTGAAGTGAAAGACCTCCGAATGCTGGACACATGCCCATCCGATCTGACTCTTAAAAGCTCCATAGACCCTCCAACGCCTTCCCGGATGTGGGTGGAGTCTATAGAAGAAGAGGAGGGGAGAACGGGGGAACTCGCGCCTACCATCTCTGCAGCTATGAGAATATCCCCTTCCGTGAAATCAAGAAAGCCAAGAACTTCCAGGAGCAGTGGGTAGGCGCGGATATTTTTTTCCGACACTGATCCCTAGGTCCTTCTGTGCGTTTCCGTCACTCTCAACACTACATATAAATATCAGCCTCCTCATAAACTAGAACCGGTGGCAGTGGGCAGACACCATGGTAATTTGGGATAACTTGCTGTGGAGGCAACCTTATGTATTCTCATAGAGCTGAAGCGCTGAAGAGATTATGTGTCGTGGGGATTGCCTTTCTGGTGGCTTGGTCCACGGTCTCGATCTTCGGGGCCGGCGGGTCAAATGAAAGGGAAACTTACCTCGTGAGCTTGGATAAGGACACTTCCCCCGAAGTGTTCAGAACGATCGGGACCAAGGTCCTTGTGGATTACGGGAACGAATTCTATCTCACTGAATCTACTGAGTCGGAAGCTCTTGTGCTGAACCGATTCGGCGAGGTCGTGAGGATGAAGAACAGCCGAATGCTGGATCTGTACCCTTCAGACGTCACGTTTGACACCTCCAGAGAAACTCCAACAACACCATCCCGGATGGAAGACTTCGGCTGGGACCGCGAGACGTACATCGTGCAGTTCGTGGGTCCGTACAGGTCGGAGTGGCTCGAGTCGATAGAGAATGAGGGGGGGAGAATAGGGAAACTTGTGCCGACCTTCTCTGCCGTAGTGAAAATGCCTCCTTCTGTGAAATCGATAATCAGTGAACTCCCTTACGTGCAGTGGGTGGGCGCATACAAACCCTTCTACAAGATATCCAGTGAGCTGTTGGAGAGTGAAGGCGGTGCAAGGATTGCTGTGATGGTCTTTGAGGAATC
>JAUVHO010000063.1 GCA_030593295.1 Methanomassiliicoccales archaeon | reverse complement strand
CCGAGTCCGCTTTTAGCAGAGAAAGCACGCGATCCAAGTCCGTGAGAACGCCGGCATCGATCAAGTACTCGCCTTCTTCTCGAATGTCTTCAATCTCGATCGTCTTCATGGCTAAGCCCAGTCGCCTGTGACATCATACACCGCGAAAACACTCTCGTCCTTTGCTATCCCCTTCTGAGTGGTGATCAGCTTCCCTTTGGATATCCTTATCCCAATCACAACCTGTAGTTGATATCCCATCTTCTGAGAATCCAGTATGGGTGCATAGCCGGTGATTACTCCGTCCTCCTCAAGTCTGTGGATCCTATTGGAGACGGTGCTCAACGAGACCTTCAACTCCTTGGCAATGTCTCTGAAGCTCTTCCTCGCATTCTCGTTCAGGCTTTCCAGCATCTGAAGGTCAAGGTCGTCCACTCTATCACCTTTTCAAACTCTTAATCTGTCTATATCTGTGGGCAAAAAGGTGGACATTGTCTTAAATCTTTCGCACATTATCGGTCGTTTGATGGGTATTCTCCGAGAAAACTATTAATATGCGTTTCTCATTTCGGTGCGTTATAGCGAATCGGTGAGGTCAAGAACATGGGTAAGAGAGATCTTGATAGGGCGATGACAACGATCGAGGAAGAGAAAGTCGAGTTCGTTCTACTGCAGTTCATGGACATACTCGGAATCGTGAAGAACGTCACCATCCCGTCTTCCAGGTTTGAGCAGGCAGTGACGGATGGTGTGGCCTTTGACGGTTCGTCCATCCTCGGATATGCCACCATAGAGGAATCCGACCTGAGGGCGCAGCCGATTCTCGAGACCCTCAAGGTCCTTCCTTGGACAAGCGGAAAGGTGAAGTCCGCGGGGATTGTGTGCAACATCCACGATCCAAGTGGAAGAAGGCACGGTGGCGATCCCCGTTTTGTCCTCGAGAAGATGATGGACAAGGCCAGGAAGAAAGGCTGGATCTTCAACACAGGCCCTGAGTACGAGTTCTTTCTCTTCAAGACAGATGAGATGGGCAATCCAACCAGGACGCCCAGCGACTCCGGTGGATACTTCGACCTGCTCCCTCTGGACACGGGCGATATCGTCAGGAAGAAATCCACTCACCATCTGAACGCTCTTGGCTACGATGTTGAGGCATCTCATCACGAGGTAGCGCCAGGACAGCACGAACTCGACCTGAAGTACACCGATGCCTTGAGCTCTGCGGACCGAGTCCTGACTCTCAAGCCCGCCTTGAAGACATGCGCAATCGAGCACGGCCTTCACGCCACATTCATGCCCAAGCCGGTCCACGGGATATGCGGAAGCGGGATGCACATCCACCAATCTCTGATCACTCCCGAAGGCAAGAACGTCTTCTACAGCAAAAGGTCCAAGGACGGCCTCAGCAAGCTGTGCAAGTGGTTCATCGGCGGTTCTCTAAGATACGCAAGGGAAACCTGCGCCATCTTGGCGTCCTGGGTCAACTCGTACAAGAGGCTGGTCCCCGGTTTCGAAGCACCCGTGCACATATCATGGGCCCACAAGAACAGGAGCGCTTTGATACGAATGCCTCCTGGCAGAGGAATGAGCACTCGGGTCGAGATCAGGAACCCGGACCCCGCCGGGAATCCCTATCTGCAGTACGCGGTCGCGCTGGCGGCCGGATTGAAAGGCATTGAGGAGAAGATGGAGCCCCCCGCGCCTGTTGAACGGGACATCTACAAGCTGACAGGGGCCCAGCACGAACAGTACGAGATCAGACCGTTGCCGGAGAATCTTTCCGAGGCAATGGATGAGTTGGAAGGAAGCGATCTTGTGAAAGAGACCTTGGGTCCGCACATAACGTCACACTTCACGTACATCAAGAGGCAGGAATGGGACGAGTACAGGCAGCAGGTCACCAATTGGGAAGTGGAGAGATTCCTGTCAGCGCTCTAGCTTTCCGCAACAATGATTTACCTTTCGAGGCATATTCTTGTCCATGAAAGTGGGTGTTCTCGCTGTTCAGGGAGCTGTCCAAGAGCATCTTGATATCCTGAAGAAGGCTATGTCCAGTCTTGAGATCTCAGGGTCTCCGATAGGAGTAAGAAGGCTGGAGGATTTCCAGAAGGTGTCAGCACTCATCATACCGGGGGGAGAGAGCACCACGATATCCAAGCTGCTTCAGAAGAACTCCCTGTTCGATCCGGTCCGAGAGAGGGCGGAGGAAGGGATGCCGATAATGGGGACGTGTGCTGGGTGCATTCTTATGGCAATGGAAGGAGATCAAGCGGTGGCCAAGACCGACACTCAGTTGCTATCACTCATGGACATGGCGGTCATTCGGAACGCCTTCGGCAGGCAGAGGGAGTCATTCGAGGCGGACCTGGATATCAATGGTTTCAACGATACGTTCAGGGGCGTTTTCATCAGGGCTCCAGCGATCTCCCGTTTATGGGGCGGCTGTAAAGTGCTCTCCACATTTGAGGATAACATTGTGATGGCCCGTCAAGGTGCGAGGTTCGCGTTGGCTTTTCATCCTGAGCTTTCTGGAGACACCGGGATACACGAAATGTTCCTGGAATTGATCTAGAAGAACACCAAGAAGACAAGTGCAGAAAGTGTAACAGCAACAAGCAGGTTCGTCAATGCATTCCATCTGAGCGTGTGCATGGTCGAATTAACCACCGATGCCAGCCTCGCGGTGCTCTGAGGACCGAAGACGTTGAAATCGTGTATCAATCCGGTCTTCATTCCAACCTCCACGTCCTCCAGGTCGTTCACAGCCTTTCTCATCAGGTCCTCTGTTATCTCAACGATCCTCTCATGGCTCATCTTCTCTCCCACGGGATTGAAGCCTCCCATGGTGTTGTTCACCGAGTGATTGTCCGTTGTCAGAACTTCCGCATCGTCCAGAATGCCTCCGACCCTGGCAAGTATCTTCTCCCTGAGACCTGCCACCATGTTGTTGCCGTCGAAGAGCAGGTAGCCGTTTCTCTTTCCATCTGTCTCGATCACCATGACCTGTATGCCCATGCTCCCCAACCCGTCCTTGTCCACCGAGAACCCATCAGCTGATGCGACTCCCATCCGAACACCTTCTGTCCTCTCCTTGAGAGCCTGACCGACGGCCTTGCCTGAGGCCTCAACTATGTACCTGGCAATTCGTGAGCCGAAATGGACGTGTCCGCTCCCCCTCTCCAGAGAATTATGAGCATCTATTACCAGGCAATCCTCGACGCCCTGCTTCTTCCCCTCCATCATCGCCGTGTATCCTGTGGAGAAATCCAGATCATCAGTGGGCTTCGGAGCCATGGAAGCCACCACCAGGGAGGAGTTACCGAACAACTGCGCACAAGCGTTGGCCTCTCCCATCGTCCTTTTGACCAGTCCACTTGACTCGGTGCTGTATTCGGTATCGTGAAGGAGGTTGCCCACCATCAGGGATATCTTCTTGCATTCGTTCTGGCTCGAAGGGTTGTAGTCGTGCGTCGAGGGCCCGTGAGGGACCAGTACATTGGACGTCACGCTCTGAAGGTCCTCTGCAAGCTTCGCCGGGAGATCGCTTCCGCCTATGTAGCCAAAGGGTCCAGGATGGACGGACGGTACGATGATGAGGGCCTTGATGTCATCCCCCTTCTTGAAAGAGACAACTCCAATGTGAGCGTCTATTGGCGACGAAATGGACTCGAAGAAGTTGTCGATCTCATCCACTCCGCTGCCCTTCTTGGTGATGTGGTCCAGGAAGTACCCGGCCAGGGCAACACCATCAACGCCAAAAGCTCTCCTCAACGGTGTGTTGACCATTCGCACGAGAAGAATCGCAGCCGCTCCGAATATCATGAACAGGAGGACGCCCACGTAGATGTCTCCAATTCCGAAGCCCAGATATTGCGCTGCGATCAGTCCACCGATGAGTGGCTGGGTCAGGGATGAGGGCATGCTTCGCGTGTGATTGCTCTTGGACGTCGTAAGGAGAGTTATGTGCCTGAACCACAGGACGGTGGCGAATGAGAACAGTATCATGGACGTTCTTATCTCGGAGCCGATGTCCCCATCTATGGTGGCGATGATCCTCCAGGCAATGATGGAAGGGCCCATGATGAGGAGCGCCATGAAAGCCAAGAGCATCGACCTCCTTGCGTACATGACACCTCCAAGCACCAAGGCCAGTGGTATCGTTATGAGGCCTGCAAGAATGCTGGGGAGTGCGAATATTATCAATCCGGATGAAAGCGAGTCCACCGTCAGACCTTCCAGAATGAGGCCGAACACCAAAGAGGCTGCAACAATGGCCAGGATGGACTTTTCAGGAGATGGTGCTCTGAAAACCCGACGTATCACTCTTGCGGTTTCCTCCTGTGCTTGCTGTGGTGTCAAACGAAGGGGGTTCATCTTTCCTACCTTGCCGATTTAACAGATTCGATTATTTCGCCCAGGATGGACTGGGTCTTGTCAAGTTCGACTATGGTTCCCGTGACCACTATGTCGGCTCCCGCCCTTGCGACCGTACCTGCATCTTCCGGGTTCCTTATTCCTCCTCCAATGACAAGTGGAATCTCTATCTCTCCCTTGACCCTGCTGATCATCTCTTGAGGTACCGGCGCCGGAGCCCCTGAACCCGCCTCCAAGTAGATCAACTTCATCCCGAGATATTGGCCTGCGAGAGCGTATTCCATGGCCGCCCCAGGATCGTCCCTTGGGATCAGCGAAGCCTCACCGACCTTTCCGACGGTCATGCCTGGTTCGATTATCAGATATCCCATCGGAATCGGTTCTATCCCCAGTTTCTTGATCACAGTCGAAGCCTTCCTCTGCTCCCCGATCACGTTCTTGACGCTCTTTGAGTTCAGTATGCTCATGAAGTATATGGCGTCCGCATACCTGCTAATGCTATGGGCACCACCCGGGAAAAGTATCGTCGGAACCTTCACGTTCTCCTTGATCTCTTTGACAGTCCCGTCCAGATTCTCCTGGTCAACGCCTGTTGATCCTCCGATCATGATCGCGTCAGACCCCAACTCCACCGCCAGTCCGGCCATTCTCCCCGCTTCCGCTGGGTCCTGCTTGTCCGGATCGATGAGCGTCATGTGCACCTTCCCATCTTGGACTTTCTTGAGGATGTAGTCGTATGCCTTCACGTGAATCCTCCAATCACGAAGGCCAGCAAGGCAATCACCATTCCCATCTTTGCCACACTGCTCGCCCTCTGGGGATTTCGGGTTAGTAGAGTTGAGGAGTATATAAAGATTATATCGGCCACAATGACGATTGGAAGATAATAGAAGCTCAGCAGACCGATGAAAGGCGGTGCCAAGCTGAAGAAGACGGCCGCAAAGAAGAAGAACGCGGCGAACTGTGACGCCTTTCTTACCCCCTTCTTCTTTGGCAAGGTCATTCGATCTACGTCGCCATCGATGTCCTGAATGTCCTTTGCTATCTCCCTTCCAAGTGAAGCAAAGAAGGCGAGCAGAGCAAGATAGAACGTTCTAGCCAAGGCGTCGAAATCTCCGTTGTAAGCAGCGAAACCACCAAAGATGAATATCGATCCGGTCAGCCAGCTCACTTCGACGTTCCCGGGGAACCCCTTTCTCTTGAGACCTCTCTCATAGGAGACCAGGACCAGTATGTTCAAGCCAGCCAGAAGGAAACACTCCACGTTCACGAGAAAGGCCAATGGCAATGAAAGCAAGAACATCACCGCCGATAGCGAAAGGGCTTTTCTTGGGGAGACTCGACCCGAAGGAATGGGCCTCTCTGGATGGTTGACCCTGTCAGTGTCTCGGTCCGAGTAATCGTTCAGGACGTTCCCAGCACCCGTCACAAGTCCCGCCGCGAGACACGCGAGAAGAACGGGGATGAGAATGTCCGCGCCCGCAACGTCCGTTCCCATGGCGACAAAAGACCCTATGAACACAGCTCCGGCTGCTAACATGACGTTCAGTGGACGAATGAGTTTGAGGAAAGCCACGAGACACTAAAAATGGGTGCGTTTAAAAAGATTTGTATGGGGTTCTAGGTCAAGTCGGGACAGGATGTCATTTATCGCCAGAGCCAGAAAAGGCAAACATACCTACTCACCATCTTTAAATAATAGCTCTCTCTTATGTAGAAAGCCATCTACCCAGGGTGAACAATCTTGGCAGAAGAAGAGCAATCAGATTTCAGATTTATTGTTCGAATCGCGAACACCGACCTAGACGGTGGAAAGTCTGTCGTGACAGCCCTTCCAGGCATAAAAGGTATCGGAAAGCGACTCGCGGAGATCGTGTGCGACCGCACCAAGGTCTCCAGGACGGATAAGATAGGCGACCTCTCTGAGGAACAGACCGACGAGATCGAGAGAATTGTCGAGGAGATGTCGGAGGACATCCCGACCTGGCTGTTCAACAGGAAGAAGGACTATGATTCCGGGGAGGACATCCACATCATCGGACCAGAGCTCGAGATGACCCGGCGCGGCGACGTCAACCGGATGAAGATGATCCGGTGCTACAAGGGCATCAGGCACGAACGGGGTCAGAAGGTCCGGGGTCAGAGGACACGCTCCAACGGAAGGAAGGGGCTGACCGTCGGCGTTAGAAGAAAGGCGGTCATCAGGCAGCAAGGAAAGTGAAGCGATGGGAGATCCCAAGTTTTCCAGAAGGACGTACGACAAGCCCAGACATCCCTGGGAGGGTGACAGGATCAAGGCCGAGAACGAGATCATCAAGAAGTACGGTCTCAAGAACAAGAAGGAGCTGTGGAAGGCCCAGACACTCTTGCGAGGATTCAGGCAGAGGTCCCGGGAGCTCCAGGCCAAGGTCAGGTACCAGGATAAACAGGCCGAGAAGGAAATGTCTGAACTTCTGAAGAAGCTCGGTTCAATGGGGTTGCTTCCGCTGGAAGGTGCATCACTCAACGACGTTCTTGCCCTGGACATCGAAGCCATCCTTTCCAGGAGATTCCAGACCATGGCATACGTCAAAGGTCTTGCTTATTCAACGAAGCAATCCAGACAGCTGATCGTCCATGGCCACGCCGCCATAGGCGACAGGAAGGTCACAATTCCCGGTTATTACGTCAAGAGGGACGAGGAGAACCTCATAGGATACTCCCCCGATTCTCCACTGGCAAATGAACTGCATCCTTCAAGACCGGACGTCGAGGCCGTTAGTGGCCCGCCAACACCTGAGAAGGAAGCCGAAGCTGAGCCTGAAGCTGAAGAAGCCAAGAAAGAAGCCAAGGGCAAGGCCAAGGAAGAGGAACCGAAGAAGGAGGAGAAGGCCGAAGAGGCTCCGTCCAAGGAAGAGGAACCGAAGAAGGAGGAGAAGTAATGCCAAAATGGGCTGTGGCACACATATACGCTTCATACAACAACGTCATCATCACTCTCACCGACATCACTGGAGCTGAGACCATCACCAAATGCTCTGGAGGAATGGTCGTCAAGGCTGACAAGGACCAAGCTTCTCCCTATGCTGCGATGAAGACGGCCGAAAGGGTCGCTGACATCGCCAGGGATAAGGGGATAGATTCCATCCATGTTCGGATCAGAGCCCCTGGCGGAAACAAATCCGTTTCACCTGGACCCGGTGCCCAAGCAGCCATACGAGCACTTGCCAGGGCGGGTCTTCGAATCGGAAGGATCGAGGATGTGACACCCATCCCCCACGATGGAACCAAGTCACGAGGCGGAAGGAGAGGAAGGAGGGTATAGATTGGAGCTGGAGGTCAGGGAGTTCACCGACACGAGCGGTAACTTCGTACTTAGCAAGACAAGGCCTGTTCTGGCCAACGCACTGAGGAGAACTCTCATTTCCGACATCCCCAGAATGGCGATAGAGGATGTGGAGTTCCATCTCGGACCAATAAGAGGCGAGGACGGCAAGGAATACGAGAGCATCACTCCTCTCTTCGATGAGATGATAGCTCACAGAATGGGCCTGATCCCAATCCCCACCAATCTTGAGCTTTTCGGTTTCAGGGAGGATTGCAAGGCCTGCAAGGGGGAAGGATGTCCCAACTGCACCATCATGTACGCTCTCAACAAGAAGGGTCCGTGTACGGTCTACTCTGGAGATATGGAACCCGTCGGCGATCCCACCCTCAAGGTAGCGGACGAGAAGATACCCATCGTCAAGCTCGGCGACGGTCAGGCCGTTCTGATTTACGCCACGGCCATTCTCGGCACTGGCAAGGAACATGCCAAGTGGCAGAGCGCTCACGGCGTCGGTTACAAGTTCAATCCATCCATCAGTGTGAACAACAAGAAGTGGGATGGGGAGGAGACGTGTATCGACGTGTGCCCCGCAGACGTGTTCAAGGTGGAGAAGGGCAAGATAGTCGTGAAGGATGAGGAGGCATGCATCTACTGCATGCTCTGCGAGGAGTCCTGTGGAGAGGGCTGCATCACTGTCGAGAAGGACAAGTCCAAGATTCTCTTCCAGTTCGAGACGGACGGCGCCCTGACCTCAAAGGAGACCCTCACCAGAGCGTTGAAATTGCTGGAAGATAACTTCTCCGAAGTCGGTTCAATGGCTGCAAAACTAAAGTGATTTTCTCTTTCTTCTTTTCAGTACGATCGGAACTGCCAGCAGGAGCGGGACGAAGAGGATATCACCGAGATATTCCGGTATGACCATTATCATAACTCTTCCGGCATCCGTTTCAGACGGGGACCCATCATCCCAGAAGGAAGCACCAGCGGCGAGGATCAATGCCCCGTCGCCTGAGTACTTCCCGGCCGCCAAGGACCATCCGAGGTACTCGCTGTTCTGCGTTCCATCAATGAAGTAATCGGTGGCGTTGTTTGTGCTGATCGGGTCG
>JAUVHO010000050.1 GCA_030593295.1 Methanomassiliicoccales archaeon | reverse complement strand
GTCAACGAGGACGAGAAGAGGAATCTTCTTGACTATGATATAGTGATGATACCTGGCGGGTTCTCATCCGGGGATTATGTTCGGGCAGGTGCGATTCTGGGTGCACGGGTCAAGAGCTCCCTGGTCAATGAGCTGGTCGAGTTCGGGAAGGAAGGGCGCCCGATTCTGGGAATCTGCAACGGCTTCCAGGTGCTCGTTGAGCTGGGTCTGCTTCCGGCATTCAACGGTTTCATGTCCCCTGTTCCACAGGTCGCTCTCGCGACCAACGACTCGGCCAAGTATGAATGCAGACCATCTCTATTGAAGCATGAGAACCGTGGCAACTGCGTTTTCACCAAGAACCTCCCCAAGGAGAAGGTCATTCTCGTACCGGTCGCCCACACCGAAGGCAAGTTCGTTTTTCCCCAGAGCCAGGAGCAGGAGATGCTCAGAAAGATGGAAGAAATGGACATGATAGTCTTCAAGTACGTGGATCCGGAAGGGAATTACTCTGGCTATCCATGGAATCCCAACGGATCTCTGGAGAACATTGCCGGGATATGCAACGCCGAGGGCAACATCTTCGGCATGATGCCCCATCCTGAAAGGGTGTTCTACCAATACCAACACCCGGACTGGACGAGGGGGTCTGAAAAGAAGGACGGAGACGGCAAGGTCATCTTCGAGTCCGTTCTGGATTATGTCACCAAAAGATTCTAGACGCTGTCACTCACCGCACGCTTCCAGACCGTCTTTTGCCTCTTTGAAGTTCGGGTCTATCTCAAGGGCCTTACGGAAGCTCCGAGCCGCCTTCTTGTATTCTCTTAATATCATATGGGCGATGCCCTTGTTGTTCCACGCCCATCTGTACTCCGGGTTGACCTTCAGGGCGGCGTCATAGCAATCCATCGCCTCCTTTGTCTTTCCCATGGATCGCAACGAGACACCAAGGTTGTTCCAGGCGCTGACATTGTCAGGCTTCATTCGCACGACCTCTCTAAAGCATTTCTTGGCCTTCTTGAACCTTTTCAATCTGGAGTATGCCTTTCCCATGTTGAACCAGGCATTCTCGTTCTCTGGGTCGAGCTTTGTGACCTCACCGTAGCATTCGATGGCCTCGTCCTCCCTGCCAGTTCTCGCCAGTAGAACTGCCTTGTTGTTGAGCGCTGTCATGTCCCCATCATCTCTGTGAAGGGCGATCTCGAAGGCCTCCATGGCCCTACTGTTGAATCCCAGGAAAGCGTACGCATTACCCAGCAGCCTTGCCACGTCGTTCTCATATTCCACCAGGTCGACGTTGGAATCCAGAAGGGCAGCCAGGTTGGTCTTCTGCTGCTCAGAGAGCCTGCGCATCTTGCCCATCGAGATCGCTCTGTCGAGTATGGCCCGAAGCACGGACCTCTCCCACGGTTCAGCCTGTGAAAGCGCCTTGATGCACGCTTCCATCATTGCCTCGGTGTCTTCCCCGCCGACTGCCAGACAAGAAGCACAAAACGGTCTTCTCTCTCCTCCGAACAGAGGACAACTGCCTTCCATCGACAATATGATGGATAATTGCAGATAAAGAAATTGCGTTCTGATTCTCGGAGAACTAGTGTTCTATGAGTATCTCCAGGAAGTTCTCGAGGTGCTTTGCCAGAGACGCGTTGTCCGTGAAACCGCAAGCGGCCAGGTCTGCAGAAGCGAGGAGCGCTGTTGAACCGTCGATTATCACATCACTGGCAATCAACCCATCCTTGCGAACGATCTTGGCGTTCTCCGGGACCTTCTGACCGGCACCGGTTATTATCGTGATGCCGACGCCCCTTCCTATCGCGTTGTCCATCTTCTTTGCCAAAGGAGCTCTGATCTCGTGGAAGTTGGGTGAGGCGATTATCACTGATTTGGAGCTTTTATCCAGCAGTTCCCCGATTTTGGCTATGACTCTTGACTTCCCTGTGATGGTATACACGAGCTGGGGTTCTCCCCTGTCCCTCATGATCTCGCTGAGCGTTTCCAGCTTGTCGAATGTGTCTGTTATCGGAGGTATGATCTTCTTCTTGAGCTTCTCGGGTTCCTCGGGTTTGAAGATCCTCGGTCGACCGCTGGTTGACATCGCGAAACCTTTCTGGCACAATGACTGCAGGACCTTGTATGACGACGTCCTTGGTATTCCTGAGGTCTCGGCTATCGTTTCGGCGTCCCCGTAGCCATGGGCGATCAGAGCGATGTACGCCCGAGCCTCGTAGTTGGAGAGCCCTATGGACTCCAAAGTTCTGGAGGCCTTCTCGTATTCCTTTCTCAGATCGATTCCCGCGTCCAACAGGTCGCTCAAGCTCACGGGATGCCAATTCCAATCTAACATCTTAAGCCTTTCTGGGATCGTTCAGACCTAGTGATAACCATCTCAATAACCTTTTAATCGAAGATGGTTATATCGACGCGAATGAAGGAAAACTACCTTCAGAGGATCCTGCTTGCGGGTATCGTTTTCACACTTCTTGCGTCCGTGATCCCAGCACTGGTGTCGAGCCAAGACTTAGATGGGGTCGCAATATCCGAATCCGATGCCGAAATGATCGGTTTGAGCGAGTACAACGGCGGAGGACACATGAAGGTTAGGATCACCGGGGAACAGGCAATTGCGCTCAGAGAGAAGATAATCTGGATGTTCGATGAACATTCTGTGCCCTCCCGCGTTCCGGATGGATTTGGCGGCGCGAACTGGGACACTGATGGCAACAACAATGGTGTTCTCGACGCCGCTGAAGTGCTTCGGTACTCACTCTGGATCCAGTACCATCAATGGGAAGGTGGGGTCCCATATCTCTATGGAGATATGACGAAGGTCGAGTTGCAGGAAGGGGAGACAACCTCAACTGTCGATCTAAGCACAAGCGGTCTTGTGGGCACAGACGTGAATTCCACCGAGGCCATCGAGATGGAGCATTTATTCAACATGCGATCGAGTGCACAGGACCGGACGTACGTTCAATCGGACAACCTGACCATCGACGGTCTCTACAGAGGCTTCAGTTTCCACAGGTCGAACGATTTCGATCTAGGGGGATTTTCACCTTTCTCGGGCGTCGGGGAACTGGGAACTGATGCATGGATCCTGAAGAGCCATGATGCATCCAATCCTAATGATCTTGCCCTGTGGCACGGTCCCGTTGACACACCCAACTATCAGAACAGGCTCACGGCAACGACTTTCGCGGACTTCGACCTTCGCTTTGCCAATGAAGCGGCCATGCGCTTCGATTATAAGGGCAGTGTCGATTCGGGGGATTCTCTCGCTATTCAGATAATGGTGGAAGGCGGCAGCTACAATACTTTGCAGACCTTGGACATGAGCGACAACAGGAATTCGTTTGACACCTTGGTCTTCGATCTGGACTCCTACGTTGGAAGCAAGGTCAGGGTCATGTTCAACTTCACTTCCGATCAGACTCAGAACAGCACCGGCTTCTTCATCGACAATTTCGACATCAATGCCCCATGCTCTTACGTTGGCGAGATAGAGATGCATCACATCGATTATATCGTCGGCGTCCTGAGCTATTCATCGTTCTACCCTGATAAAGGATCCACCAATCTGATCAGGACACCCGCTGGAATGATACTTCTGTACAGCTCCACCTTCGACTCTGAGTCGCCCTCGAATGATCAGGCCACCTTCAGCTCCTTCAATTTCATGGACAACCCTCAGATACTCTTCGGGTTGATGTTCGTATGCGCTTACTTGATCTCACATTTCCAGAACAAGTACTACAACAACTACAGGCGAATGTATGCTGTGATGCACAGGCATGGTTGGTACAAGAGGAAATGGATTCACTGGATCGGGATCATACTGATAGTTCTGTTCATAGTCTTCTACTTCTTCCCATCCCTCTTCGTCTTTGCTGGTATCAACTTCTACTTGATTGGGGTTATGAGCTGGGTGTTCTATATCGCGTTGGCCATTGGAATCATAATTGGCACAAAGATACTCTATCTCAAGGCTGAGCACGCCATTCCAGAGCCGGTTCCCGAGGAAGAGGAGATCCACGTGACCGTTGAGGCTCCTGAGGTTGATTTCGCTCCGATTCCTGGCGGAGGGATGGCGCTAGCAGTTCCTTGCAGCGTCTGCCTTGAGGACCTCCATGATATATCCAGAGAAGGCATCAAGTGTCGTTGTGGGCAGGTGTTTCACAAGGATTGTGCGGCCAAGGCCGAGAGATGTCCCAACTGCAACCGCCTGCTTGAGGCCGTGAAGCCCAAGGAGAAGAGGATGTTGACGGTCAAGTGTCCTTCTTGTGGCGACATCGTGTTGGTCGAAGGTGACGCGGACCTGCTCAAGACTAATTGCGAATCATGTGGCTCGATACTCCAAGAGGTTGCCCAAGGCTATAACTATCTCATCGTGGACGACAATGCCTCTGTGGCCTATGAGGAATACAAGACCATTTTGCAGAAGGATGTTCCTGGGCTTTGCATCTCTACCACATTCCCTGAGAAGCTCAGGAAGGAGTTCGATATAGGTGAGAGCGACATGTTCTGGCTCTCCGATACTGTATCTGACCCCTCTGTCAAGACGATCGATCCCAAGAGACTGGACTTCGAGATGATGAGGGCCGTGAGCAACTTCTTCAAGGAGATCCCAAGAGGTGTCCTCATGATCGACGGCATCGAGTATCTGGTCGTCGAGAACGGCTTTGACCGCGTTCTACGCTTCGTCAAGAAGATTAATGATCTAGCTTCGGTGAGCGACGCCACGATCTTTGTTCCCCTGACACCAAGCGCCCTAGGCAGGGATGAATTCGCCATGCTCAGGAAGGAGTTCGATAAGGTCCAGATACTGACTCCAGCACATGGTGAGGAATAGCCTCCATCAGATGTATTCTAATTCGATGTTGATCTTGGGTTCTTGGCGATCATTGCTCAAAGGCGTGACCCAGAAGTTCCGGGCCTGGTTTCCAAGATATTCGCGGTTCAGGGTTGAGGTCCATGAACATCTCAATGTGACCCAAGATATTGAACCCGGTTCTGTGGAATAGTGAGATTGCTTCCACGTTCCTGGCGACTGGTCGGATGCTCAGATAGCGCAACCCCAGTTCCCTGGCCTTTCCGATAACGTGTTCTAGCAGCTTCATGCCGATCTGCTTGTTTCGGTATTCCTGGGCAACGATGATTGGCTCGACCTCTGGTTCGTCCTCCTGAATCAGGCCCACCATGCCGACGACCCTGTCTTCACTCTCAGCCACCCAGATGTTTCGTTCACCGACCCTGGCCAGATGTTCATCAAAGTACCGTCCGGGGTCCTTTCCACCAATGGTCGAGTCCCCGTAGATGTCCCTGTGACGTTGGGTCAAATCAACCCAAAGCGTTCTGCAAGATTCAAGATCAGATTGCTTGTATTGTCTTATCCTGATGTCGGTCATGGTTCATACCCAGAAGCACATCAAGACATCGAGGGTATTTGAGATTGCCTCATTCGGGCAGACCACAGACTATCATCTGCTTCGGAGACACAGGCCCAAAAGGGGCGTCATCGTAGTCCCCATACTTCGCATCGACCCCAAAACCGTTGTACTTCAGCAAAGCGTCCAGCTCCTCAGGGAAGTACATCCTCATGTTGAGCTCTTCAACGATCTCTTCCGACCGTCCCGGGATCTGGTAGTAGAACTTGACGTGGTTGATCTGGGATGCTGGGTCGTACCTGTTGCTCTCGTAGACCTTGACTATCCCTCCCCCATCGGGGTCCGGATACTCCGAGTTGAAGAACCTCTCATCAGGATCTCTGGCAAGTCTCTCCGCGCTCGGGACTATGGCGTCAACGATGAACCTGCCCTTCTGAGCTAGGTGCTCCTTCACACAGGACAAGCACGCTTCCAGATCCCTGAGGTCCAAGAAATGACATACCGTGTTCAAGGGGAAGATTATCGTGTTGAACTTCTTGCCCAATTGGAAATTCCTGATATCGCCTTCGACCCATTCCACTTCCGCGCCGGCTTCTGATGCTCTTCTTCTCCCTTCGGTCATCATCGAATCGGAGACATCGATTCCAGTGACCTGAAATCCCTCCTTTGCCAGCGGGATTGAAACTCTCCCTGTCCCAACTGCCAACTCCAGAACTGGTTCTCCGAACTCTTTCACCCTCCGTATCCAGAACGGAATATCCTCTTTGATCACCTGATACCGATTGTGGTAATGCCTTCCGTCGTAGTAGGTGTGGTCAATGTCAGGCGGTTCCATCGATAGGCCTCACTGGGACTTGGTGTCCGAGCGCATGGCACAATGACCGCATAAACGCTTCTGTTCGGTTGCCGACCTCGTAGGACCCAACGAAAATACCAAATATCCAACACAGGATAGCCAACCGGGGTGTGAGGTTGAAGATAAAATACCTGAGCCACGCGTGTTTTGAACTCAGCAACGGAAAGACGATTCTGATCGACCCTTACTTCGAAGGAAATGACACCGCTCCGGACTACTCTGGAATGCCGGACCTGGTCCTTGTCACCCATGAGCATTTCGATCACGGTGTGGATGCTGCCAGATTCAATTGTCCCAAGGTCTGCCCTCCGAACTGCGACTATCCCAACAAGATCGAGATGAAGATAGGGGACAAGATCGACGTCATGGGCATCCCCATTGAGATGATCTCCGCCAGTCACCATCAGAGCGGATATCCGACCGGCTATGTGTTCGAGTTCGAGGGGAAGAGGATAGCGCATCTTGGCGATACCTACATCGACGGCGTATCAAGAATAGAGAACGTGGACATCCTGTTCGTCCCCATTGGGGGGCATTTCACCATGAACATAGAAGAAGCGATCGAGGCACTGAAGACGATTCAGCCCAAGGTCGCGATCCCCATGCATTACAACACATTTCCAGAGATCCAGGCGGACCCGTTGGAGTTCAAGGAGGAGGCCGAAAAGCAAGGCTTCAGCGTTACCGTGATCGAGATTGACGATGAGATAGAACAATGATCATTCCCACTTCTCGTACAGCTGATGGTCCAGTCCGAGCGATTCCGTGATTTTCCCTGTGATGAAGTTCACCATGTCCTGGATTGTTTTGGGCTTTGTGTAGAACGCCGGCATCGCCGGTAGTATGACCGCACCAGCATCCTTCAACTTGCTCATATTGTCTATGTGGATCTTGGACAGGGGGGTCTCTCTTGGGACCAAGATGAGCTTGCGATCCTCTTTCAGTGCGACGGATGCGGTCCTCGTTATCAGAGTGTCTGCAATCCCGCACGCGACCTTGGACAGGGTCGACATGGAACACGGCACGATTACCATTGCGTCGAATTCGTTGCTGCCAGATGATATGGCGGCCTCTAGATCGTTGTCATCGTACCTGACATTCGCCATGGCCTCTATCTCATCCAGCGAGAGAGCGGATTCGATTTCGATCAGTCTCTTACCGTGCTCGGAGACTATCAATATCTTCTCTTCTCGGAGAGTCTTCAGAAGGGTCACGGCATAGTCAATACCAGAAGCCCCAGTGACAGCAACAACGACCCTCATGGTGAGCCTAGTCCGTGACAATCTCCAGTCCGCCGTGCTCGACTATCAACGGATAGTACGCCCTGTCATGCTTGGTCATCCTCATCTTGACCACAGCGAGGTAGAGGTTCACGGTCCTTTCCTGCCTCTCCATCTCCAGATGGAATATGCCGTCCGAGAGGAAATCCTCCACTCCGTACTGCCCGAAATAGAGCTTGTCAGGTTCGAACATCTCGGAGACCAGAAAAGTGGTGATGTCCAGTTCCCTCAACTTATCGAAGAACATGAACAACTCGCTTCTGGGGTTCTTGATATCTGTAATAGAGTACAGCGCGGCCATCGAGTCCAGGACGAAGATGTTGCATCCGTATTTCATCTTGTAGTTGCTGACGGTGGTCAGGACCGATTGTGGCCAGTTGACGTCCCCTTCGATCTCCTTCTTGTCCATCTCCTTTCTCAACCGTGCCATGTCAACTATGATTATGCCGCCCTCGCCGGTGATTTCCCTGGGATCCATTCCGATCTTCACCATGTGGTCGACCAGGCTCTGCCTGTTCTGTTCAAGAGTGATATAGATGCCTCTCCTTCCCTCGTTCTTCGCCGCGTTGAAGAGTATGTTGTAAGCGAGAGTGGACTTCATTGTCCCGGCTCGCCCACAAATCAGCGACACCCATTTCTCTGGAACGCCTCCCTCCATCCTCTCATCAAGTCCCTTTACACCCGTGCTAATCCGCTTGGCCGCCATAAAATCTCCAATCTGAGCTAATGCGATTCTCGTTTAAGAATCTTTTTCAACACCGAAGCAGTAGAAGGGAGGATGAAAGAGTTTTAATTCGCAACTCGCTTTCTGGAAGGAGGGGATTACATGAGGAAGGAGATTCTCTATGCCTCGATCGGGGCTTTGTACGTGGCTGCTCAGATATTCACCGCCATCAGGATCGGATCGTTCCCGCTCTTACCGGAACCATACGACCTGGTTCCCGCTGGAGTGTTCGCGTACCTGGCCATCTTCGTGGTCGCCAACATAATCAACGAGAAGGAAGGCAGGAGGGAGGGCTGGAAGATAATCGCCGCGGGGCTCATTGCCAATGTGCTGCTCCTCATCAATCTGTATCTGGAACTCATTGTGCCGGATGCAACTGTTCGCGGATTCGGCGCCGTTGGCGGTTCACTGGCCACGACCTTCTCCCATCTCACGAGCATCGAGGTGAGGATCGTCATCGGTAGCGTAATCGCCTTCGTTGTCGCGATGTACCTCAACAATTACCTTTATCACAGATGGAAGTGGAATCTCTGGGCAAGGTACGGGATCATCCTGATTCTGGTGATGACCATTGACACTGTCCTTTTCCACACGATAGCATTTGCGGGGGTCTTCTCCACCGAGGGTCTTCTTGGGAGCATTGCCTCTGTGACCATATTCAAGATAATCCTCACTCTGGTCAGCATCCCTGTCTTTGCGATGGGTCTGAAAGCATATGGATGGACCGAGTTCCTGGAAACCGCCCCAGACGGCTCGGTGGGATCTCCCGGCGTCTGATATTCCCGCACCAACCCTCGCCTTGATTCAAAGGGAAAAGGGTTATATGAAACATAGACGATGGTCCTGAGGTAGGGGTGAATGCTTGCACGAATTCAAAGTCTATCTTTCTAACAAACCAGGGGAACTCGCTCGGGTCACGGAGGCGCTGGCTACCCGTGCTGTGAACATCAAGGCAATAACCAGCGAATCGGGCTCGGATACGCCGTTCTTGAGGATAGTCACCAATGATACTTCTACCGCCCAGAAGGCCCTGAAAACCGCAGGCTTCGATTTTGAACAGAATGGAGTCATCTTGGTCGAACTCCTTGACAGGCCAGGTGAGCTTGCCAAGATAGCCAAGCGACTTGCTCGAGCTCAGGTGAACGTCGAATCCTTGTATATCATCGGGAAGAGGGGTGGTAAGACAGAGCTCGCCGTCGCAGTGGATGACGAGAAGAAGGCCAAGAAGGTCCTCAAATAGAAAATTGTTTTTCTTCGACTTACATTCACTCCCAGATGAAGCTCTCCGAATTTGACTACGATCTGCCTCCAGAACTGATAGCCCAGTCCCCGGTGAAGCCCAGGGATTCGGCCCGGATGATGGTTCTCAAGGAAAGGGCAATTGATAACGCGGTCTTCTCTGATCTCGTTGACTTGCTGGACGAAGGCGACACGGTCGTCATAAACGACTCTAAGGTCATTCCCGCCAGGCTCAAGGGGAAGAAGGCCACCGGTGGGAGGATCGAACTGCTTCTCATAAGCCAACTCGAGAATGGGATGTGGGAATGTCTGGTAAAGGGAAGGGTGAGGGAGGGTACAGAGCTTCTTTTCGGCATTACCAGCGCTATCGTGTACGAGAAACAGGATGGGAGATGCGTTGTTGCCTTTAACATTGATGATTTTGAGTCCTTCCTCCGGACCGAAGGTCAAATGCCCATTCCACCGTACATCAAGAACGATCTTGTTGATGCCAGCGACTATCAGACCACATATGCGGACAAGGACGGTTCCATAGCGGCGCCCACTGCAGGCCTCCACTTCACCGACGAACTGCTGTTCTCTCTGAAACAGAAGGGAATAGTGATCGCCTCCATCACCCTGCACGTAAGCCCCGGCACTTTCCTTCCCATACGGACAGACAACATCGAGGATCACAGAATGGAGGAAGAATATGTTCATGTGCCAGAAGGAACCGCCTCCGCGATCCGGGAAGCATCACAGAATGGGAAGAAGGTGGTCGCGGTCGGAACCACGTCCTTCAAAGCTCTTGAAACCGCTTCCAGAGGAGGCGATGTCCAGGGATACGAGGGATGGAGCGATCTGTTCATCTATCCTCCATTCGAGTTCAAGTCGGGTGTGGATGTCCTTGTGACCAACTTCCACTTGCCCAAGTCCTCTCTGCTCTTACTGGTGTCGGCCTTTGCCGGAAAAGAGAGGTTGTTTGGCGCGTATGATGAAGCGGTCAGGCTCGGATACCGGTTCTACAGTTTCGGAGATGCTATGCTGGTCTTCAGGTGATGAGATGTTCCGTGTTGAGAAGAAGGATGAGAACTCCAGGGCCAGAGCGGGTTCTGTGGAGACATCACATGGGAATCTGAAGACGCCCGCCTTTCTTCCTGTGGCCACCAAAGGGGCGGTCAAGACCCTTGACATCCGCGATCTTGAGGAACTGGGTGCAAACGGGCTCATTGCAAACGGTTTCCACCTCTGGCTCAGGGGATTGGAGGCTGTTGAGAACGCGGGAGGATTGCACTTATTCATGAGGTGGGACGGACCTATCTTCTCGGACAGCGGTGGGTTCCAGATCATCAGAAAGGACTTCAATTTCAAGATATCCGATGAAGGTTTCTTGCTCAAGTCGCCCATCGATGGACAGATGCTTCTGTATTCTCCCGAAGTCTGCATGCAAGTACATTCTGTTCTGGGAACCGACGTTGCGTTCGTTCTCGATGATTGTCCCCCGCACCCATCGACTCAGGAACGTCTTGAGGTCTCTGTGAAAAGGACCAAGGACTGGGCTCAAAGATGTCTGGAAGCAAAAGGTGACGACCAGCAGGTCTACGGCATCGTCCAAGGAGGATCCGATTCTGACCTGCGGAAGCGCAGTTCGGAAGATCTTTCGGGCATGCCGTTCGATGGGTTCGGCATCGGAGGGCTTTCCATCGGTGAATCAAGAGAGGAGATGTACTCGGCCGTCGATGTCTCCCTGTCCAACCTACCGAGTGATAGGCCAAGGCACTTGATGGGCGTCGGATCATTAGCAGAGATACTGGAATCCATTTCCCACGGGATCGATATCTTCGACAGCGCCTTTCCGACGAGGAACGCAAGGCACGGTACGTTCTACACCCCGAACGGCAAGTTCGACATCAGGAAGCGGGAATTCCACGGAAAGAAAGAACCCCTGGGAGAAGCTTGCGACTGTTTCACTTGCAGGAACTACACCGCTTCATACCTGTATCACCTTTACAAGGAAAAGGAAATGCTGGCCTATAGATTGCTTTCCATTCACAACCTCCGAACCGTGATAAGTCTGGTAGATGATTCCAGGAAGGCCATTGCAGACAACAGATTCGGGGAGTTCAAGGAAATGTATCTTACCGGGTCATCGTCTCAGTCATCTCATCATTCGAAAGGCATATAATTCTTGCATGCGATACCCCTATTGTGGCAGGCGGGACATACGAGAGAGAGCTGAAACACATTTTGCATGGCGACTTGGATGTCATTGGGAAGGCGACAAGAAGCTGCGATGAGACCGAGAAGGAGTCCTATCTGAAGATCCTTGACAAGCCGTTCGTGGTCTCCAGGGCAGCCGGGTCCATGGGTTTCGACCTCGTCGCGTTGAGAGGAGATGTTTCTTTTCCGATTGAAGTTAAGAGTTCCAAGAGCAAGACCCTCAGGTTCAGCAAGAGCGTCAGGAACCAGGATCAAGCGAAATGGATGATCGGCGAATGTGACAGGGCGGGTCTTTTCCCGCTTTATGCATACAGGCTCAAGAGGCAGAGGGGAGATTCGTGGAGGATATTCGCTCTGGAAGTGGACGGAGTGAAAGGCAGGCTGAAGCTCATGTACAACAGGATACCGAAGATCGAAAAGAGTGCCATGGGTCATCATATTCTCAGATGGGAGGACGGGATGCCTCTGAACAAGTTCATAGATTATTTGTGTAGGTAGTACGGAGTTATGGTTCCGAAAAGGTCGTCCTTCATTATCATCTACGACATAAGGGCTTGGGTCGTAGGTTTGGGAGAGAGTATTCATTTGACTGTGCTTGGCAAAAGCCATCAATCACGACAAATCCCAGGGCTTTTTCTATGAAGAGTGTGACGAGCGTTTAGAAGTGTCTTCCATCAGTTGGGGGTAAGCCAGCAGGTATCTTCAGCCGCCTCAATCCAATATGGATACTCTGCCTCCAGCACATCAGTTTCCTGCAAGACCAATCGGTACGGTTTGCCAAAGAGACCGATTCCTTCGACCCTGAGAGCAGCATTGACCTCCCGTCCAAAGAACGTGGGATTCAGACCGTGGAACAAAGGCTAAATACGTGATAACACTCTCTCCCGCTAATAACCGATTGGAATTGTCAAGGTATAGAATTGTCGCTCCGCTTCTTCCAAGACGCGTAACGTCAGGTTCACAATTGACTTTTGCTGGTCGTTATGGAGAGTAAGAATATGGGATATGGTGATAGAGGACCAAGAGAAATGCACAAAGCAACGTGCTCTGACTGCAAGCAGGAATGTGAAGTACCGTTCAAACCTACGCAAGGTAAGCCTGTTTACTGCAGGGAATGCTTTCAGAAGCACAAACCAGCAAGAAGATTCTA
>JAUVHO010000091.1 GCA_030593295.1 Methanomassiliicoccales archaeon | reverse complement strand
GGCGTCAACGCCACCATCGATATGGTCAATGATGAATTCCTCATACGTGGAGCGAACAGGTTCTCCGAGTTCAGGTCCGATGGGAACGAGGACCATCTTACGGACTACTACTTCTCATACTCGTACATCAAAGGATCTGGCACTCCAGAAATCAGCGATGACTACATCGACTTGGGATACCATCCTTCAGGGACCATCACGATGAAGCTGGGCAGTGACGGTGGGCCGGTTCACGGATTGGAATGGCTCTTGATAATACCGATTGCCATCATTGTCCTTCTGATAATTCGGAGAATGCTCATCAGACGGCGCGAAAGACGTTCTTCCTCGGCTCGTAGATGATGTTCTCCTCGAGCAGGAGATGCAGGCAATCCTCCGCGTTCTTCATTCCAAGGCTCTGCAGGACTTTTTCGAGGTCTTCCATTGTGAAACCGCCCAGAGCGTCCGAGAGACCTCTGACAGCTATTGTCAACTTCTCTTTCCGGTCGGTCACCGATGATGCACTGACAACTATCTCGGAATAGGGGTCGTCCGTATCAACCGTATCCGATTTTCCGGCGATCTTCTCCCATTCCTCCGTCCCCCCACTGAGCTCCGCGTTGAGCCTGCCCCCGGCAGCGGCGATCTCCCTCTGGCTGTCGGATTCGAAGAACTTCTTCGCTTCTTTCAGTTGAATCTGGTTCCCGCACTGACATCTTGCCGTCCTGTTCCTGAGGTCCACGCCTGTGGCCTTCCTGCATCTCGAACAAACGACTACGCCATACATCCCCTCACTTCACCTTCGGAAGCTTCTTCCTCATCAGATAGGCGTCCTCTTTCCCGTGGTAGTATTTCTTCAGTATCCTAACCGTCCTGTAGCCAAGGTCCGAATACATCTTCGCCGCCTCGTGATTGTGGACACTCACCTCAAGCTCCACTTCCTGAATGCCTGAATCAGCGAACCACTTCTCCGAACGGTACATGAGCTCCCTGCCTATGCCCTGCCCCCTCCGCTCCGGCAGCACTCCGACCGATACCACCTTTCCTCGCTTGCCCCTCAAGGACAACATCACTGACCCAACCACCCCATTCTCCTTGAAGGAGAGAAAGGTAACCGCATGCGTACTGTTAAGGAACCACTCAATCTGTTCTCTCACGTAGGCCCTATCCGTGAAGCAACGTTTTTCCATCTCAAGAAGAATGGGCATGTCCTCAGAGGTTGCCTTCCTAATCACACTACTTCAACGCTGACTGGCTATATCTAGATTTCTTCTAGTTCAGGGTATTCAGAAAATGAACGTGACGGTGGTTGGCCGCCATCATCATCCAGCACCGTCAGGGTAGTGGAAATTCCAAAGCGTTCACATACGGTGCTAAGAGAAAAATATTTTCGTCGCAATAGGAGCGGTCAAATAACCCCACCTCCTCTGGGTGTATATGGGTTGATGGACTATTAAGTGTTTCTAAACTGGAAGGGTGCAAGAGTTGGACTAATCGGGACACTATTTGCGAGTGTGTCTGTTGCTTTGGACAGCTAGCTACGGGATGACAACTACGGCTGTAGCTATG
>JAUVHO010000036.1 GCA_030593295.1 Methanomassiliicoccales archaeon | reverse complement strand
TACCCTCAGTTTCTGGGCCTCCAGGGGATTGGGACAGTGGTCCACTGCTATGTCCAGTATGATCTTGTGAATGGGCGACCTCTTGGCCAGTGTCTTCTGGTCGTCGTTCTTGAGGTAGTCGTAAATGCCCTTGAACGTGATCCCCGTCTCCGCCATGAACGGCACCGATATCGCCCAGTTGTAGTATGCCGAACCGAACGCAACCGAGCCATCTTCCACCTTGACCTGCCAGTCCTGCTTCATGTCCTCCGGTGCGAGCTTCCTGATCCTGTCGTTCACTTCTGTGATTATCTTGAAGAACCGGTTCTCCATCTCCTCTGGGTCCACCTTCAGCTCGTTGATGAGCCTGTCCACCTTGTTGATGAATAGCACCGGCTTGACCTTCTCCTTCAACGCCTGCCTGATGACCGTCTCGGTCTGGGGCATGACCCCTTCCACCGCGCATACGACGATGATGCAGCCGTCAATGGCCCTCATGGCCCTGGTAACGTCACCGCCGAAGTCCACGTGACCCGGGGTGTCGATTAGATTTATCAGATATTCCTTTCCCTCGAACTCGTGCACCATGGACGCGTTGGCCGCGTTGATGGTGATGCCTCTCGCCTGCTCCTGCTCGTCGTAGTCCAGAAGAAGTTGCTTTCCGGCCAGTTCCTCGGACATCATGCCCGCTCCGGCGATCAGATTGTCGGACAGAGTGGTCTTACCATGGTCGATGTGCGCCGCGGTGCCAATGTTCCGAATGAACTCGGTCTTTCTCATCAGTTTCTGAGCTTTCTTTATGTTGTCTTCCTTTCGGCCCATCAAATCACCAGATTAACGTGCGGAAACAGCAACCCTCTCCAGTTCTTCCTTCCTTGAGATTGAGAATGATGAGATGTCCTCATTTGCCGCCATGAGTATCTCGTCAGCCAGGCACGCCTCGATCGGCTTCTTGTTCTTGTGGGTGGAAGCGACAGCGCCCTTGCAGATGTTCCTTATCGCCAAGTCCAGCCTTCTCGATGGTGCGATGTCCACCGCCCTCGGGACGGATATTCCGCCGAACCTTAGACGGGTGATCTCCTCCCTGGGTGCGGCGTTCTGGAGGGCATACACGAGCACTTGAATGGGATTGGTCTTTGATTTCTTCTGGATTATCTCGAACGCCCTTCTGACGGCCATAAATGCTTTGGACTTCTTCCCGGTGAACCTCTCGGTGCGCATAGTGTTGTTGATAAGCCTCTCGACGATGTTGACCTTCTCCCTTCCGAACCTCTTGTTGGCGTGTTTGGCTCCAGTGTGGGGGATGTAGATCGGTGTGAGATTGATGTACCTTCTGAGGCCCATGTCCTCCACCTCCACCTCGGTGAAGTCCCACGTGTCGAACAACAGGGGGACGTCCTCTACCGGAGGCTTCTTTACAGGAGGTTTCTTTTCGGGCGGTTTCTCGGCTTCAGGGGCTGGCTCGGGAGGTTTCTCTTCCCCGGGTTTGGGTTCCGAGGGTTCCTTTGCGGGTGGTTCAGCCTTCTCGGGTTTAGGAGCAACCTCTTCCTTTGGGGGTTCTGGTATCTCTTCCTCTGGCTTCGGGGTTTCCTCCGCCTTCGGTTCTTCCGGCGGTGGAGGAGGTACTTCCACTGCTGGTTCTGGAGGTGCCTCCACTTCGGGTTCAGGTGCAGGAGGTTCTGGTACCTCGGGGGTGACCTCTTTCTTAGGCTCAGCAGGAGGCTCTTCTTCTTTGACCTTCTTCGCCGGTGCTTTCTTGGGAGCAACCTTCTTCGCTGGCGCTTTCTTTGCGACAGTCTTCTTAGGAGCAGCTTTCTTCGCCGGTGCCTTCTTCGCTGGCGCCTTCTTGGCCATTGCCTTCTTGGCCGGAGCCTTTTTCGGGGCAACTTTCTTCGCTGGCGCTTTCTTTGCGACAGTCTTCTTAGGAGCGGTCTTCTTTGCAGTGGTCTTCTTGGCCGTTTTCTTCTCCTTGGCAGGGGCAACCTCTTCTTCCTTCTTCTTCGCCATCTGTCACCCTCACCTTACGGGCTTCTCCTTCCTTCCCCGGACCATCTCGTCGAGAGAGACGCCGTTCACCTGAATAACCTTGAAGCGGACGCCAGGAATGTCCCCGTACGAACGCCCCTTGCTCCCTCCGATCCCTTCTACCATGACCTCGTCATGCTCGTCTATGAAATTGATCGCGCCGTCTCCGACGCAAAAAGCCGTTATCTGCCTTCCGTTCTTTATGAGCTGTATCTTCACGCACTTCCTGATCGCTGAGTTGGGCTGCTTTGCCTCGATGCCCACCTTCTCCAGGACGATGCCTTTGCCTTGGGCCGAGCCCTCGAGCGGGTCGGACTTCTGGCGGAGCTTCAGCATCCTTCTCTTGTAATAGCGGTCGCTCCACCGATACTTCTGGCGGTTCCTGCTCAGCTGCCTTGCAGCGTGTAGACCTCGTGCCATTTCAGTACATCCTGGTCGGAGTCTTACAGATAATAGAATGAGTATTTAAGGGTAATGGGGGAGGTGGGGATGTTGGCTATCCGTCTATTTGGAGTCTAGAACATATTGGACTATCAGCGGCAACGCAATCGTCGCATCACAATACACAACACATCTTCTCGCTTCCGTGTCCACTTTCTTCCAGCTAATCGCTTCTTTCAAAGTGGCCCCGCTCAAACCACCCCACTGCGGCATGTCCGTCGAGATTTGAATAGCGTAGTGGAATCCTTCTTTCTGCTCTTCTGACAGGGGTAGAACATCTACCAATCCCCTTTCTGCCAGTGCTTCGCTCGTCTGGAAAACGAAGTTCTTGGGCGAGCCTCCACCAACAACTACCACTGCCCTCTTCTTGGCGTTCGCCATGTCATCAACAAGCTGTGAGAACCCTCCTGTCTGATCGATCTTCAGGGTATACCCTTTCTTGGATATGTGCAACCTGTTGGAGACCTCCAACGTGACGCCGTAAGTACAATCCGTGAACGCCGGACAGAAGATAGGAACACCTTCCCTGTATGCAGTTGCCAGAATCCCATCATCTCCCCTTTCTTCTGCGAAGAACTTGCCCAGGTCGTGGAAGAAGTCCTTCGGGGTTATCATCACCGAATTCCCTTGACCAGGCTCTTCCCCTCTCAGCCGGTCCGCCAATTCCAGATAGAAGACGTCCTCCAGCCATTTATCGTACGCGTCCCATTCCTTTCTAGGTATGAACACGTCGTGGATCCTCAATATCTTCTCGTCCCTCAGAACAGAGTCGTCCGCCTCTTCCGACCCCCTCTTATGTGGCATGTTGAACGCTTGCAGACCATCGTGGGACATGTTGGCCCCGGTCGTCGCTATCGCGTCGATCATTCCCTCCTTCATGGCCTCCGCAACCACCATCCTCAGGCCTGCGGGAACCATCGCCCCCGCGAATGTGAAGTAGATCCTGGTATCCTCGTCCTTCACCGCTCTCAACCAGATGTTCGCCGCCCTCGCGAGCCTCCTGGCATTGAACGCCATCCCGCCGTAGTTCTCGACCAGTTCCTTGACCGTCAACCCCTTCTTTGGAATAGGTTCCAGTATCGGTGGTAGATCATCGAGATTATGTTCCTCCGGACCCCCTTTACGTGTCATGACATCTCAGAAAACGCATTTCTCGACTTAAGTGTTTAGCAAAGCCTACTTGTCAAAATCCTTCATTGTCGTCTGCCCCTTCTTCTTGGAGACCACTTTGCTCGGAGCTTCCTCTCCGCCGAATATCTCTTTGAGGGATTCATATCCTCTCTCGGACTCGTCAATCGTCTCGAACGCCTTCTTGCCTGGCTCCCCCACGAATATCATCTGCTTGAGCTCCTTCCTGAGCTTCGCCAGGTTCTTGTGCATTGCCGCTTCCTTTCTCTTCGCCGAGTAGAAATAGGCCTCGTCCCTGGTTGCCTTGGATCCCAGCACAACAACCTTGCCTGGCATCTTCCTTCCAGTTCTCCCTCTCCTCTGGATCGTTCTTATCTCTGACGGCACCGACTCGTAGAATATCACCATGTCCGTTGACGGGATGTCCAGACCTTCCTCGGCCACGCTCGTGGCCACCAGCACGTTGTGAGTGCCCTTCTTGAAGTTCTCTATGATCTCCACCTGCTCCTTCTGGCTGAGTCCCTTGTCCGTGCCTCTCGTTGCCTGACCGACGAACCGCACCGGCCTTACCCCATCCAATTCTCTCAATCTCTTGGTGACCATCTCCGACGTGTCCCTGAAGTGCGTGAACACTATGACCCTGGAGTCCCGCTTCTGCTTGAACTGGTTCTTCACTATGTCGAGTATCTTCCCCATCTTCGGCTCTTCCAATTTTATCGCTCTGCACGCGCGCATCGCCTTGTCCACGTTCACCAGCTTGAGGACCTGCTTGGACGCCTTTGATGCATCCTTCGACCTGGTCTCCTTCTTCATCCGCTCGAAGTACGCCCGCAGCGATTCCGCTCCCTGTGTCTCGGCCAGCTCTATCGCGTGGTTGATCTTCATGGCCATGGCCTGGGCCGTCGCAGCTTGATAGGTCTGGTATCTCTTCACACCCCCCCTGAGCTCGGCCTGCACCCTGTTCCCGACCGCCAGCAGTTCCTTCGTGGTTACCATCGGCCTGCCCTTCTTCAGATATCCCCAGCTTCTCAGCTTCTTCACCTGGTCGTTCTTCGCCTTGTTCAGCAGGTCTATGACGAACCTCAGCTCCTCCGGAACTTCCACCCTCAGCCAGTCCACCGAGATCTCGTGCACGTAGTTGACCACGTCCGGGTCGTACTCCGTCCTGATCTCAACGCTCGTTATCCCAACGTTCTCGCACACTTCCAGTATCTTCTTGGCGCTGCTTCCGGGAGAAGCTGTGATGCCCATGACCAGTCCGTTCTGCTCCTTGTGGACATCGCCGATGTTGACGTACGCGTAATCTCCGACTGCTCTGTGGGTCTCGTCGAATACTATCAGCGAGACGTCGTCCAGCGTTATCCTGCCGGCTTCCAGATCGTTCCTTATGACCTGCGGTGTGGATGTTATTATCTTGTTCTCCGCCCAAAGCGCCTCCCTTTCCTCGGGCTTGACCTCCCCTGTGAAGATGGCAATATCGTCCTTCAGCAACAGCTCCCTCAGGGTCGCGCAGTGCTGTTCCACCAAGGGCTTCGTAGGCGCCAGAAAGAGTATCCTCCCTCCTTCCCTTTTCAAGACCCCCGCAATCACCTCCAAGGCGATGATCGTCTTTCCCATCCCGGTGGGCAGGACCACTAGAGTGGACCGCTTCATACAGGACTGAGCAATGCTGACCTGGTAGTCCCGTATCTCGATGGTATCAGGCTTAAGAAGTGGATGCTCTACAAACACGTCAGGTCAATGCGAGACCGACCTAATAACCCTTCCTTGTCTTGCGCAGGTAGTCCACCACGAACGCTATCGGCAGCACCAAAATCAGAAGTAGAATTCCAATGAAACAGAGATCACCCAGTGTAATGTCGAACAGCGTTGATGCGATTGCCACCGTCAAGTTGACCTCGTGGTCTATGTCGCTGTCCGTCAGCGACCTTGCCGTGGCGGTGAGGTTGTACCTGCTGCCCCTCTCCGAGGACGAAAGGGTCTGCACCTTCACATACAAGAGAGCATATTCGTCCACTCCCAGCGCCATGTCCAGCCTCTCGTACCCGACCAGGGAGGCGTTCTCGCTGATGGCGTAGTTCCAGTCCGTCGGAAGGTCCTTGGCGCTTATCCTGATGTCATCCTCGTAGTCCCCCACGTTGACCACTTTGAACAGGAAGGTCGCTATCGAACCAGGCTCCACCGTCTTTTCTTGATCGTAGACCTTGAAAACAAGTCCGTACCGAGGCTCCTCGGCAACCACTGCTATGTCGTCCAACCACCACCCCTCGCCCACGGGTGAATCCACGGACGCCAGCTTGTATCTCAGTTTGATGATGTTCGCACCTGGCTGAAGATAACCGGTAATATCGAAGGACTCGGTCCCCCAGTTGTACTGCACCCCGTCACCCGGGAACGCTCCCCATCTCTCGATCTCGGTCCAGTTCGTGCCGTCCACGGTTATCTCAAGCGAGCCGCGGTCGGACTTCAGGTCGGAAGGCCTGAGCCCTCCCAGCTCTACCAGCCTCTCTAAGATGTACCTGTGGTGCATCACTATGTACGCGTCCGAGCCGCTGGGGATCCCGATGTTCATAGATGTCAAGGTGAACTCGGACATGTTGACCGCAGAGGGTGTTCCCTCGTGCACGCCGAAATACCAGCTGTGCGTCGGGCTGTAGCTGCCTATGGGGTACTCGTCTATCCTGTCCCACCTGTATGTGTTGGCGCTGGTGTTGGTGGTCCAACCCAGATTCCCGCTTTCCACGTCATCCCAGAAGAAGAGTTGGTTGGAATTGAAATGGGCGAATCTGTCGTTGTCCTCCGGGATCTCGTCATTCCTCAGCACCGCGGTCACTTCCAGTATGTATAATCCAGTGAGGGTTGGTCTGTAATTGAAGGAAAGTCTCTGGTACTCCTCCAGCTGAAGGCTGGTGATGACCTGCTCATCCCACGCGACCGCGAACTCTTCGCCGCAGTCCTGATGATATATCGTTAGGTTAACCGGCAGATCCTCCTGGTCCCTGGCTCCCCTGTTGCTGACGTTCACCCGGATGTTCACGTTCTGTCCCGATTCCACGAAGCCCTCCACTTCCACGGAAACGACAACGACGTCGTCGATCACCTGTTTGGAAAGGTCCGCGATCATCGGGTCCCCCGAAGGGCCGATGTTCTTCACCCTCCAGCCTGTCATGATGTTGCCGTACGCGTTGCTGTTGGGCGTCGATGTAGGGTCGAATCCGTCCCTGCTGTCCGACCATGGATCCGATGCATCCAGTGGATGATCGCCGTCCCTCTCGTCCGCTTCTTCCAGGTCCACCATCCTGTGATTATCATCGCTGTTGTCCGGGACGCTCTCGTCCACATGCCAGATGAGCAGTCCCGATCCCGGAAGGTTCGAGTCGTATCCCTGTTGCTGCCTGTTCTCCACCAGGAAGTACTCCCCGTCGAAATCGCCTATGGGCAGTTTGTAGATCACTGGGTTGTCCCAGACCGAAGGTATCGCCTGGTCGGTCAAGGCCACGTCCACCACGACAGGGTCCACCCATCCGAGCTTCACCTTCGAGTAGGCGCTGAACAAGGCAGGCTGGCTGCCCTGAGGTATCCCCAACCACGAACCGCCGCCCATTATGTCCCAGTTGCCGACCCCGTCGGAGGAATCGTCCGTGTCGTACAGGTCTGGAAGTCCCAAATCGTGCCCGAACTCGTGCGCGAACACGCCCATCGGGGAATCCTCTGAGAGCATTGTGTAGCCGTATACCTGGACACCGTCGTTGGTGATCAGTTCCTGGTTTCCTGGCGCTGAGGTGTCAGCGTCCACGACCGCCCAGTGATGCGACCATATCGCATTGGCTGTGGGCTGGGTCTCCTGACCGTTGCCCGAATGGACAACGATCAAGTGGTCAACGAACCCGTCCCCGTCCTCATCGTAATTGGAGAAATCTATATCAGCATCTGCAAGCTGGACGGCCTCTGTCACCAGTCTGTATATGGGACCGTTGAGATCGTCCACACCGCTGCTCGAATCCGCGGCGTACTCGCTTATCTGATTCGAGCTTCGATACCAATCGAGACTCACATCGCCCACGATCGACGTTTGGCCGTACGAGGCTTCCCTGTAATAGTCATACATGCTCCTTGTACTCAAACCGAAAACAAGGTCGTTGAAGCTCCCGGGAGTCTTCGACGCCGATTCATCCGGGAAATCTATCAGCAGGACCACGACCCTCTCTACCGGACCGGCCCTGGTTGCCAGGCTGTACACCCTGGTGGAGGTCTGGACGAACGGCGCCTCGTCATATACGTCGGGGTTCGGAGGATGTAGCAGTGGCCCATCCACGAACTTGGTCACCGATGGTTCTTCGCATTCCTCCGGAAAGAGCCATGCGCAACTTGACAAGAGAACTGCCGAAATAGAAACCAGTATCAACAATCGCCTGCTAAATGCCACAATCTCTCTTATTTGGGTATCCATATTTAAAGGTTTGATATGCCGTTACTCGACATGACAATGGCTAGTCCAGGCTGGCCTTGTCGAACCCCTCTCCACCTATGGGCTTTGTGGCGTCCAGTCCCATCTTGGTCGAGAGACCTTCGTTGCTGGGGTCGACCGAGCTGCCCTTGGTGCCTTCTATAAGGATGACGTCCTTGTGCGCCTGGAACCTGGTGGCCTTTGCCCATTCCACTTCCCTGTCATTGTAGATGTCTATGTCGCTGTCCACTATGGTGACCTTCTTCATGGACGGGTGGGCCCCGAACGCGGCCAGCATGGCGTTCTTCGCGTCCCCCTCCGTGTGTTTCTCTATCGAGACCACTCCGTGCAGCCAGCAGCATCCCCCTTCGGTCAGTCGAACTCCATTGACCTTGGCCACCGCCTTGCTGACAGCCTCGTATATCACCGGCTCCCTGGGCATGCCCATGAAGTAGAAATGCTCGTAACCACCCGGCAGGAGAGCGTGGAATATGGGGTCGTCGGTATGGTAGACCCTGTCGATCTCAATGACCGGCTCATCCCGTATGACATCGTACGTCCCGGTGATGTCCGCAAACGGTCCCTCCTTGGCGGTCTCGTCTGTCAACCTTCCTTGGAAGCAGTACTCCGCCCATGCCGGCACCGTGAGGCCGTTCTCTATCTTGATGGCGTCAACTTCCTGGCCCACCGTGTTCTTCCTGAGGGCGCTGGCGATCTCCAGTTCATCTGCGTCATATGAAACCGACATTCCTGCCGGGATGAGGATGTGAGGGCAAACTCCGATGATTATGGCTATGTCCAATTCCTCTCCCCTTTCCTTGGCGGCCTTGTGCATCGCGTACAGATGCCTGGGCACCACCCTCGCAACCAACCTGTTCTCCCCGATGACCATGCACCTGTGGTACGACAGGTTCCTCTTTCCGTCCAGTTCCGCGACGACGATCCCGGACGTGATGTACGGTCCTCCGTCCTCCGGGAACCATGTTGGAATGGGGGATTCTGTGAGGTCGAAGTCCGTAAGCTGGTTCTTGAAGAAAGGTGACTCGTCTACGATCTTTGGCGGTATGGGGTTCCTCATTGCCTCAAGTAGGTTTGCCGTGATCTCCTCCTGCTCACAGCCCAGACCTTTTGCCATCCTCTCCCTGGTACCCCAGAGGTTCCCGATGGCCCTGTAGCCGTCCAGGTTGTTTAATAGAATCGCCTTCGTCGGGTCCTCTTTCAGCATCTTGGTCATCTCCAACTTCCTGCTTACTTCGTCGTCGATGACCTCGATGTCCGGAAAAGCCTCGATGTATGCCTTCAGAGACATGTTTCCCCTACCCTTCCGGATTATATGATATCGATATAACAACTTTATGTTGGGTGCCGTTCGACCCTATTTCCGACCAATACCTAAATACCCCAATCCCCATTTCGCAAACGTGTCCCTTGATTCTCTCATTCGGAAGTATGCGCTCCAGAACGCCGTTTTCTTCGACGGAGAGGCAAACGTCAAATCTGTCGTGGGCAAGGTGCTGGCCGAGGACAAATCACTGAGGTCAAAAGCGAAGGATGTGACCGCCCAGGCGGAGAAGATAGTCGCAGAGGTCAATGCCCTCACACTGGAACAGCAGACCGAGGAGCTGGAGAAGATCGACCCCGGCCTTCTTGAGAAGCCCAAGGTCGAGAGGGACCTGTCGCTGCCCGACCTTCCCAACGTTAAGGGTGATGTGGTCATGCGCCTGGCACCGTACCCGTCTGGCCCGCTGCATATCGGCAATGCCAGGATGGTTCTTCTCAACGACGAGTACGTCAAAAGGCACAACGGAAAGCTCCTGCTGGTGTACGACGATACGATCGGATCAGAGGAGAAACTTCCCACAGCAGAAGCATATGATTACATCAAGGAAGGACTGGACTGGCTCGAGGTCGAATGTCACGAGACCTTCTACAAATCCGACAGGATGGACCTGTTCTACGAGTGGGGAGAGAGGCTTCTCAGGGAAGGTCACGCATATGTTTGTGAGTGTTCATCTGAGACCCTCAGGACCTTCAGGAACGAAGGGAAGGAATGCGCTCATCGGGGTGCCTCCGCGGAAGAGAACCTCGAGAACTGGAAGAAGATGCTGGAAGGGAAGTACGGGGAGGGCGAGGCGATAGTCAGGATCAAAACGGACATGCAGCACCCGAATCCCGCTTTCAGGGACAGGGTCCTCCTGAGGATATCCGAGAGGGAGCACCCGCGGGTGGGTGGTAAATACCGTGTGTGGCCCATGCTGGAGCTCTCCTGGGCGGTGGACGACTACGAGCTGGGCGTCACCCATGTATTGAGGGGAAAGGAGCTGGTGATGGAGGACCTGATGGAGAAGTGGATATGGGATGCTCTGGGTCTGGATGGACCCGAGTTCGTTCATTACGGAATGATGAGGCTCAAAGGCGTCAAGTTGAGCAAGAGCCAGATCAGAAGGAAGATAGAGAATGGTGAGTTGACGGGAATATCGGATCCGAGGACGTGGTCCATGCAGTCGCTGGAGAGGAGGGGCATCAGGCCAGAGGCAGTGAGGAGCTTCATTCTCAGCTTGGGGATGAGCCTCACCGACATCGAGGTCCCTGCCGAGAACCTGTACGCCGAGAACCGGAAGCTCATTGACGCCGAAGCGGCCAGGTACTTCTTCATAACGGACCCGGTTCGACTTGATATCACCGGTCTGCCAGAGATCGAATCGGTGGAAATCCCACTGCATCCAGAGTTCCCGGAGAGGGGAATGAGGCAGTTGTCTGCAGGGGACGTGGTGTTCATAACCAAGGAAGATTTCGATACGCATAAGGGCGAGAAGGTCCGGTTGAAGGATTTCTGCAATATACTACTTGACGAGAGGTCGGATTTCGTCTCACTTCAGGTGGATGACATTCCCAAGATCCAGTGGCTCTATGATCGCATTCCAGTCGAGGTCGTGATGCCCGACGGGTCTGTCGTCAAAGGTCAGGGGGAGCTGAACCTGGAATACACTGAAGAGGGTCAGCTCATCCAGTTCGAGCGATTCGGCTTCGTTAGGATCGACAGCAAGGGAGATCCCATTGTCGCATACTTCTCGCACAAATAGGAGGGTGGACGCTTGACGGAGCATTACCGTCCATCCGAACCATATCAGAAGTCTTATATGTGCCCGCCCTGAGTGCGGGCTGTTCGCCAAGAATGGGTCTTCAGCTTGTTCTTTGCGAGACCAGGAGTCAATAGAATGCCAGTAGGAAGCGGAGATAAGGTCAAGCTGGAGTACAAGGGAACTCTGGACGACGGAACGGTCTTTGACAGCTCTGAAGCGCACGGCGAACCGCTGGAGTTCGAAGTGGGCGCACAGCAGGTCATCGCGGGCTTCGAGGAAGCTGTCATGGGAATGGAAGAGGGTGAGGACAAGACCTTCAAGCTGGAACCAAGCGATGCCTACGGCGAACACAACCCGCAACTGATCAAGGCCGTGCCCAGGGACAAGATGCCTCTGGATGAGGAACCGGAGGCCGGAATGATGCTGCTGACAGAGCTTCCAAACGGGGCCAAGGTACCCGCAGTCATAACTGATGTATCCGAAGAAGAAGTCACGATCGATCTCAACCACCCCCTGGCCGGCAAGGCGCTGACCTTCGAGATCAAGGTCGTCGGCATTTCGCCTTAGAATCTCCTCTCACATTCTCCGACCACTAGAGGTTCAGAAAAAACCATTTACCCCTCTTACCTTATCGTTTGAAATGCATGTTCGCAGAAAGAATGAGTTTTATCCAGCCTTCAGGAACCCTCAGATTGTCCGCCATGGCCGCTGACTTGCGGGCCAAAGGAAAGGACGTGATATCCTTCGGGCTGGGAGAGATGGACTATCCCACGCCAGAACTCGTGGTGGACGCGGCCAAGAAGGCACTGGATCAGGGGTTGACCAAGTACGGCCCCTCGAGAGGACTTCCCGCTTTGAGGGAGGAGATCGCCAAATGCAGCCGTGAGAAGAGCGGGATCCCCTGCGGTCCCGAGAACGTCCTGGTCACGCCGGCCAAGTTCGCGATATACCTGAGCTGCGTCGCCCTGCTGGACAACGGGGAAGAGGCCCTCATCCCGGACCCGGGCTGGGTATCGTTCGAGGATATGGTCCACGCCGTCGGGGGCAAGCCCAAGCTCTACAAGCTCAAGAAAGGGTACTTCCTACCCGACGAAGAGGACCTGAAAGGGCTGATAAACGAGAAGACCAAGCTCATCATACTCAACACGCCTTCAAATCCTGCAGGTTCCGTGTTCCCCAGACAGACGCTCGAAATGATCGGGGACCTGGCCAAGGACAATGACATTTATGTCATAAGCGACGAGGTCTACGAGAACCAGGTGTTCGATGGAGAGCACCATTCGATCGCCTCGATGGAGGGCATGGCAGACAGGACCATCACGGTCAACGGATTCTCAAAGACATATTCGATGACGGGCTGGCGCATAGGCTGGCTGACCGCTCCCGCTTCCATGATGGACGCTCTGGGCAGACTGCAGGAGCACACCATGACATGCTTGCCCCCGTTCATACAGAAAGGTGGCCTGGCTGCCCTCCAGGGGTCCCAGGCGTTCATAGACGATACAAGGGAAGAGCTTCGCAGGTTGCGCGATCTGGTCCACGAGAGGCTGAGCTCGATGGACGGATTGGACTGTACCAAGCCGGAGGGGACCTTCTACATCTTCCCCAAATACGAGTTCGACGTGCCATCGGCTGAGCTTTCTGAACACATACTGGACGAGAGCAATGTACTGGTCATCCCCGGGAGCGCTTTCGGACCGGCAGGAGAGAATCACCTCAGGTTGGCCTTCGCTAAAAAGGATGAAGTGCTAGAAGAAGGACTGAGAAGGCTTGAACTAGCCTTGGGAAAAATAAAGAGATAAGGTGGAGGTTTTACTCCACCATTTCTGTCTCGCCGCAGGACGGGCACATCACTTCTATGGGTCGCTTGGACGTCGTTATCTCGATCTCCGCGCCGCATGACTTGCAGTTTATCGCAAGCGGGGATGCATCTTCTGGTGCCATCGGAGCCATCTCCTCTTCCACGACTGCAGGCTCTGGCGCTGCCTCTGCTGGCGCCCTCTCTGGCGCTGGTGCTCTCGGTCTCCTGAACACCATGAAGATGATGGCCAGGACGATCAACAACAGCAGTATCCAAGAGAACAACGGTACGTCCAGTGCTCGGGTCCACTCCAGTGCGCTTGCTCCTTCCTGGATGTGAAGCACTTCTAGGGCCTGTCCGACACCATTGCCATCTCCGTCCTCAACTTGCACCATGATCAGAATGTCGCCTTCGTTGATGTCATCGGGAAGCCTATAGATGATCTTCCCTTTCGCCGAGTCCGATTGCCAAGTTTCCCCGGGTCCGTTGGACATGCCGAACTGGAACACGAATTTGTCTGGCAGTCCTTCGTCTGTTCTTGGTTTGATCTCGTAGTGGATGGTCACCGTATCGCCAGGCGAGTACGTGGGATTGTCGACCCAGATTTCGACATCATAGCCGGACGTTAGATCGCAGACATCAGATGAACTCACCCAAACCATGTAGTCGTTGTCGCCAACGACCAGGAGTATGTTGGCATTGATGGTGAAGGTGTACCTATCTGAGGGTACGTCGGGAACTGTGTACTCAAAGCTACCTACTTTCTCTGAGGTCACAATCTCTCCTTCGAGGACGATTCTGCCGCCGCTGTCCTTGACAACGTAGAAGAAGCTGTGATCGTCGATTCCGGCCAGGCGATTGCTGATAAGTTCGAACTCAGCTGTAATCGTATCTCCAGGCTCGTACTCCTCCGGGTCAGCGTTTATCAAGAGGATTGCGTGATGAACGTTCTTCATTTCGCTGTCTTGTCCGCTGTCACCATCAGGGTTGTAGACCTTGACGATGAAGTACAGCTCCCCTTCGAAGCTGTCCGGTACTTCGTAGCTGAAGAAGTTGCTTTCACTGGCCTCCTGCCACACAATTGGGCCACCAAACCAGCTTCGATGCACTTCGTACGAGTATGCGCTGATGGCACTTGCTCCTACGGGCAAGGATGCTGCCACATCTATTCTGATAGTGTCACCGCTGGCGTAGACTTCCATGTCGAATACCATCTTGACGGATATCACTCTCCCTCCGGCAAGGACGTCAAACACTTCGTCAGCCTCGGCAGCCTTCAGGTGTCTGGAGACGTTGACTCTCACTGTGTATGTCTCGTCTTCGTCGAAATCTGATGCATCAACGGTGAAGGCGTAGACAACGTATCCAGAGGCGTCCGATTGGAATGTCCCGCCATAACCGCTGATCTTATCCGCAGTGACTCCAGTACCTTCCAGAACTTCTATCTTCACCTTAGCGTCAGGTTCTCCGGACCCAGCGACAGATGCCTGAACCGTCACTCTCACAACACTGTCGATCTGGTATTCGGCCGGAGCTCTGTCAAGGGTGACACTCATGCCCAAGCCACCAACAGTGAAGTGATCTGGCCCTGGTGCGTTTGCCTGTAACCAAGTTGCCTGTTCCCTGGTTGAACCATATGTTCCGTTGAAGTAGATGTAGATGTAGTAATCAGAGGTAACGGAACCCTGCGGGAAAATCTGGAAGTCGAAATTCCCTGAGGAATCGCTGAAACTCGTTGGTCCATCGGTCGTCTTGCCATCTCCAGACTCAACGTTCCACTGGCCGTCGAAGCTAGAGCCATCGTACGCATCCTCCGTTATCAAAGAACCATCTTTGATGGAGACGATAGAGTAGAAGACCGTGACATCGTCGCCGGGAACATATCCAGTTCTGTCAGTCGTGGCTTGAATCGTGTATAGCTGTATGTGGAATTGGGTCATGTCCCAATACTCGCCGATGAAAGGTACTGCGCTATTGTCGAACCAATCATCAGGACCTACGTACACATTGTAGGATCCATCAGCCAGAGATTTGGTCAATTCATACGATACGACCGCCTCACCGTTTCCATCCAGTACGACGTCGTTGAAGTGTCCCACCTTATCGGCGAAGACCACAGGAACTGGGTGGCCATCTTCGAATATCAGTATGTCGAAGACATCCTCGAGTGTGTCGGGTGTACTGTCGTCGCACCATATCCTGATTTCAACAGGATCCCCAGGAATGAAATAGTCTGGACCCGGTCGGAAATCTGTTGAGTATCCGTTGTCAAGAATCTCAACTTGTAAGCTGTTGTTATCCCAGTCGTCTGCCGCCATGACTAGGGGCAGTACCCCTAGAACAGTCACAAGCATAATGCACAATGCCAAGATCTTGGCAAATCCTGTTCTTTTCATACCTGTTTCCTCCGATTAGGTGTTAATAAGGATGCAAACCCAGTCAATCATCCCATCCTTCTTTGACCACCACGGTCAGATTTGTATGATAGTCAAGTATATAATAATTATTGTACGCCTTTCTAATTCGCAAATAAGGGTTCTGGCCAGTCATTTTTCATCAGTCCTTTTGGGTCTCTCCGCGTATCTTGTCGGTGAGCTGTTCCAACCTCTTGGCGTACTTGACCTTGGGTCCCAGGAATTCGATGAGCTCGAGGACCTCCTCGGCCTTGTTGTCTCCTGCCATGCTCTCTCCCTTCTTCAGGCACAGGCGCGCCGCTTCAGGATATCTTCCCGCCTCCACCAGGTGGTACAGCCTCTCGAAGTGGTCCTCGGTCTTGAGGTGGTAATCGGCGGCCATGCTGTGGGCCTCCTTCCCCTGCTGGGCGTCCATCCTGGAATAGAAGATGGCGCCGATCGTGGGATTGACCGAGTAGGTCTCCCCTTCTTCTGTCAACAGAAGCATCCTGGTCAGGTTCTTGAGGACGATGGAGTTGGTGCCTTCGACCGCCTCCTTGGTCACTGGATACCTGTGGACGCACAATCTTCTGAGGGTGTTCTCATCCACTGCGCTGAGCTCTGAGAGCATTTGATCGTGAAGGTAGTTCTCGAACTCGGTCCTGGCCTTCTTTTCCGTCCTTGCCAGAACGAACTCCAGGTACAAGGGGTGCCCTGTTGTCATTTCGTAGATATTCTCTATCGATCTATTGGAGGCCTTCGGGTCCGAATGAGTGACGAACTTCTCGGTCGCCTCATAATTAACTCCGGTCAGCTGGCACTCCTCCACCTTTCTGCGGAGGAGGGTGTCCCGCGTGTCGTAGAAATACGGCCTGGCCCTCGAGGTCGCGACGACCCAGCCCTTGAACCCGTCCATTTCCTTGAAGACGCCCAGAAAGGTCTCCAGCTTCCGTGAGTTGTGAACGTCATCGAACACCAGCAGGCATCCCCTGAGGTCCCTCTTGAGTATCCTGGCAACATCGTCCCAGTCTATGATCGAACCCAGCTTCGCCTTCAACGCCTTCTTCCCCTGGGTCTCCAGGAACGCTGACAACGAACCCAGCACCAGCTCCGGCGTGTCCCATTCCTTGATCGAGTGATAGAACCGCGGTCCGTCGAAGTTCAAGGCCAACCTCTTGACCAGCCGGGTCTTGCCCACTCCGGGTATGCCCAGGACCATCATGATCCTCGGCTCTATTCCAGTGAACCAGTCCTCGAAGTACTCCAGCTCGCCCTCCCTTCCGAAGAAGTCCTCTTCCTTCTCCTCCTCCGTTGATGCTGGCTTTCCCACCTTGGAGAAGTCCTGAGGGTCGATCTCCGCGTTCGTGAGCACGAGCTCGTACGCCTTGGCCTCGCTCAGGTTCAAATCGGTCTTGAGGACGTTTATGGCCATCTGGCCGTCCACCACCTCGAACTCTCCTGCAGGGTCCACGATCCTTACCTTCTTCTCCTTGGCGTAGTCCCGCATCTCCCTGGCCCTGTTCTCTCCCCTCAGGTTGAGGAAATACACCTTCCTTCTCGTCTTGGCCTTGGTGACATGAGCCACCCTCTCGTCCACCTCGCCCATCTCCTTGAGCCGTTTGAGCTCTATGGCCGCGTGTGCTCTTGATATGCCCAAGTTGGTCGAGATACCCATCTGAGTGACCTCCTCTGGGCACTGAAAGCTCTCCTTGTGTCTGGTGTACTGTGAAAGATGAAGGACTATCCTCTCTCCAACTGTCATGGAAGGCATTGTGCTTCGAATTCCTGAATGGCCTATTTAAAGCGGAAAGATGTCATTATCAAATGGAGAAACGTTGTAGAACGGGAACCAGTCCATCCAGTCATCGATTCAGTCGATTCTATCGAATTTGGACTTTCCACAGCTTGGGCAGACGATATCTCCCAGCGGCATCTCCGAGTAACAGTGTCTGCAGATGTTCTGCCTCTCCAACCTGGTTGGTTGCGGGGTGCCTCTTGACACCGATGTCTGAGAAGGAGTACTGGAGTACGTGCTTGAAGGCTTGGCATACGCCCGCTCTGCGTTCTTCCACCTGACCGCGCCGATAATTGCGACGAACGTACCCAACATGATCGTGGCCCCAGCGGCGAGATAGAACGGTGTGTTATCCTCTTTCGCACCTGATGTGACCGTCCAATACCAGTATGGATTTCCATCTATTGTCAGTATCCGGAGCCTCAAGTTCAGCATCACGTTGTCGCCCACGTCACCCATATCCTCCTTAGCTAGTGGGCATTCGTCCCAGACATTGTCCAGTTCGTAACAGTATCTGTATCCCATCGCGTACAGGTCGCTTTCGTTCTGGGCGTCCAGCAAGAACTCGCCGGTTATCTCCCCAGCAACGGATACCCTGTCCCCGTCGTAGTATGACCCGTAGTATCCTTCCTCAGTGGTTCCCACCCAGTCGTTGGAGATGTCCTTCATGCTCCTTGTCATGAGCGGCACGGCGGCGATGACCAGTCCGATGATTATGATCAGGATGCCCGCGTAAATGATCGCTTTGGACGGTTTCTTCTTGGGCGGACCAGATTGGTACGGTGGCGGTTTCGATGGTCCGCTCTCGTATCGATACTCACTCTCCCCTCCGAAATCTCTATCCAATTCCCTCACCAGTTTGCGCTATCGTTCGAGCGTATTTAAGTCTTTATTCTGGGAGCCCATCTGGTGGGTCAGTCTTCGATCTGGAAGAAGCCATTGTCCGAGAGGATCTCCACCATCCCCACGATATCCTTCGCCTCGAAATCCGGTTCCGGCACACCTTCTCTGCGTTCTTCATCGAACCTGTTTATCCAGATGACCGGAATGCCCATTCTCCTGGCGCCAACGATATCGCTCGTCTGAGAATCGCCCACCATTACAGCCTCTCCAGGTTCGCACCCGATCTCTTCCAGCGCGCACTGGAATATCTTGGGATAGGGTTTGTACCCTCTCGCCTTCTCCGAGGACACGGCGTACTCGAAATGCAGCCCGTTCTTTTTCATCGCGACGTCCAGCAGATGCTCGTCGGCGTTGGATACCATGCACTTGGGTACGGATCCCAGCTTCGGGAGAGCTTCTGATGCATCGTCGTAGAGCTCCGCGTGGTACCAGCTCTTGTACATCCTGTTGAGGTAGCCTTCGGTCTCGTCCTCTATGCCCAGCTCCCTGTACGTCTTCTTGAGGCTGACCTCGTTCGCCCTCCATAGGGTTATGAACTCTCCCCCCAGGATCTCCTTGTAGTGACCGTCCCAGACGATCAGGAATTCATTGGGCGTCATGTCGAGCGAGTTCGTGTCCACGATCTCCTCGCAGGCTCGGATGATGGACTCCATGCCGCCTGACAGAAGCGTTCCGAACGCGTCCAGGAAAAGGACCTTCTTGGGCATCGGGAGGGGTAATGGGCTATGGATTTATTCAGTTTTGCTCGGGTAAGGGCACATGTCGTTCAGAGGGCAGCGGTCGCAGAGTGGTTTGGTCTTGCAGTGACGTTTGCCGAGTTCTACCCAGAGGGCGTGGAATTCGTTGTAGAGAGTTGCGTCTTTGGGGAGGGAAGTCTCGAAGAAGTCTCTGATCTGCTCGTAGTCATCGTTGTCTGCCAGTTCCAGTCTCTTGAGGGCGCGTCTGGTGTATGCGTCCACCACGAAGAAGGGTTTGATGCAGGCGTAGAGGAGTATGGAATCCGCGGTCTCGTGGCCGATGCCCTTGACCGAGAGCAGTTTCTCTCGGAGCTCTTGACCGTCTTCTGTGCACATCTTGTCCAGGTCGCCCTGATATTCCTCCATGAGAAAGCTGACGAAGTTCTTGACGGCCTTGGATTTCTGCCTGTAGAAGCCGGTCTTGCGGATCTCCCGCTCCAGTTCGTCGATTGGGATTTCACTTAGCGACGCGACGTTCAGCAGGTCCTTGTCCTTGAGGTTCTGGATGGCGGCCTCCACGTTCTTCCAGGATGTCTGTTGCGTGAGAATGGCACCTATCATGACCTCGAACGGTGTGTCGGCCGGCCACCAGTTCTGCGGTCCGAATGAGTCGAACAATCTCGAATAGATCTCCTGGAGGTCCGTCATCTGCCCTGGAACGGTCGTATTGCTATTGAAACTTGCCAACTAACCTTTTAGTAGATGTGAGGGATTCGATGTTCGGATGTCGTGGAACGAGGACCTGTTCAGGTTCATCAATCAGGATATGGCCAATCCGGGTCTGGATGTGTTCTTTTCGGTTCTGATCATTCTGGGGACGGTCTACGTCTGGTTGGCACTCGTTCCGGCGCTCTGGTGGAAGGGGAAGAGGAATGAGGCGGTGGACCTGTTCTTGTTGATTCTGCTGGTGCTGGTGGTGACGACGGTCCTGAAGTTCCTGTTCGCCGCTCCGAGGCCTGAGGATATCAGAGAGGTCCCATTTTCCATTCCTGGGTACTTTGCGTATGATATGTATTCGTTTCCCAGCAATCATGCGTCGAGGGCGTTTGCTTGTGCGACCTTCTTGTCGTTCAGGTTCAGGAAGTGGACGGTGCCGTTGTTTGTGTATGCGTTCCTGATCGGGTTGGCGAAGATCTATGTTGGGGCGCATTATCCTTTGGACATCATCGGCGGAGCTATGGTTGGCCTCGTTGTCTCTTTGATGTTCATTCGGCTAGGTAAGCTTCCACTCTACGTAATAATCAGAGACAAGACTGTCTTTTGGATTATGGATAACGTTGGACCAGCTGCAGCTCGTCGTAGGAGGTTGGCGGAGCAGTTCTACCAGGAACTACTCAGCTTTGACATTCATCCTCCTCCTGAAATCGATTTTGAGGATGATGAGGCGTACGATTTACTGATGGAGATATTTGAACTCGATCCTTCATACATTCTACCTGATTTTGTTAATTACGTGCGTTATCAAACTCCAGGATCCGATGCGAAGGTTCTCTCTTTGACCCATAAATGGAGAGAAAAACTGAACCCGCTCATTGAGAAGAACGGGGAGAGACTAGATTTGATGTTCATCAAAGCCTACCTTGATCACGTCGAGCACATGGTTGAACGGGCCCAGTCCGTCGTAGAGTGATTGGCTCGGAATTCTTATTATCAAAGTTTCACGAGTCCTCAGGACCTATGGCAACGAGTATTGGTCTTTTATACTACCATTGAATCCTGATTCGTGGAGCAAGATAAGCTCAGGATCACGTGGCCTGAATGACACTCAACGAAGTTACCGTATCACGCCCCCAAGATATCGAAGCAATAGTGAACAAGGCTACTGCAGAAGGATACAACCTCCTGTTGCTCTACGATGACCGCGTCGACGAGATGCTTCACGGTTATCTCAATGGACTCGCCATGAGCGACGAAAACTTCTCCATCATCTTCCCTGGCGATAAGATACGCACCGAAAAGGAATACTACGAGGCAGTCCGCGATTCCGTCCCGCTCGCGGGTTATATGTCTTTCGGGTTTGACCCTTTGCTTGACATCCTAAGTGTAGAAGCCGTGTCTTATGAGCCCGAGAAACCCACGTACTGGATCTGGGAGAAGTCCCATGTATTCTTCCAGAGCGACCACGAGTGGTTCAGGCGCTTTTACCACATCATGACGATGGTTGCCAGAAAAGTCCGATCCGGCCATGTCGATGCCCAAGGCAAAATTGTTGCTCCATGGTCACATTGGTCCCCGCAAAGACTGGTTCTCATTCTGACCGGAAGGAGCGATGTCATGGCGGCCGATGCATCGCAACCGAGGTCATCTCTGTATCATCTCCCGTACGATGCGGAGTATTATTTCCCTGATCTTTCGACGCAGACCGTGGCTTGTCATCTCAAATGAGAGATTCAGTTTCTCATGGGTCGGTCCGTCCTTGTTGCTGACATGATAACCAGTCGTCCGATTGGGGGCAACTATATATTGGTGGCCGAGAATCCGTCCACAGGGCTCATCATTAACACATATCCGAAGAGAATAATACCTACCCGCCTCATCCCTTTCTAACATAACTGAGGTTCAAGAATGGAAGTCGTATTCGATTCAGACCCAGAAGGTCCGTGGCTAAGCATTCGATTCGTCGAAGATCCTCGAGCGGCCGCCATTGAGGAGAAGATTGAGCTAATCGTTTCGGAGGATGGCGGCATCTATGCTATTAGAGTCTGGCTTGATGAGACTATTCACTATTTCTCTGAAGAGCAAGTGGAGAATATCGTGGTCAATTGTACTGACAATGGTTGGAGTCTTTCTGCTACAGATCGACATCCCTGGGTTTTTGGTCAGTTTGCGCCAGCCAAAGGTAAGATGTCCATCATTGATTGGGTGGCCGAGGTGTTCACCGCAGAAGAGGAGAAACGGATTACTGAGATTGAGATATGGCTTCGTGGATTGCAGAGACAATTGCACCTTCCGTAGGCATCTGCCGTTGGGATCAATCTGTTGACGATTATTGAATACGAATGTTTGGGCACCTTATTTCATGTTGTTTCATAAAGAATGTATCCTGCCCAAGTTGTATAGTCATTCCAGTGTGAGTGAATGACATCTAGGAGGAAAGCCATTCTACCCGCTCTCCTTCCTCAAAACCTCTCCGATATTCGCAGTGGCCAGATCTCGATAGATACAAGTGCACGTTCGAACAGTTTCTTTCTGAGTTTTATAACCCGAAGAGAGGATCCCGAGCAGCGTCCTACTTCGTGGAGAAATAGGTCCGATTAGCCGATCCTCTTCACTCCATCCACTCTGTCAAAATCCGAGTCGAAGGATAGTATTCTCGAGATCCCCTTCCTTCTCATTAGCACAACCGATACCGAATCTGGAAGCGATAGCTTGCCGTCATATCTCAGGAACACTTCCATGCCCCCGCGAAGAATGTCCTCATCAGCATACTCGATGTGACAGTTGTCAACGAAGAACTCGTAAAGCTTCTGCCCGGCCTTTCCTCCCGACCTACTTCCTGCCAGCGTCACGCTCTCGGATATCACCAGATCAGAGACCATCATCTCCTCGTTGATACTTTCTGAGAGTGCGAGAGCCTGGTCATGCCACTTGTCCTTCTTGTCCAAGAGCCCTATGAAGAAGTTGGTGTCCGCGAAGATCATTTGCCGCCTCTCTGGACACGTTTCTTCGATTCGACCGCATCGCCGCCGGCGCTTATGATGCCCTTGATGTCATCAAGAACCACCTTCTTGCGGACCTTGATGAGGATGGCCTTACCCTTGTATTCCCACTGAAGCACGTCCCCGGGTTCTATGGAGTGCTCCTTCCTGACCTTGGAGGGCACGACTGTCTGATATTTGCTGGATACTCGTGTTTCGCTTAGCATTTCAATTCGCTTAGCATATATGTTTTGCTAAGTATATTAACGTTGCTTGTGTACAATTATCTCAGCTATTCGCAGTGGCGATCCTCACGCCCTCGCTGCTCATGGCAACGAGTATGGCCTTCTTGCCCAGACCTATAGCGATCAGGTTCCCGCCGTCGGACTCCACCACCACCCTCTTGAAGAATAGGAGTGTACTGCTATAAGTGGGCAGTTTAACCCAAAAGTGCACTACTATAAGTGAACACCTTTATATACTACCACGTCCTATTTGTCATCGTGGAAGACATTCTGCACAGATC
>JAUVHO010000039.1 GCA_030593295.1 Methanomassiliicoccales archaeon | reverse complement strand
GCGACCATATCTAGCAGGGAAGTCAATGCTACCGCGCTGATCGGCACCTGGAAGGGGGCCTCGGTCTTCAATCCATCTCTCGTTCCAGGCCTGGCCTTCCTGAGCTTTCTGGTGATAATGCTGTCACTGACACTGATTATGGTCTCCAAGATCATCATCATGAGGGCGAAGCTTCCGATCAAGAAGGTCTGGCCTAAGTTCGAAAGAAGACTGAGTCGAGGTTGGGTCCCCAAGGCTAAGGACGTGGCGGTCTTCCTCTTCCTGATCATCGTGGTCCTTCTCCCCGCTTTCTACATCTTTGGATATGCTGCAACACCGCAGGCGCAGCACGCCGACCTGGCAGGATTCTGGAACAGTCTTGCTTACTCGTTCTTCGTAGCTGGGATCGTGACTTTGATCGTTCTGGTCCTTGGGATTCCAATGGGCATCCTGATTGCCAGGCACAAGAATAAGAAGGTAGCTTCAACGCTTGATGTTCTGTCCAACATTCCTTTCGTCGTTCCGACCGCTGCGCTGGGTTTCTCTTTAGGTCTTTTCTGGAGCACTCAGAGCATCATCCCGGTGACATCAGAGATTCTCATCATAATCATGGCCCATATCGCGTTCACCTATCCTTACGTCGTGAGAAACGTGGTCGGAGCTCTCGAACAGTTGAGTCCCGAATACGAAGAAACCGCGAGAACGTTGGGAGCGAAGCCCATGCAAGGGTTCAGGAGGGTGACATTCCCGTTGATCAAGATGTCCATACTTTCCGGGGCGATCATGACCTTCACTCGTAGCGTGGGCGAGACAGGGGCCACCATTGCTGTCAGTCCAGAAGCGATCACGGCGCCGGTATACATAGTGTCCTTGATCCGGTCTGGGAGCTTTTATGTCGCTGGAATCTCGAGCGCCATCCTGATAATCTTCTCGTTCATCGTCATCCTTCTTATCAGAGCACTAATCAAGAGGGGGGCCTGAACAAGATGGGTCTGGAGCTTCGAAAGGTCTCAAAGAAGTTCGGCGACGTAGTCGCTCTTTCCGATGTTTCCATTAGAATCGAAAAGGGCGAGTACCTGGTAATTCTCGGACCCACTGGGGCGGGAAAGACGACCATGCTCCGTGTGATCGCCGGCCTGGAAGAACTGGACTCTGGCGACATCTTGCTTGACGACAAGATAATCACCAAGGCCGATCCTGAAGAGCGCGGTGTGGTATACCTTTCCCAGACGTACTCCCTCTTCCCCCATATGAACGTCCTGGAGAACGTTGAATTCGGCCCTATGGTCAGGGACTGGGACCCAGCCAATCGTGAGAGGATCGTCAGTGAGATGTTGAACCTGGTCAGACTTCAGGACCGGGTGGATGCGTTCCCCAACGAGCTCAGCGGAGGAATGAAGCAGCGAAACGCATTGGCCAGAGCCTTATCCACTAACGTTAGAACACTCCTCCTTGATGAACCGTTGAGGGCTCTCGACGCAAGACTGAGACTCAGCCTAAGGACCGAGCTCCGAAGGATGTCCAAGGACCTTGGAATAACCGGTCTCCACGTGACCCATGACCAGGAAGAAGCCATAACGATAGCCGACAGGATAGTGATTCTTCGAAAAGGCAAGATAATACAGATGGGCACTCCAGCCGAGATTTACGATAACCCAGTGTCACCCTTCGTCCAGCATTTCGTGGGGGAGGCGAACTTCTTCTGTGGCACGATCCAAGAGAAGAACGAGGAAGGGTCGCTTGTCAAATGTGATGGTCTGAAAGTGAGCGCTCGCCCCACTGATATTCCCGTGGGTTCCGAGGTTTGTGTCGGAGTCAAGACGGAAAGATGTCATATCCGCAAAGGGAAGGAAGAAGGTCTGAACAAGCTCCCTGGAACGCTGGAGAGGGAACTGTTCCTCGGCAGGCTTTCCAGCATTGAGATATCATCCGAATATGGCAACCTGAAGGCGAAGGTGCTGGCAGAGGTTTCTGCCACTATGGACGAGGGCGAGGATGTGACCCTTCAATTCGATCGAGGTCAGGCCATTGTGTTTCCCATACCAGATGAAGGACTTGAGAAAGAACTGGAGGTTGAATAGTGCCCAGGATCGAACTCAGAAACGTCTCCAAGAGATTCGGAAGGATCATCGCGGTCAACACAACAAACCTCACCATCGAAGATGGGGAATACCTCTCCATCGTTGGTCCCAGCGGCTGCGGCAAGACAACACTGGTGAAGCTCATCTCCGGTGTCTGGGAGTGCACAGGGGGGCAGATTCTCATTGATGGCAAGGACATAGCCAATGTACCAACTGAAGACCGGGATCTTGGCTACGTTTTCCAAGGGATCGAACTGTTTCCGCATATGACGGTCTGGGAGAACACGACGTACGCTCCCAGAGTGAAGGATTGGCCGGACGAAGAGCTGGTCAAGACCGGAGAGGATTCGTTGAGATTGGTAAACCTTCTGGAAATGAGGGAGACCTTTCCGGGCCAGTTGAGCGGCGGCGCTCAGCAGAAGACAGGAATCGCAAGGGCCCTGGCCACCAAAGCTAAGCTCATAATCCTCGATGAACCCCTTTCCGCTCTTGATGCAAGGGTGAGAATCGATCTGAGGTATGAGCTCAGAAGACTTGTGAAGAGGCTGGGCCTGACAGCCATCCATGTGACCCATGATCAAGAGGAGGCGCTTTCTGTCGCTGACCGTACTGTCGTCATGAAAAAGGGTGAGATAGTCGAGATCGGAACCCCCAGGCAGTTGTATGAGAAACCAAGAAACATCTTCACGGCGAACTTCGTAGGAGAGGGCAACTTCCTGGAAGGCAGCGTGAAGAGGATGCCGGGGAAGTGGTGCCAGATAGAACTGAGGAACGAGCAGTTTCTGTTCGTCCCGCCGATGGACGTAACTGAGGGAGATGCCCTGGTCTTGTTCACCAGACCTGAGAATTTGAAGTTCTGTGAGGATTTCAGTGCGAACAGTGTCCCCGGGGAGGTGCGGGAAGTACAGTTCATGGGTTCGTTCCTTCGATACGAGATCATGCTGGCGACGGATGACCCAGTACTTGTTGATTTATCGATTCCACATGAAAGAGTTTATGCAGGGGATAGAGTTATGGTAGAATTCAACCCAACTGACACATTGGTGTTTGAGAGGCCCCCGGAGGGACTCAGGGAGGTGCTGAGACTTGAGTGAGAAGGCATTGCTAGGCTGGTTTTCCAGAAGGAAGGAATCTGTGACCGCTTCTATGACAAGGGACCATGTGACAAAAATCGTGGACACGTGTGTGGAGCTGGACAAGGCACTCGGAGCTGCTATGGCCGATGACAGGACTCGTGCCATAGATGCTCTTCACCGGTTAATGCTGAGAGAGAATGAGGCGGACACGATTGAGAGGGAACTATTCAATGAGCTGACAAGAGGAGAGCTCGAGTCCAGGGACCGAGAGGATCTTGTGCACCTTGTCAGGCGAATCGATTTGGTGGCGGACTGGGCGAAAGTCGCAGGAAGGAACCTCCAGATACTGATAGAGACTGAGATATACATTCCTTCTGAGCTGTGGGCAGAGTACAAGGAGATTTCGAAGAACCTAGTAGATTGCGCGAGATCGCTCTCCAAGACAGTGGCTGCCTTCGGTGAGGACGCGGACGGAGTTATCAAAGGTGCCAGGGAAGTGAACAGCATGGAACACGTGATAGACGACCTTTACTACAGAACAAAGAAGGCCTTGGTGAAATCCACTGCGGACCCGAGGGTCGTGATACTGCTGAACGACCTACTTGCGGGGATTGAGAACGCCAGTGACTTTTGCAAGGATGCTGCGGACATTCTCTCAGTGCTTGTGTTGGCCGGCAGATAGACAAAAAGACTACTCGCTCTCTATTCTCGGCGCCAGAAGATACTTGACCTCACCCTTCCCATCGGCGATCTTGAACTCCATTCTTACTGGGTAGTCATTTCCGAGGTGCATCGTTATCGACTCAGCCGAGCTAACGGCCTTGATCATGCTGGAGAAGTAGTCAAGCGGGAACAACGCCCTGACGGTCTCCTTGCACGACAGCTCTTCAAGAAGGTCCTTTGGCAGTTTCAGGTTGACCGAATCAGTGTCCCCCTCGGATATCATCTCAAAACCGTCTGGAGACGAGATCAGCGCTATGTGGTCGGAGACGGACTCGGATGCCCTGATACCCTGACGAAGCTCGTCTGTCCTCACTGCAAGCTTGGCGGGGAGGTCCAGACTTGGGACCTTCGGGTCGGACATGCCTGCGGTGTCGACAAGGGACATCGTTCTCACAATGTTGCCCACGGACATCACCAACCTGTTCTTGTCCTCGTCAAGGTCCATGCTGATGATCTCACCCGCTCTTGCCAGCTTGAGGACCTCCCGCATCTTGTTGATGTCTATGCCAAGCTCCGAATCGTCGCCCTTGAATTCCTCGAAAGCGCTCTTCTCAAGGGAAAGGTCCACCATCGCGACATGCGCTGGATCAACCGCCTTCACTCCAATCCCGTTCTTCGTAACATTGAACTTGACCTCGTCCACAAGCGTGGAAACAACATCTATCAACTCTTTAAGAACTTCTGACTTTGCCTTCGCGTTAAACATACGCTCCCCCTTTCTCGCAGGTAATCGATTCTGAAGTTATAAAACTATTCTTGCGGAGATGAAGTCCCTTCAGAACTCTCTCCAGGTGTTGCCGCATTTTGTGCATCTGTAGATCCTAGTCGTGGGTTCATCTGCTGCTCTGGTCTGCCTCATGGTGTAGGTCGCTTCGTTGTTCCCGCACTCTTCGCATTCGACCTTGGTAGTTGGCATGGTCTTGGTTATCTCATCCAGTACTAGGATATCCGCCTTCACCTTCTTTGTCTTCTTGACGCTTCTTTCGGGCTTGCCCATGTCGGAGGTGAATCCGCAGCCTTCCTTTCGGCAGACCACCTTCTCCTCCTCTGGATACAGTAACGACTTGCACTTGGGACAGAACATACTACCTCCGGTTAAGAATGTCCCAGAAGATAAAAACCTTTCGAGACTTAGCGTACTTAGCGTGGATTAGCGCTTCTGATACCGTCCAAGGGCCCTCTCTACGAGCCTCTTGTTGACCGTACTCTTGTCGTAGCCCTTTCTGCCCAGATTCTTCTGTGCGGTAGCGCTTGTCTTTGTAGCCTTAGCTGGAGTCGTTTTTGGCTGGGGTTTGGGTTTTGCCGCTACTTTCTTGGGCGCCGGAGCTGCCCTTCTCCTCTTGGCTACGGTCCTTACCGGTATCTTGTTCATGCTGTCCAACTTTTCAGGGTGTTTACCCCACCAGGTTGCAGATTTCCTCATGTTATCCCTCGTTGATAATATCGGTACTCCTGAACTGATCGCGGGCAATGCCACAACAGGGCTTGCCGTCCTGATGACAAGCTCCCTCTTGGTCTGCTGTCCCACGACACCCCCGATATAGGCGAAGATTATCGTGACGAAGTATCCGTTGAGGCCGGTGGCAAAGGTGACCTTGAGCGCTGCCACAAAGGCTCCTAGATACTCCAGGGCGAACTCGATGTACGGTGCGAGTATCGGAACGCCGGATGCTACATATCCCGCTATCATGGATGGAATCGCCATCAAATAGCTGATCTCATTGACAAGAATCCCGAAGTCAAACATGTACGTGAACCCAAAGATCAGGGCCACCGGGAGGATCGCCGCAGCAACGCCCTTCCAAGGACCCGCTGTCTTCCTCCCTCCCACATATCCTGCGATCATCTGCCCGAGCGTCGGGAGCCACCACAGAAGCACAGAGAATGTCAGGATGTACTTCGCACCAGTCCAGAAGCTGTAGGGGAATTTCGTCCTGCCCCTGCTGGCCTGGTATATGCCTTCATCGGTGTGCAGGGATAGAACTCCACGCTGAACCAGTCGCTGGGTGACAGGGTCTGCCGAGATCTGCCTTCGCTTTTTCTTGCTAAGTATCAATCCCATCCCTTCGAATTGAAGTGGGTCAGACTTTTGTCTGACAAATTGAGGTTATATGTTAGACCATATATATAGATTTCGGAGGAAAACGTCTGCCAACTCTAAGGGCTCAGGCACTCCTTCCAGACATCCCTCAGCCAATGGTTTTGTCCATAATCGGAGGGCGGCTCCCGGAATACAGCAGCCTTCCCAATCTCCGTCTTGTCGGTGGGTTCTAGGATCCCGCTCAAGGCATCAGCGACGAACACGAATATCCACCTCTCTAGATTCCAGTTCTTGAAGAGGTACTGGCATTTGTGAATCTCGAGCAATCCTCTCAGCTCGATGATCAGTCCAGTTTCTTCTATAGCCTCCCTGATTGCGCCATCTTCCACTGACTCGTCGGACCAGATTCGCCCACCGGGAAGTCCGAATACGCCTCCTTTCCGAGATCTGACCAGGACAATCCCATCATCCGATTTGATTCCTATTCTGGTACCGCCCTTACACTCTGGGTAGTCCTGGATCTCATCTCTTTGATGCAGATCAATGTGGAATTCTCTCACCATTGGTTTCCCATACTTCGATGTCAGACAATGGACTTCTTCCTCTGAAGGCCTCTCCACGCTGATTCTCATCTTCCCCCCTCTCATGAACGATCATCAAGAAGTAGTCCCGACTCCCGGATTTGAACCGGGGATCTGCTGATTTCGGCCAAAACCGGATTTCTCCGGGAACCAACTACAGTCAGCCGCTCTAGCCAGTCTAAGCTAAGTCGGGGCAATGCCGCGGGCCGGGCTCGAACCGGCGACTTCAAGATTTCCGATAGCAGACCGAAAGATATCTTCAGTCTTGCACTCTCCCAACTGAGTTACCGCGGCACCAGCAATTTGGATATTCCGATTGATATTTTAAGTTAGTGGTGACAGTTTCGGCAGGTCACTTCGATGTTCCGTTTTTCTTTGGGAATAATGGGGTTGGGTGGTTCTCAAAAGTGAAAGCCATATCCGTCAATGTCATAAGAAGTTATAAACATATTACGTAACGTAATAGACTTATATCCGATTGCCTATTACGATACTGATTTGCATGCCGAAAAAAAGGGAAGGAGAGCGCCAGGAAGACCTTGCCATGTCCGAAGACGCCTATAAGGAATTCCTGATCCACAAGGCGAAGAACATCACAGAATCGTCCTTGGTGACGTACAAGAGACATCTGGGAATGCTAATCGAAATGTCCAGGAACGTCTTTCAGAAGGACCTTTTTGACTTGACAAAGAATGAAGCAATGAGATTGGCACTTAAGCTCTCCAAGGAGAAGAAATCAGCCGTTACCGTGGGTATACTGGCGAGAATGTTCTATCGATATCATGACCGAGAAGACCTTGCCAAATGCTTCAAAATCAAGCGGAAGAGGAAGAGGATTAGCCCATCCGAGATCCTGACGGTTGAGGAGGTCAACAGACTCATCGAGGCAACGGGCAATCTCAGAGACAGGGCGATAATCGCCGTCCTCTGGGAGACGGGAGCACGTATACACGAGGTTCTATCTCTGAAGATAAGGAACATAAGGGTCGTGGAAAACGGCGAGAAGACGCTCTACAAGCTGTTCTTCGAGAAGGTAAAGGTCGAAGGTGAGCAACACTCATGTCAGCTAGTGGAAGCATCATCTCACATCACGGCCTGGTTGAAGTCGTATCGGTTGGCGAGGATGGCGGATGCGCCTCTCTTTCCAGCCTTTGACACACTGCGCCATCTGAGTTACAACGGATTCCGGGATCAGCTGAGGGGGGCAATCAAGAAGGCGAAGCTGAAGAAGAGAATTTACCCGCACCTGTTCAGGCACAGTCGGGCTACGTTTCTTCTCCGACAAGGATGGTCTGACCAAATGATAAACAGGTATATGGGTTGGGTCCCGGGTTCGCCGATGATAGGTCGGTATTCGCACCTTGCGGACGAGGACGTGGACAACAAGGTCCTGGAAATGCATGGATTGGAACCCACTGAGCCAAGGGAGATTCCGAATCTGATTGAGGCAACGATGGATGCGATGAGCATGACTGTACCCATGCCTGACTTGCCTGTCGATTTGGAGAACATGATGGCTGAGCAACTGGACAGGATGATTGAAGCAAGATTCACTGAGAAGTGGGGAGACTGGAATGCACAAGTTAAGACCGGGAACATGAGCGATGCTATGGATGACCGGACGGAGAGGATCCGGATAGCAGTCAAGGAAGCGGTGCAGAAGGTTGACAAGACCGCAGTAGTGGAGTCGATAGAGCTCTCATTTCCGGAGAGGAAGTTGGGCAAGAGCGAGGAATAGGGGGAGGAGCCCCGCCACTCCCCGATGGCAAACACGAAGGTGTCGTGTTCTGGGAAGCATCGAGGTTTTCTCCGATGTAAAGAATGGAGACGTATCAATAAAGGTTATCTGGAGGGTGCTTGAGACCGCCTCGCAATATGTCGCTCCATCCAACTTGGGTTTCTCCTGATGTCTGTGAGTAGAATGCCTTTTTATGTATCATCACATTTTCCCCTTGGAGGTTGAAGAATTCCGCTGTCAGAAGAGCTACGGGAAAGAATCAATGAAATAGCCCGTCTCAACGTCGTAAGAGATGTGTGTCACGGTCGAACCCATGGTGTCGAGGAGAACTTGAAGAATGGAATCGTAGTCCCGGTACTTGAGTGCTTAGGATGGCGTCATCCTCAGGACATGGACTTCGAACATAGGTCTGGTAGCGGTAGTGCCGACATCGCATTGATCCTTGATTCCAGGATCCCAGTGATTGTTGAGTGTAAGAGTCTAGAAAAGAAGCTGGAGCGAGAGAAAGTCCAAGGACTCGAATATGCTCAAGCCGTTGGTGCTCCCTGGACTCTCATGACAAATGGTATAAAATGGGAACTCTTGCCGACCTTTGTGGAGGGGGTCCCTAGAAGCAAAATCGACCCTGTCTTCTCCACAACTCTGGGTCTTCTACCCAATACAATTGATGAACTTCATTCACTGATCGGGAAAGACGAAATCGATAGAATTAATGAGAGGACAAGACCTATCATCGAGTTCCTCCAGAGAAGAATCACGGAAGAGGAGTTCTTGGAAGGACTGAGTGAATTCAAACATCAACTATACACATTCCTGAGGAGCAAGTTCACCGAGATGTACGACACAGAGGAGGATTTTCGGACAAGGATTGATAACTGGGCAGATGAGAACGACTTCGACAGAGATTGGACATGGATGTCAAGATTCAATACGGATCGAGACTTCGCTGAACACATTGCCTCAATGGCAGAGGCGAACGGTTTGGAGACCTCCAGGACAGCGATTGCAAAGAGGTTTAGACAGAGTGATGAATTCCGATTGAGGTTGATAATTCTCCTTCGGAGGAATGGTATCCCAGTTGACTGGATAGATAGATTGTGCTTTGAGGGAGCCTACGCATTCGTGAACCGAATTCTCTTTCTTCGGATATATGAGGACAGACAAATCAGGGAACGAGGGAATCTATCTGGCATTTCCCTTGACCTTCTTAGACAAGCTGAGTCTAGCAGCGAGGCGAGAAATGCACTGCAGGTTCTATTCCAGAGGTTAAAGGAGAGGTTCCCAGGCTTCTATGGGTCCCCGATATTCGACAATGTGTTCTTGGAAGACATTGACTGGGACCCAGGAATACTTATACCGGCCCTAGAGAGAACCAGAGAACATGATTTTGCATTGGTGGACAGGGATATTCTGGGTGAGGTGTATCAACATCATACTCCGAAGCAGGTGAGAAAAGCGCTTGGACAATTTTACACTTCTCCCCATTTGGTCAGGTATGTTTTTGACAGGTTCGCAGAATATCTCCGGCCTGACTCGAGGGTTCTCGACCCAGCATGTGGTTCGGGAAGTTTCCTGGTTGAAGCTTACGATCGCATAAAGAAGTTGATGATGGAGAATGGAGTCGATGAAGGTGATGCCCATGGGAACATACTCGATGATTGTCTCTTTGGAGTGGATATCGACAGTTTCGCCATCCAATTGACAATCATGAACCTTCTCCTGAAGGACCTGAACAGACCCGTCTCCACGGACAACATTGTCCAGGGTAACAGTCTGACAGATGCCTTGGATCGATGGGCAACCGAAGAATCAGCTCGGAATCTCATTGAGGGTACAAACAAAGAACACTCTGTTACATTGGATGACATTTTGAGATATGGGATAACAGAAGGCTTTGACTTCGTTGTGGGAAATCCTCCCCACCATCCTGTTAAAAGGAGCCACGCAAGATACGGACATGCAATTGGAACCGCCTTCGCCGACGTTGTCGATGGATCTGTGAACATTGCGCAACTGTTCATGAAGAGAGCGCTCACTTTGACAGCTAGAGGTGGTCATTTTGCCTTCATTCTTCCGAAACCGATAATCTGGAATCAATCCTACAAGCCTCTGAGAGACTGGATTGCGAGAAACTCTCGCATAATCGAAATCACTGATTTGGGAAAGGCTTGGGAAGAAGTGGGGTCTGAACAGGTTGTTCTATTTGCAGAGAGAGCACAACGTTCCAATCCAAAGAGGCTGGAGGACAATGAGGTGCGGGTTGTATCAGGAATTCCAGATGTTGAATATCTGGTCTTTGGACAGTATAGTGAACATTATATTCGTCAGGCTCACTTCATGGATTCTCAGGCATTTCCCATATACATCAACAATCCTCTCAGGTCAGACATGGAAGAAGTGTGGGCAAGGGTTGAAGAGAACACTGAAGAGCTTGGCGACTTGACAGACATCTTCCGGGGGTTCGTTAGAAGTAGTGTGAGGGCTGCAACATCAGACCACCGAGCATCACCCAATCACATGCCGATTATGGCTGGGCGCAACATTGGACGGGGTGGTTTTACGTGCTGGTCCTTGGATAGGGAAACCCATGAATGGGTCGATGTGACACATGAACAAGTCACTAGACAAGACAAGCTTCAACGAATGCAGCACGAGAAGATACTGTGCAAGCGTCTGGTGAGCTCGGATGTGAAGGTTGACGCCGTGATGGATTTGAATGGTGGGGAAGACTCGGTGGTGAGCTTCGATACCATCACGAACATTGTTCCCACCGATGATCGAATATCCGTCCCATATCTTCTGGGAGTTCTGAATAGCACTCTCATGACGGTTTACTTGAGGGATATCGTGTTCTGCAGGAGCAAATTGACTATGGATATGGACAAGCCATATATCGGTCAGCTTCCAATAAGAATACCCAGCCAACGAGTCAGGCGCCAGATGGAGAGACTGGGAGTCGAGATTCAAGATATGACACAAACACTCGCAAATGGCGCGCATACCCTCGAAACAGCTCACGATCGCATCGATATGGAGAGGCAACTGAAGAGGAAACTCGAGCAGCTCGATGACACGGTATTCCGTCTCTATCATGTGGGGGACTGCGCTGAGCTTTTCCTTTCACTCAAGCATATTCCAGGCTAGTCGATCGACCTGCAGAGCTTAGGGTTGAGACCAGCTCTGTCAGGAGGGGAGGGAGGACATGAACACGAACCCAATGTCCATTAATGTAATGCTCCTTTGCCTTTCATGCATCCTCACTAGTCCTTGCAGTGGTCATGATTCCCCATATTATTTCTGGTGCAAAAGGCCTATATGAAATTTCCGACTTCGTGTTCCGCCCTCATCTACTACTTGAAGGGCATAGTTCGGATATCCGTCCTCGAGACCCAAAACTTCCGAGTTTGCTATGCCAACTCGGACATTCTTTGACAGAAACAACTACCCAGTATCACACTATGTCGGAGTTCTCATTGAAAGAAGACAGAAAGAAGGTAATCGTAAACTGGGCGTCTAGTCCACTTTCCCAGGGGATTTCAGTCAGTTCCTGCCTTTTCGGCTAGGTACTGCGTCGATGTGGCCATTCTTCTCTGTGGAATTGCAGTCATCATATTCTGGACCTTTGGTCCAGGGCCCGAAAGAACAGTTGAATAGCAGCGACATTTTGTCGGGCGTTGGAAGACGGAATACAGAAAAGGGCTTCTAGAACCCAATCAGTTCCTGCTTGGCCATCATTACCGTTCAGTCTCACTGTACCGTAGTTGATGCACGACTACAAAAGAGTAATCTCCCCGCATGTCGCGTAATGTAATGCGGGACAATAGGCTTGTTGTGACTCATTATAAGGGAATATAAATTCTTGAATCACATTTTTATAATATGTATCGTTTCTCTCCATCATAGACGAGTGGCGTAAGCTCGGATACGTCAATATTGAATCTTGGTGGGGAGGATTTGCGGGAACTGATGATTATCGAAGTTCCAAAGGGTATTGTCGAAGTTCTCTACTATATCTGCCGGAAGAATGGAGTAAGATATTCCGATCTAGTTGAGCGCGGAATTACTCGATGGACAGCCGAAGAGAGTATCAAGCGGCTCACCGAGATTGGTGTGTTAGTGCCTTACAGACGACGTTCTGAGAAGGCTTCAGAGCAATGGCACATGGCGACGATGAAGGGCAGGGAACTGGTCGAAGGCGGAAGAGCGCTCTACGGCGTTATGCAGAAGGTCAGACGAGAAATCCGGCCAGTTCGCCTACTGAAGTTGCCATTGAGCTCTTTTCCCCTATTGGCGGTAGCGACAGATGCTGGGATGACGTGGTTTACAGACGCCATTGGAAAGCTGAGTATCTGCCGAGCGACTGCAACGAAAGCACTCAAGGCTTTGAAGAGGGAGGGCCTTCTTGAAGCCCAAGCGTCTAGGGGATTTCCGATCTCTAGGATTCTATATAGCCCAACGAGAGGTGGGCAAATGCTTGGTAAGGTTCTGCTGGAGTTATATCCACACTGTAAGTCTCTCAGTAAGAGTCGGAGTCAGAATCTGGAATGCCACACCATGAAACGAAGAACCCGTTCATCAAAGCTACAGCAATCTGATCTTCGGGAATTCAGTCGTACTGGAATCCGACAATAATCCTCAAATACCAGAAGGTAAGACATTGAATTGCACTCGGAAGTGGAGCGGAGTTGAATTGATTTGAAGGACAATGCAACTGGAAAGGGTGAGGCGCTTCCACAAAGGCCACGCCTCAACACAGAATCCATTGCAGTCACAACAACTTCACTTCCGAACTCGCCAACCCAGGTTGGCATCGGAATAGACCCCGACAGAACTGAATGAGTGCAAAGTGAACGGGGAGAAAAGTGAGATCTTTGGTGGTGAGATGAGAATGTTGGAGTTTCTAGAGAAAGTGAGCACGGGAACGTGGAAGAGACAGAAGATCGTCGGGGCAATCTGCGCGTTATTGATGGTAACGAGTATGGGCTTCATTCTCCCAGAGAATGTAAAAGCGCAACCTCCAATCAGGAATCCGACTTGGACAAGTGCGGACCTTGGAAGCCGGGTGGCTTCACTGGATATGGCAAGCCATTTGTCCTCAGATGACGAGCTGTATATTGCTGTTGGGATCTATAATGAGGACCTTCATCTGTTTCGTGCGTCCGGAGGCGGAGTCCCAGAGTGGTCCGTGCCCTTGAATGTGGCAAGAGGTTACAAGACGTATATGGCAGATTCTGTCAGTATATCTCCTCATCCCTACATAGCAGTGGGTCATGGCCACAATGTTGCCCTCTACGACATAAATGGTGACCAAGTATGGGATGAGGAATGCAATCCTGATTCGTATATCGTGGGCACTGCAATTAATGATGATGCGACATACGTTGCGGCTGGAGGAGGAAACATCATATGCCTCTTTGATGCAGCAGATGGTACGTTGCTGAGCACCGCTTCTACCAATACTACAGGTGAGAGAGTTGGGATAGTTGACATGTCCCAAGATGGCCGTTACGTAGCAGTCTCGACGCCGAACCCTTCCAATCCAGGGAATGTCTCGGTATTCCACAACAACAATAACGTATTGGAGCTGGTCATGCGTTCTAGCATGACAGACGACTACGTCGTATTAGACATGGCAGATGATGGTGACTATATCGTAGCAGGTGAAGACGATCCGCACGACCAAGGTGGGAGTGATGCAAGGCTATATCATTGGGGCGATGACAATGCTTGGGATTGGAGTGATGGTGACAGTTATTTGACCCACGCACGGGGCAATGACGTATATGCCGTAGCAATCACACATCAAGGCTCCTTCTCATCTGTGGGGGGAACCTGGGGTGTTCCCGGAGACCCTGGGAACGGAATAATGCTCAACGAGGATTTTGAAGAGAGATATGATTGGGAAACAAGCGTGAATTTTGCTACAGCCGTGGTTGACCACACTCTTGGGATTTATGCGGTCTATGGTCAAGCATATGCCCAAGATCACACAACTGTCTACTTCTGTAACATAACGGACCCTTCGGAGTGCATTTGGCGATACCCGAGTAATGCCGATATTTATGATGTGGATGCTGAAGGCTACTTCCATGTGGTAGCAGGCAACTCAGCAGGTTATGTCCATTATTGGAGAAATAACCCTCCTCCAGTGGCAGAATTCTCTTGGGATCCGCCTCAGCCTCTTGAGGGCCAAGATATCCAGTTCACAGATGAGTCATACGATCCCGACGGAAGGATAGTGTCATGGGATTGGGACTTCGGTGGACAAGGATGGAGCACGGATCAGAACCCAGTCTTCGCCTTTGGTCATGCAGGCACATATCCAGTCACCCTTACCGTGTTCGACAACGAAGGTGCCCCCGACAGTGTCACTCACTATATAGTGGTCACGAACGTGGCTCCTGAAGTCAACATGACCGCCACACCCACCTCAGTCCTGGAGGGAGAGGATGTTACGTTCGATGGCTCTTTCTATGATCCAAGCTGGCTGGACACTCACACCGCCGATTGGTATTTCGGGGATGGAGATTCTATGCCAGGAACCTTCTCACCTGGACAAGGATTCACTCATCACGAGATGGATGCAGTAACACACGCTTACGGTAGATGTGGGGACTACACGGCACGCCTTGAGGTTGAAGATGATTTGGGAGAAGTCGGAGAAGACAGCGTGGTTATCAGCGTCAGCAATGTGAATCCCTCTGTGACTTTGTTCCCACCAGATCCAATAGACCCGGATGAGGGCGATACTGTGACCTTCGACGGGTACTTCGATGATCCAAGCTGGTTAGACGAACATACGGCTGAATGGGACTTCGGAGATGGACAGACCGCCTCGGGCAGTTTCCAGCCAGGAGTGGGGGACACGCACCATGAAATGGATGAAATTGAACACGTGTATGGGCATGGAGGCGACTACATAGTGACCCTTACGATTTGGGACGACTGTAGTGGAATGGGCAATGCTTCAATGGAAATCTCTATCAGTAACGTCGCACCAAGCGTTTCGATGTGGGCGATTCCCTCAACCGCTGACGAAGGCGAGGATATCACATTCGATGGTTACTTCGACGATCCAAGTTGGTTGGACGAGCACACTGCGACATGGGACTTCGGTGATGGCACACCAACGGTGCCTGGAACGTTCTATCCCGGAGTGGGATACACCCATCACGAGATGGATGAGGTGACACATGCTTACGGTAAGGCTGGTGTCTACCAAGTCACACTAACGATTGACGACAGCCTAGGAGGGATCACTAGCGATAGTGTCAACGTCACAATCGTCAATGTTGTACCAACAGTCACGGCCGCAATCAACACAACGAACATACAGGAGGGCCTTCCTTTCACTGTAAGCGGGTCCTTCTATGATCCCAGCTGGAATGATACCTTCGACGATGTCTACTTCGACTTCGGGTATGATGACACCACAAGAGGCTTGGGTCCAATCCAAGATCGAGGCTTTTGGCCGCCACCGGGACCCGGAAATGTCACTCACGAAGTCGATCCTATGGATTGGGTTTATGGTGACGATGGCAACTACACCATCTACTTGAATGTCACAGACGAGTTCGGCGGGTCAGACAGTGACAGCGTGTATATCAATGTGTACAATGTAGCGCCCACGGTAATCAATATCACTGTCATCCTTCACCAGAACGCTCCCAGAACGCACGGTTACTGGAAGCATCAGTGCAAGGTGAAGAACCCAAAACAAGACCACCCAGGGATAAGGCAGGAATGGATAGACGCCATAAGGATCCAGTCGATGATCTTCACTGACATCACCACCAAGGACGACGTCTGCAGCTATCTGGATCCAGACACTCCCATGACGCCAATGAAGAGAGCAAAGATGCAACTTATGGCCTTGTGGTTGAACGTGGTATCAGGACTGCTATGGATTGACAGCCCACTACACCACCCCGGTGCCCCGGGTGATAATTCTATGGCGGACTTTATAACACACGCAGAGTGGCTTATATTGACCAACCCCACGGACCCAAACCTAGATTGGGTAGCTACCATTGCCTGCGATATTAACGAGGATGCTGACAGTCAAAATGACTGGAGTTATGTAGATCCTGTGGTCGGTGAGTACATCGCACACGCCTATGACCCCGGGACAGACGATCTGATGTTTGTTTGGGAGGACGGGGTGGCCATTACTGGAAAGGTCATCCACTATCAATTCAATGATGGTGTCGGTCCCGAGCCAGATTATGACCCCTTCCTGAACGAGGTCAAGACTCCCTGGGGAATATATCCCTTCGTGGTCGTCGACCGCTTCATAGTGGGCTACCCACCAAACTCTGCCAGCGGAGTTACGGCCGAACTTGTCTGTCTGAAGGATGACGACGGGGGGCAGTCTCCCCAAGCCAACAAGGATTGCAGCGATCCATGGGGGAGCGACATGATGGCCATGGGCTTCGGCCCGGACGGGTCTGTCAACTGGACCTTTGAGTTCGACATTGATTACAGGTCGATATCGGGAGGATTCATAATCGCTGAGGTCGAAGTGATTGTTGTCAATCATCATCCCTTGGCAGAACCCATAATCGTAGGTGGGCGAATCGAAGAGTGAGCCTGTCGATTTGTTCATCTCTCAGAACTATCTCACACTAGCGCACTCGCAGGAATGACAGGACTTTCCTAGGGTGTTCCTTGGGGGTCGAAACTGAGAATCTTCTTCCTGCATTCTTTGCCGTAATTCCCTATGAAAGAAGACATTCCTTAGCGAGGAGATTAGTTTGGAGAGCTGGGCACCACTGCATTCTTAGTCGAGTCGGGAAGCCTGGCAGCACATCTTTCAAGAGAATACCCCCTTCAGACGCTCTATGTGAGGGAAAGGAAAGTCGTCGTATGGCTACCTGGATCAACCTGGATGAAAATGCCAAATCTGAGGCTGAGTGCAAAATCTCACCTTAGCACAGATTATCATCAATGGTAAGAGGGTACCAAGGCTTAAGCCATGTCTAACCCAAATTGTATGCTAATAAAGAAAGAGGTAGGGCCATGGAAAAACTTGAGTTCTCTCGGACGGATGGGTATGAGATACTGTCCCTGATGACCGAATGCAAGCAGATCAAATCGCTACCTATCTGGGTGATCTATCCACGCAATGATATGGATACGTAGGCTGACAGCATTAACAGACGATATTCCGCCTGAGCACTTCTCGGGTTCCAGCCATTTCTTGGCCGATACTGAATACAAATGGTCGAGCGAATTCAGATGTCCCCATGGGTTGCAGCATAGAGATGAAGTCCTGCCGTGTGGCGCACGTCCTCGATCCTTTTGAGAAGACCCATTCGTTGAAGCCTCTGGACCCTGTGCAAGCATTCGACAAAGGAGATGTCCATTCTCTCAGACATATTCAGCATGGTGGTTGGACGATCTCTTGTGAGGGAGAGAATCTTCGAATCTCTGCCGTCCAGTACCGACGATGAGGGAGCGGGAGAATCGAATTTGGGTGTTGACGACGGGCCATCCCGATATCCTTCGGAGGGAGCTCCCTCTCCTTCTCCATTTCCTTTCATTGCCATTTCATCCCTGGACGCTAATGATGCATCGAACCTCTCAGGAAGTGGACGTTCGGCGGACACGGTGAGAGGAGGGACACGTTTTCGGAACTGTCTTCTCAATCCCCATATCTGTGAGCCACCGCTCGATTGACTAATTTCTCGGCGATGAGCTCGAACACCTTCTCCACGTTCTCTCCCGTTTTGGCACTCGTGAAATCGTAGGGAGAACCGAAAGCTCTGGAAACCTGATTGACCTCTCTTTCGGACACCATAATGTCATCCTTGAGATCTGATTTGTTTGCCATGACATGCAAGGGGACCTTTCCAGTCACTCCGTATGCACTATCAATCCAATCGTCGAGACTGTCCAAGGTCTCGCCTCTGGTGACGTCGCATACTGCCATCAGGCCGTCCCCGCCTTGGAAATATGCGTCCCTCAACAGTCGCCTGAAACCCTTCTCTCCGATGATGTCGAAAATCAAGAGCTTCACATCCACTTCAAGCTCATGCTCAGGAAAAGGAAGGACCATCTCTCTCTTGGTCACTTTCGCCCCTAAAGTCGAGATGTACTTGTCTTCGAACTCGTCGAAAACGAACCTTCTTATCAGGCTCGTCTTTCCCACTGCCGAGTCACCAACCAGACATATCTTCGTTGTCAGTTCTTCTCGCTTAGTCATGATATCCTCTCCAAGCTTCTTTCATGGTCTTCCTTTTCGTGGAAGGCATCTCCTCCGCACTCTGCTCAGGCGCGTGCGTGAATGTTTCGGTCTTCCTCACTCCGGGAAGGATGAGCACATTATTCCTGAGAAGATCTCCGAATTCCTGGAAGCCATCCACGCCAATGCAGGCGACCATGTTGTAATCGCCTGAAGTGGAGATAACATAGTTCACGTTGTCGATTCTCTTCAATTCCTCAAATGTGAAATCGAAGTCTTCGGTGTCTATGAACGTCCATCCTTTGCACAACGTGTCCTTCGCTCCTTCTCTTTCCCAGTCCGTGAAGCCGGGATGGACCTTGCATTCTTGACAATAGGCTACCGATTTCATCTCTTCGACGAGATCCTTCAGGTCTTCGGGGTCCGAAAAAGAAGCAGACACCAGAAGGTCGTAATGACCCAATACGGTCCACACCTTGGTCACGTTGGGCATTCTTGACACTTCTCTGAATGCATTCTCAAGTTGATCTGGAGACACCTTCAACAGTATTATGCTTCTTCCTGACAGTACTGTCATCTTCGAACTCCTCGGCTTACGCCTTCTTTGAAAAACTAGA
>JAUVHO010000051.1 GCA_030593295.1 Methanomassiliicoccales archaeon | reverse complement strand
AAAATCTCCATGTTTCTGTGTACAAAGGGTTCGTATATAATACTATTGAGATGGCCATTGAGAAGGTTTATTAGTTCTCTTTCTATTGCCTGCCACATGTCAAGCAGACTCGCCGCTATTTCGATTCTTGGCATTTTCTTTTTGGCTCTGTTCAGTATGAATGCCTTGGCAGAGGAACGGATCGGTAGCAGCAGTCTCCACGCTTTTCCTGATGGCGACATGGATGTGGAGGTCCACCTGGACGAAGAAGTTGTGTATGTTTGGTCGATCTGTAACACCGGTCCAGAGAGGTACCAAGTCTCGACGTTCGTGAACAACACGGGCGACTTCGATGCCGTCGTCACTCCGACCCATCTCGATTTTCTGCCGGACCAGAGCGACGAGGGTTGCAAGGATGTGACCCTGACCGTGAACGCTCCCTCAGAAGGCGAAGAAGAGGTTGTGCTTATTGGAGTTGTTTTCAGCACCACCAACCTGGCGACGTTTGAGGTTTCGAACGAAACAATCTTCACGACCAACAGATTGACTGGTGTGACCCATCCAGCCGATCCTGAAGGAAAGCTCTTCGGCATTTATGATAACTTTCTACCCTCTCCCCTTGACACTTCCTTCCGGGCCTTCATTATCACATTCCTGTTATGGATCGCAATAGCGGGATTCATCGTCGGGCTTGCCAATTTGATTGCCAGGACCTTTGCACGCGAGACCGAGACAAAGGTCGACGACATGATTGTCGAACTGATGAAGGGCCCCATATTCCTTCTGATAATCTTCTTTGGATTTCAATTCTCGATGCCCATCGGTGGATTCGACAGTAGCCAGATACCGTTTCTGGACTCAGTCCTTGGCATGATGTTGACCGGATTGATAACTTGGATTTCGTATAAGGTCTTCAAAGACATACTCGTTTACTACGGCAAGATACTCTCGGCCAGGACCCAGACCGACCTGGACGACAGGTTGATACCAGTGATCTCGAAGCTGGGCGGTATGGTGATAATTATCTTTGGAGTCATAGCAATTTTCGGGTCCTTTGGCTTTGACATAGCCCTGTTCCTCGCTGGTATGGGTTTCTTGGGCATTGTCATCGGCTTCGCAGCCAGATCCACCCTTTCGAATTTCTTCGCTGGTATCTTCCTGATGCTGGATCGGCCGTTCAAACCTGGCGATTTGATCATCATTGGATCTGGAGAGGTCTGCAGGGTAGCCTGGGTAGGATTGAGGAGCACCAAGCTCTACCACGTCGCCAATCACCAGATGATCACGCTTCCGAACAACATGTTGGCCGAAGAAAAAGTCATCAACATAACTCAACCCGACGAGAGAATCAGGTCCCGTGTCGAGGTAGGCGTTGCTTATGGAACCGACCTGGACCATGTTAAGCAGACTCTGTTTGACATCGTGAAGAGCCATCCGGACGTGCTGACAGGAGAAGACGCCAAACCAGCTTTCCGAGTTTCCTCATTTGCGGACTCAAGCATCAACGTAAAGGTGATCTTCTGGGTCGACGAAGTGGAGAACAAGTGGCGCGTGGAGAGTGAACTGAAAGAGCTGATAGACAAGAGGTTCAAGGAGGAGCACATCGAAATACCATTCCCCCAAAGAGTGGTGTACATGCATCAGGAGACGAAGATGTAGCCCTCTCGTAGGGTTACTTCTCCTTTTTCTTGTTATCCATCTTCTTCTGGAGCTTTTTGGCCTGGACCCTTATCCTCCTTTCCTGGTCCATCTTCTTCTTGAGCTCTTTCTTCTTCAATGAGTCCTGCATTCTTTCATGCCTGAGTTTCTCTAGCTCCAGAGGACCCTGTTTGGCATTCCTTCTTTCGCTGAAGACGACTCCCAATGTCGTCACCACAACGCTGATGACTATGATCAGGAAGGCTATGTTGAGGAACTGGTCCTTGTACGGGCTCATCATGTCATAGTAGGAAGTGCCTTCTTTGAACGCACTGATGGTGAACGGGAGAGACGCCAGGACGGCTGCCGCCAAACCTCTCCCCATCATTAGCCAGATGGCGAACTTGTCATCCCTGCTCTCCGGGTGTAGCCTGACCGTTATGGAAGTGGTCAGGTAACGAACGGCCATCAGCGCCAGGAAAATGAGGACCACTCCGATCAGGAACAGGGTTCCAGTGTTGTTCAAGGCATCCAGTCCTGGGATGATCGTTTCCACATCCATGTGGCCGCTCAAGGATAAGGTGAAGACCAATCCAAGGAACACAAAGAAGAACGTCCTGACAACGAAAGACAGCTCCGAATGGAACTGTTTTATCCTCTCGTCAAGAACGAACTTCGTCTTGATCTTGAACATCCTTGCAATCTCATCCTTGTTGCCGAGAACGAGACCGAAGATCAGTGCCGCCATCGCTCCGCTCCCACCCACCAGCTCCACAAACCCGTACAGGACGAACAGGGCTGCTATCGTGATCATGAAGGAGAAGGGCTTCCCGTAGAGCCTTTTGAGAATCCTCAGCCAAAAGATACCGAAGAACAAGGCGACGAGGAACGCGATGGAGAACCCCGCGAACAGGTTGGTGACCGCTTCTGCCGGATCGTCCGTTCCAATGATGAATTCAACAAGTGCCAAGGCAACTATGATGCAGAGGACGTCCGTCAGGACCGCTTCAAGTGTCAGGATCGTCTGAGTCTCATCGTCCATGTGCATCCGCCTTACCAGCGTGATGATGACCGCTCCGCTAACGCCGCCCAGGACCGCCCCCAAGAGGATGCCGATGATCAATGGATAGCCCAAGATGACGTTCGCCACAAAAGCAACCGAGATGACTGTCAGGATGAATCCGACAAGCGTGTGAATGAAAGCGATATTTATCTTCCTCAGAACCAGGTCGAAGTTGAGGTTGAGTCCGCCGTCGAACAGGATTATCACCAGAGCCAGTGCGGCGAAGTAGGGCATCACTGTCTCAAGCAGGGCCCTCGGTACCAGTTCGACACCAAAATAGGCAATCGTGATAGGACCCAGGATCAGCCCGAGGATTACCAGAATAAGCAGGTCGGGTACTCTGGTCCTCTCGAATATCAGGGTCGCGAAGAAGCCGATGAAAATGATCGCTCCTATTGCCATGAAGGCCAGCAGGACGGTGGGAATGTCACTCACCGGTGTGGCCGCGATTATCTCGGTTTCTGTTGATATGACCAGTTCACCGCTCTCATTCGTTGTTTGGGCCCACGCATTGAATGTGACGCTCACATTCCCCATCTCTCCGGCTCTGGCGGTTCCGGAATCGACGTAGAGGACTACATCTTCAGTTCCGTAGGGTAGCAGCTGGAACTGTTCTGTGGATAGGTTGGCGACCATGTTCGAGTTATCAGAGATGAGCGTGACGTTGACGAGATATGTGACATTGCGGGAATTGAGAAGGGTCCAAGAATATGTCACGAAGGAGCCCACTTCCGCCTCTTTCTGGAGCGTCTCCTCAACGGACATTATGACGCCGGTGTCGGGTATTGGCTCAAGGGCAGATGCATTGATGGATAAGAATACACAGATTAACACTGCGAAGATCGAGAGTGCTCCCATCAGCCTACGCATTGGCGTGCAAATGAGATAAATGGTTTATAAATGTTAGCGAAGCGTGGATTTCTTCAATTCGGCTACTTCATTTCCACTTTTCCCTTTTCCAGGAGGGTCTTGAGGGCGTCGTCAGCAGCCTTCTCCTTCTTCTCTTTGCTGTCCAGCGCTTCCCGGGTCTCGATGTTCTGCTTTTTTATGAGGTCTCTGGCCTTCTTCGCTTCTTCCCTCTTCTCCCTTCTCTTGGAGAGTATCTTCTCCCTCATCTCCATGGCCCTATTGTGGTAGTAATCCGCCTTTTCTCGGATTGCTGAGAACTCCTCGTGCTTCTTGTTCGACTCAGAAATGAGATGCGAGATCTCCTTCACCAGGCCGACTATCTTCTCATGTATGATGTGGGCCTCCTCTGAGAGCTTCACCACCAGTTCGTGCTCCGCGTCCGCCTTCTGAAAGAAGAGGTTGATGGAATCATCCAGGCTCTCAATATCTGTCGAGATACTCTCCTGCTCCTGGAACAGTTTCTCGTATTCCTCGATATCCTTCCTCTTCCTCTTTATCTCTTCCAGGACGAGGTTCTCATCCTTAAGCCCCATCGGAACCGTCTCCTGCTTGTTCTGCAGGTTCTCGATATCTGTTCTCATCCTGTCGAGGTTGGCTCCCAGGTTGCCCCCCATCTCCTTTCTCTTCTTCCTTCTGAACTCGATCAGTTCTTTGGCCTTCATCTGGCACTCGTTCCTTTCTTTCTTGTGCAGCCTCATCTCAGCCACAAGCGAGTCCCTCTGCTCCTTCAGGGCCTGCATCTTTTCGTTGAGCCCCCTCCTCTCTTCATTCAACGTGTCTCTCTCATCCCTGAAGACGTTGGCCTCATCGTTGAACGCGTCCCTCTTGTCGAGCAGCGAACGGAACTTGATTTCCGCCTGTTCCAACTCAGATTTGCTTCTCTTCCTAACCATCCTCATCTATCCTTATCTCGAGCGCTGGAAGTAGTGGAATGATGACCTTTAGCCAAATTAAGCTTTTCCTTTATTATACGGTTGGACAGTTCACCGATCTCCTCAGGGCTCAACTCTTCCACTCTCCTCTGGGAACCCGGAAGTTCTGAAACGAACTGCGCCATCGATTCCCTGGTGTCTGTGAGACTCCTCCATTCAAGCATCAGCGAGTTCCGTATCTGCTTCCGCCTATGGGTGAACAGGGCCTTGACGACCTTGAAGAAATGACCTTCGTCAATGACCTCGAAGGGCGGATGCCTGGGCTCGATCCTGACAATTGAAGCGTCCACCTTGGGTTCAGGGTAGAACAGGGTTCTTGGGACCGTCTCGAGAATCTCGCAATTGGCCCTGTAGAACGCGTTGACCGAGAGCCTGGAATATTCCTTGCCCCCATCAGATGCCACCAAACGTTCAGCGAACTCCTTCTGATACATCAGTATGGCTGAGTCAAAAGGTACCTCCAGTAGCTTGAAGGTGATGGGCGATGAGATGTTGAACGGGAGGTTTGAGACCACCTTGTCGAATTCCGGCAGGTCGACCTTGAGGACATCTCCTCTGATGATCTCCACATCCTCATAAGTTCGCTCGATGTAGTCCGCTGCCGCTGGATCAGCCTCCACTGCAACAACCCTCTTGGCCCTCGTGGACAGAATGCCAGTGAGTATCCCCAGTCCTGGACCTATCTCGAGCACAGTGTCGTTCTTTCCCACCTTGGCGTATTGCACTTGTCTGTTTGCGGTCGCCTCATCACTGAGGAAATGCTGACCAAGTCTCTTGTTGGGAGTCATCCCAAGATCTCTTATCCTGGCTTTGAGTTCAGAGATCTCCATCTTGGCGACATCGATGACTGGGCCTATTATAGTTCTTTTGGAGGCGCGATTCATTCAACAAGTATTATATAATCATGCACCTATCGAAACGAAAATGCTCATCCCTTTCCAGACCAACGACACTGGCCCTGCATGCTGGGTTTTGGGACTTGTTCTCCTTCTTCTCTTGATCGCGCTGGTCATCTTGTATTTCTATCAGCGATACATAGCTAGCAAGAAGGCCGTGCATCACCTCTGTGATTACTGCGGGCACATGGTAAATGCGGTATCAGACTGCCATCATGCCATGGTCAAGGAGAGGTTCCTTCACGGGGTCTGCATGGAATGCAAGAAGGAATGTAAGCTTGTTTGCGCAAGGTGCAAGAGACCTCTATAGAATCTGGCCGGACTCTTGGATTCTCACTCCGTTTCTACTGTTGATCTGGCGTGATCCTCAAAGCTCTGAGCATAGTCCTCGAATGTCCCACAGCCATCCTTGCCGGGGCAGAAGAACCTCTTGTACTTGGCGCAGTACAGACCGTACCATGCATCGTGGTCGCAGGCCTGTTCCTCCCGGTCATTGGACTTGGAGAAGAAATCACAAACCTGCCGCCCGCCACACAGCACACCATCGACATTGGGGTTGGAGCAACGGCCTTCCCCGTAGAAGTATTTGCACATGTTTCCCATCCCTTTGGTAGACGCTCCTGGTAATGCGGTGGAGGAGATTTAAACCTTCCGAGATTCATGCAACACTGACACTGTCGATGTTGTGATGCCTGCTCATCAGCTCCCTCGCAACCTTCAGATTCTTGGCGTCCCTGCCGATGGCCAAGCCCTTCTGGGTGGTCTCGACCGATACCGTTGCATGAAGACCCTTTTCCCTCTCCTCGATCTCCACGCCCTTTATGGTGTAAGACCTGAAAATGTTCCTCAAGAACTGCTCTGGTATGGAGGAATACTCTATGACCTTGATTTCCCTACCCATCATTTCCCTGAGCTTCGCGATGTTCTTCCCGCCTTTGCCAATCGCCTTCCCGCCTTCTCCCTCTTTGACTACAAAAACGAGCTTGTCAGGGGTCTCCAAGAGGTCTTTGGCTGTCGACCTGGTCACCCTTTGGAACAAGCCGATGATTCTGAGTGTGTCCTCATTGAAACTGATGTCTGTCATTGGGCATCCTACCTGGACAAGATTCCAGATCCGCCTGCATCGATGATCGTCACAACTGATATTGAAAACGGTTTTCCGCAAAGCGCTCCGAGTGCGATGTTGTCCCCGGGAAACTCCAGGAGACTGGCGATTTTCTGGTTCTCAAGAAAATCGTTCGAATAGTTACTGGCCAGAACGATCATCTTGGCGGTCTTGTTCTTGACCGATTTCTCCGCTTCCTTCGATCCGAACAGGACCTTTCCCGTCGTAATTGCGATATTGAGATTCCTCTCGATGTTCATCACTTGCCACGCCCCTTCTTCTTTTGTGGCTGGTACACGAGGTTCACTGCCCCGGTCCCCAATGTGATCGGCTGTCCCACTATTACATTCTCCGCCACTCCGTCCAGTCTGTCTTCTTCACCCGTAATGGCGGCTTGCAGAAGATGTGTGCTTGTGATCTCAAATGCAGCCCTGGCCAGAACGCTGGACTTCCTTCCCGATATGCCGTGTCTGCCGATCGCCTTCACATCCCCATCGTTCGTCATTATGTCTGCCACGAGCATTATGTGCCTTATATCGACCGTCAAACCCTGCTCTCTGAGTGTCTCGGACGCTTCGTGTGTGATGGAATTCCTTGCAGCCTCAATACCCAACACCTCGTAGATTTCTTGGATGCTGTTCGTCTTGGTTCTTGTCGGATCTATCTCATCCATCTCGAGCACGGCCGAGAGGTTCGAACCTTCCGTGTAGATGACGAAGCCTGGCCCTTTCCTTCTGATGATCGCCCTGTGAATCCCGTCGATTCCTTTTATCTTGAAGTCCTTCACCGTTTCCACAAGTTTTTGGAGGTGTTTGTAAGATGATTTCTCTGACTTGAGTGTAAAGAACGCGCCCCCTTCCGATTTCTTTCCTTTATGCATCTCCACCTTCTGGGCGCCCTTCATCTTCGTCATGACCTTCTCAAGATCGGTGATCAAGACCCTCTTTTCCTTCATCTTGTCAGCGTCAGGATGAATCACGACCCGCATGCCAGTGATGTCGGTTTCAATGTCGGAGACATCTTGCAGACTTGTCTGCTCAATCTCGGATGCGATTTGCTTCACATCTTCCAGCGTGACGTTCTCCCTTTTCATGTGAATTTCCATCAACGGTGTGCTCGGAACCCGTCTTGCATCTACGATCTCTATGAGTCTGGGCAGACCCAATGTGACGTTGATCTCTGCAACACCAGCGTAGTGGAAGGTTCTCATGGTCATCTGCGTTCCGGGTTCACCTATCGACTGCGCCGAGACAATACCGGCCGACTCGTTGGGATCTATCAAGTGCCGTTCATACCTCTCGTTCAGCTTGGAGAGGATATCCTTCATCGCTTTCTTAGTGATCTTGTTGCCTTCGATTCGATGTGCCAGATTCCTCACCACCGACAATGGGAGGTTCAGCCCCATCTTCGTCTGCAGACCGTCGATTTCCTTCTCCTTCGGGCTTAGCTTGATCTTCACTGGGATCTTGACCTTCACCTTGGGCGCTTTCTTCTTGGCGGCTTTGGCCTTCTCCTTTGCCTTCTTGGCGGGTTTCTTGACCGATGGGACTTCCCGCCCCAGCTTCTTGAATACTAGAGTCGCGTCCTCCTTCGAGATATGCTTGACTATGTCCTCGAACGAGGCCTTCTTGAGTGAAGTCACGGTAAATCCAGCATCTGCAAGTATGGATGAGACCTTGGCACCCAGGTTCCTCTTCTTGAGTGCGTTGACAGTGTCCTTCTTTGCCATCTACTCATCCTCCTCGGACGAAGACAGGGCCTCATCAACGACCTCCACCCCCATCATGTCCTTCTCCTTCTCACCATATCCGGCGATGTCCTTCTCAACCTCCAGGAGCTTGTAATCGGCCTCTCCAAGGACTTCCAGCAATACATCGTCCATGTCCACAGGGTCACCCTGAACGCTCCTAGATGGGTCCACGTTGTCCTCTCCGAATTTGAATTGAATGATCGTGTCTGCTGTGTTGCGGACCGTCCTGTCCTCTTTGACCTTCAGATCCTCCAAGGCATTGATGAGCCTCCTCTGCATGTAACCAGATCTGGATGTTCTGACAGCTGTATCGACCAGACCCTCTCTACCGCCCATGCTGTGGAAGAAGTACTCCGTTGGAAGAAGACCGCTCTTGTAGCACGACTTGACGAAACCCTTCGCGTCGGCTCCCAGGTCGCCCGCTTCGAAGTGTGGCAACGTTCTGTTCCAATATCCTCGGGACAACCTCTCGCCTCGGACCGCCTGTTGCCCAATGCATCCCGCCATCTGGCTGAGGTTGAGCATGGATCCTCTTGCACCGCTTTTGGCCATTATGACCGCAGAATTCTCCAGACCCAGATGCTTTCCCGCGATCTCTCCCGCGGTGTTCCTGGCCTTACCAAGTTCCTGAAGCGCTTCCACCTCGAGGGTTTCCTCCAGGGACCGACCAGGTATCTGGTCCAACATGCCCTCTTTGTACGCTTCAACGAGGTCTTCGACCTTCTTTGCAGCCTTCCTGAGGACCTCGGCTATTTGTCTCTTCTCCTCCTTCGGTATATCCTCGTCGTCTATGCTAGTGGTGAATCCTCTGATCATAATGGCACCGATGGCCAGCTTGGTGGCGTCGTCCAAGAACTCTCTTGCCCTGTCAGGTCCATAGTCCCGAGCGATCTTGTCCAGGATCTTGCCCTTGAACGCTCCTATTCCTTTCTCGTCAATGGTTCCCATCAGGATTTCCCCTTTCCTGATCTTGACATATGCGTCGTTCTCACAATCCTCCAGCTTGCACTTGTCGCATTTCTGGCAGATGGACGCCTTGAAGTTCATATTGAGGTCCTTCGGCAGGGAGGTGCTGAACAGCTGCTTACCCGTCCAGTATTCCCCTTTCTTGTCCTTGATCTTGGGTTTTGGTATCTTGTCGAGATTCACCAGCGGGGCGAGAATATGCAGGGTCTCATCCCTGGTGAACTTCGAGTCCATGTACGTCATCAGGAAGGCACCACTGATGTGGTCGTGAATGGCTCCGATCACCGGACCTCCGAACCTCGGGGACAGTATGTGCTCCTGGACCTTCATCAGGATCTTCGCCTCGGCTCTGGCCTCCTCGCTCTGTAGCGCATGGAGGTTCATCTCATCTCCGTCGAAATCCGCGTTGTACGGTGGGCAGACCGAAAGATTCAGTCTGAACGTCTTGTGGGACATGACCCTTATTTCGTGTGCCATCATGCTCATGCGGTGAAGCGAAGGTTGCCTGTTGAAAAGAACGATATCTCCATCCTTCAGCTGTCTTTCTACGGTGTATCCGTTCTCGATAGTCTCCGCCACGGTCTCGGCGTTCTTTTCGGTGACCCTGATCCTCCTGCCGTCCTCTCTTATCACGTAGTTGACGCCGTGGACATATCCATCGCCCTCTGGCGTGGGACCCTTTGCTATCCATTCCTTGACCGTGTCGAAGTTGTAATCCTGAACCTTGACCGGAACCGTAAGCTCTCTGGCCGCTTCCACTGGCACGCCAACCTCGTTCATGGACAGCAACGGGTCGGGCGAGATGACTGTCCTGGCCGAGAAGTTGACCCTCTTTCCAGAGAGGTTGGATCTGAAACGCCCCTCTTTCCCCTTCAGCCTCTGCACAAGTGTCTTCAGGGGCCTGCCTGATCTGTGTCTCGCTGGAGGTATCCCGCTTGTCTGGTTGTCGAAGTACGTGGTGATATGATACTGCAAAAGCTCCCACAGGTCCTCCACGATCAGTTGCGGGGCTCCCGCGTCCCTGTTCTCTCTCAATCTCTGATTGATTCTCAACACGTCTACCAGTTTGTGGGTGAGGTCATCCTCTGACCTGTCACCGCTCTCAAGGGTGATCGAAGGACGAACGGTCACCGGCGGCACCAAAAGGGCAGTCAACACCATCCATTCAGGTCTCGCAACACCAGGCGAAATGCCCAAAGGCGGCAAGTCATCGTCAGGTATCCGCTCCAGTCGTTCCCTCACCTCTTTCGGAGTGAGCTTGTGCCCGTCCTCCCTAAAAGTGGTGGGTTTGTCAAGCGTTATCTTGGACTGCTCTGTCGCACAATGAGGGCAGATCTGGCGTTTGGCCGCGTCCTTCGCGGTCTCCTTTGTGACCATCTGGATCTTAAGGTAGCCTCCGCCCATCTCTTCGATGGTCTCCCTTTCCTTGGAATACTCTTCCATTTGTTTTCTCGTCAACAGCAGCCTGCCACAGGATCTACAGGTTGCCTGAAGAAGCTTCTTGATGTCTTTGATGTATCCTACATGGACGACTGGCATGGCAAGGTCTATGTGCCCGAAGTGACCGGGGCAGTCGTCCACCCTGCCTCCGCATGTCTTGCATCTCAGACCGGGCTCAATGACGCCCAAATGTGAGTCCATCAGACCCATGTCTATCGGAAAACCGTCATCGTCGTAGGTATCTGCGGTAATGATCTTGCTGCCCGACATCCTCCTGACCTCGTCAGGGGACAGAAGTGCGAATTTTATCGATTCTATACGTTTGGACATTCCTCTATCCATCATTTGATCACCTCAGGTAAGGTCCTCCAGCTGAAGCCTCATGGCAACTCCCAGCGAAAGGAGCTCATCCAGCAACAGTTTGAACGCATAGCTCGTCTGCACTGGATAGATCTTGGAATTGTTCTCGCACACTGGACATCTCAGGTTCCCCTTTCTGTCCTTGATGGCAAAATGACCGCATTCCGGATTACCGCACACATATTGTTGTGTTCCATCCGACTCGTCCAGCAGTCTGTCCTTGATCACCATGGCTGCGCCGTGCCCTATCAGGCAGTCCCTTTCCATCTCTCCGAACCTAAGCCCGCCCTGTCTCGAACGACCCTCGGTCGGCTGTCTCGTTAGAATCTGAATCGGCCCCCTTGACCGAACATGCAGTTTCCCTGAGACCATATGGTGGAGTTTCTGGTAGTAAATGACCCCCACAAAAATCTCGGCATCGATCATGTCCCCTGTCAACCCGTCGTACATGACCTCCTTGCCATTTGACTTGAATCCGTTAGTAATCAATGCATTCCTGAGCGACTCTTCCCTCTCGCCGCTGAACGGGGTACCGTCCACGAATCTTCCGTTCATCGACCCGATCTTGCCGCCGATCATTTCCAGAACATGCGCGACGGTCATTCTGGACGGAATGGCATGCGGGTTCATTACCAGGTCTGGAACGATGCCCTCGGCCGTGAAAGGCAAGTCCTCCATTGGTGCTAACAGTCCGATGACTCCTTTCTGACCGTGCCTGGATGCGAACTTGTCCCCAAGCTCTGGAATCCTGAGGTCCCTGACCTTGACCTTCGCCAGCTTGCTTCCGTTCTCTGACTCGGTCAGCATCGCGCTGTCCACCCAACCGCGTTCTCCGTGCCGAACGGTGATGCTGGTCTCTCTCCTCTTCTGCGGCGTCAGAAAATCAGTTTCTTCTTCCAGGAATCGAGGGGGTGATGTCTTCCCGATGAGGACATCTCCTCCATCAACAGCGGCCTCTGGGCATATCATTCCGTCGTCTGGCGTGAGATTGCTGTACGACAGGTCAGCCCTGGCTCCCCTGACATCCGGTGAGGGAATCTCGAAGTGGTCCTCCTGGCCACCGGGATATCTCCTCTCCTCGGAGCTATAGGTCCTCATGAAAGTAGACCGTCCAAGACCTCTGTCTATGCTAGCCTTGCTGAAGACCACCGCATCTTCCATGTTGTAGCCGCGATAGGACATGACCGCGACGACGTAGTTCTGACCGGCTGGCCTGTTGTTGAAATTGACGTATTTCATCTCTTCGGTCTGGACAAGCGGTGCCTGCGGGTAGTGGAGAAGATGACCTCTCGTGTCCGGCCTCTTCCTGTAGTTCGCCGCTCCGAGTCCCAAGGACTGCTTCGCCATTCCGGCTCCCATTGTGACCCTGGGCGATGAATTGTGTTCTGGATATGGTACCAGACCTGCGCAGACCCCGAGGATCGTCATGGGGTCCATCTCGAGATGCGTGTGTTCAGGCCTGAGAAGCGTCTCGACTTCGAAGACCTCATTGCAGTGGTGGCATTCCAGTCTTGCCGTGTCATCCTCGCCCATATTGACCCAGCTCACATCATTCCTGGACAAGGGGGCACTGCAGTGCTCGCATCGCCCTGGGACATCGTAGGGGTAGATGGCGATGAACGAATCCTCTTCCTCCTCCGCGTCCACCCATTCGACCACGCCGATTCTGATGAGGTCGCCCATCTTTCGTTTGCCTGTAGTCACCTCTTCCAGATGTTTTGCAGT
>JAUVHO010000047.1 GCA_030593295.1 Methanomassiliicoccales archaeon | reverse complement strand
CCCCGCTGCTTCTGGCTGTTCTGGCACGCCATGCGGTCCAGGAGCTTCCCCCTTGGCGGAAACTGTGCTCGGCTGAACAGTGTATGTCTGAACTTGGCCTCCGATTGGGACACTCTGTCTCCCATGGACTCGAGGGATCTCTGATTCTCCAGGCACCTTGGGTTTACCCCTTTCCTTACTGTGCTTAAGCTTGATTGCCCTGTCGTACCATTCGACCGCTTCCGAGTATCGAGCCAACTTTACGAGTGTGTCTCCCTCCCATTCGAACAGTGTGTAGTCCCGATCATCCAGCTCGATTGCCTGATCGAAGCTCTCCAGGGCTTCTTGGTATCTCTCCTGAGAGAAGAGTCTGATACCATTGTAGACCAGTTCCTCTTTAGTGGGCCCCTGTGACATCGAGCTTCCAATAATCACTCCCTGTCCACCGGTGGAGGTTGGTTTTATCCCCTTTCTCTCAAGGGTCTTCAGGCTGACCTCCAGCGCCTCGTCGACCTGTTCATTCAACCGAGTTTCGATCGCATTCTTCATCTTATTTGCGCCCATGTGGGATGGATCCTTCTCCAAGACCTCCAGGAAGTCCCTCAAAGACTCGCGGAGGTTCTCCACTGCGTAATGCACCAGACCTCTCCCGTACCATGCTTCTTTCATGTGGGGTTCGGCTGTCGTCGCTTTTCCATAGCTGACCAACGCCTCATTCAACCTGCCAAGGTCCCTCTCGGTATTGGCTTTTTGATACCATACCAAACCCTGATTTGGTGCTACTGCCAGGGCCTTGTCGTAAACCTCCAATGCCTGCTCTGGGTTCTTCATCTGAGAGAGAACGGAACCTTTTCCGACAAGAGCCTTCACATGCCGGGGATTGCGGACAAGTATCCTGTTGAATGTGTCCAAAGCGGATTGGTTCTGACCGATCTCACCTGCCGCCACTCCCTTCCAGTACAGGTTCTCCATGCTCAATAGCCCCGGTTCTGTGGGCTCATGTTCCACTATCTCCTTGTACGCTAACACCGCCTCGTTCTTCATGCCCTGGAGCTCCAGAGCCTTGGCCTTGTGGATCATTGGCTCGTACAGGGTCGGATTCCCCTGTACCGCTCTGTCTATCTCCTCGATGCCCTTATCCAATTCACCCATCTCGCAAAGCAGAGACCCCTTTGAGCCCATTGCCTCGTAGTGGTCTGGATGTAGGTCCAGGACCCTCTTGAAGCAATCCATGGCGTTGTTGAATGTGTCATTCCTGCTGGAGCCTTCACCCTCCTCCGTTTCTTTCTCCTCCGGAGTTTCCTTTCCGATGCCTTTGAGGGCGTTCCCCTTCCCGCACCACGCATCCACATAGTTCGGTTCAAGGTCAAGAGCCTTCTCATAGCAAGCGTTCGCTTCTATGTACTTGCCCTGCTTGAGAAAGGCCTCACCTTTCTGATACCAGAGGGTTTCGTTCTCTTCATCCATATCCAGTAGTATGTCGAGAGCCTCAATGGATTTGTCAAAGTCTCCTATCCGGTAATAGGCTGAGGCCTGCGCTGACCAGCCCTTGTAGTGATCTGGATCGTACTCCGTGACCTTCTTGAAACACTCTATCGCGTCTGCGTGATCCCCTTGTTTGGTCAGCAAGGCTCCCTTTGCATACCAGAGCCCCACATCCTTCGGCTTCTTTATCAATTCGGCGCGGTACCATTCCAAAGGCGTTTTCTTCCTGAGGTCCTGTCTCCTCCCCTCTCTGATAGACATTCGGAGGATGCAGATGATTGGAACGACCATTCCCAATAGCGAGAATTGTGTATGGGGTGTCCTCAAACCTGATGTTCTCGAAACTCTCATTTTCAACTTGGAGAACTCTCTGGGAATGCTAATAAAACCGCTGTCGTTATTATTCGGATTGATTCTACCTTTTGTAGTTCTGCTTTCTTTATATCACAATTCAAATCAAAGCAGTCATCACAAAGATATCGCATGGATATCCTGATTATTTTCTTATCAACATTGAAAATCATGTAGAAACCTATAATACAGAACTCTCCCCATCCGTCCAATTCCAGTCGAATCGTGAAGGCTGAACTAGATTTGGAGGAAACACTTGATTGAGGAGATTCCTGAGAACAGTACACTGCTTGTCATCGGCCCACCGGGCGTCGGCAAGCTCGGATGGATTTTGGATGTGGCCGCTCGGACGCTGAACCGGAATGAGAATGTCGTTTTCGTAACACTCGACGTACATCCTGATGAGGTCAGGACCTCCTTGCTCGATTTCGGGGCTGAGTCTGACCAAGTCAATAACGGCAACCTTATCTTCATTGATGGCTATTCAGCAGTCCTCGCTCTCGAGTCTCAACCCCCCCAGGAGAATGGGGTCTTGCGAGTTTCGTCCCTCTCCAGCATCGGGGAACTGTCAGAACTGATTTCAAGTTCAGTCGACAAACTGGGGAAACCAACGAGGATATTCTTCTACTCGCTGTCATCGCTTTTCCTCTACAACTCGGTGCATGATCTGGCCAAGTTCTTCAAGACCCTCTCGTCCAGGATCAGGACAGAGTACGGCTTTGGGGCTTTCATCCTCCAGCAAGGTGTGCATGAGGATGACGTCCTCAGTCTGTTCACATCATTGGTGGATGGTGTTATCCAGTTGCGGTTCAACGATCTCCTTGAACGGGAGTGGAGGGTGCATCACATGAAAGGAGTGGCCACCTCGCCTGAGTGGGAGAGCTTCGAGTTCAACAAACATGGCCTCAAACCCAATCCACGCGGAACGAGGATGACCACATATCTCTTGGACTATGAGTTCGAGGGCAAGAAGAAGGGGGTTGCAGGCCAATGAGCTTCCTGATGGAGCCAATCGAACTGGTTGCCGGCGTCGGTGTTGTCATATCAGGCACATTGGGCATAATGAAGACCAAGGTGGGCTTGTGGAGAATTCCGTTCGCTCTGTTCATCCTGACCGGTGTGTTCATGAGCTTCGGAGCAGCACTGGGTTTCGCACAGGCCCTCGGTGCTTTGGAATCTGATGGGGACATCGCCTCATCCTTGCTCTCTCTTGGAAGGGTGCTGCTGATTCTTTCCATCGCTTTCCTGACCTACATGCTCGCGCTACTCTATGACCGGTCCCACATCAATGTCCTCATGTTGCCCAAGAAGGCCTTTGGCCAGATTCCAATCCGCTTGCGGAAGATGTATGGAAAGGCGGGGGCGAAGCACGTCCTGTATTCCATGGGGAACGAGTCCAAACACATCCGCTTGAAGGAAGCCCTCATGGGTTGGGATATCACCCAAGGCTCATTCCCGGATTGGTTGCCTGCTGTCTACACTCTTTTTGGTTGGGGTTCGAAATTGACGGTGGAGAGCTACGTTCCGGGGGAGAAGATCGTGATCAGGACGCACGGGAACTTCGAGGCGTCCGAGAATGGTATCGACGGGGTTCCCACATGCGATTTCACCCGAGGTCTTTTCGCAGGCCTGGGAAAGGCCCTTTTGTCGAATATGGACAGCGAGTCGATCGAGACCAAGTGCGAGTCCAGGGGGGACGAATACTGCCAGTTCGAGGTCAACTTCTTCCCCAGGACAATGATGTAGGAGGCAAAAACTAGGATGTTAGAAGTTCTGAAGACCCATGTGGAAGGCTTCGATGAAGCGCTGGGGGGCGGCGTTCCGAAAGGGTCGGTGGTCCTGGTGGAGGGCGAACCCGGCTCCATGAAATCCACCTTCATCTACAACATCCTCCATGGTTGTGCTTCCAAAGATGACATGGACTGCCTGTATATTACGCTCGAGCAACGGAAGGTCAGCCTAGAGACTCAGATGGAGACGATGGGCTTTGACAAAGAGGCAGCCTTCGGAAAACTGGCCATTATGGATGTCGTCGAATACAGGAAGCAGATGGAGACTTTGTCGGGCGACAAGATATGGTTGGATTTCCTCAAGAAGTGTGTGGAGACGAGGCGGGATGTGGGCAATATCGACGTCGTTGCCATTGACTCTCTGGACGCCCTCGAAGCCTTGAGCGATTTCAGGGATCGCAGGATTACGATATACACACTCTTTGAATGGTTGAGGGATTGCGAGTTCACTACTTTCCTGGTTGCTGAGACCGGTCCCGAGTTCATGCTCCATGGTCACGAGATTATTCCGCAGAAGAACGACGCCGAGTATCTGGCGGACGCCATAATCTCACTGGAGATGAAGAGGATGGATGACTACGGAGTCCAAAGACGTGTCAGGTGTGTGAAGATGCGTAGGCAGAACCACGAAACAGCATACTTCGCCATGATGTTCGACAAAGGCTCGTTCAAGGTGGCAAAGGCGGTGAGCGTTTAGAGGTGTTTGAAATGGAAGAAGAGATGATATGCGAGAACTGCGGCTCCTCGATGGACGCGGGGAGGTCACACTGTCCCACTTGCGAAGCACCGGCTGATTCTGGCAAACCCAAGAAGAAGAGGTTCGGGAGGCTTTCTATGGCAAGGCTCTATTCAGGTGGGAACAAGGCAGATATGCCCGAAACGGGAGCTTCTTCAGAATCTATCGAACCAGATGTCCAACCAGACTATTATCCAGACGAAATCATCAGCTCAGCCGAAGGGCTTGAGAATGATCCCCCAGATGCTGATCCACATCGCGACGTTCGAGAGGTTGAAGGAACCGTTCCCGGAGATTCTCATGAAGATGTCATGCCATCTGAATCCACGGCCCAAGCCGAAGGTATGCTCGAATCGACGGAAGAGGACATGCCGGATGGGGAAGAGGATGAGAAGATCCACCAGCTTCAGAACATTCTCAGCGGAATGGCCACTCATGACGTTGAAGGTGAGAACATCGACCTGGATGTGGAAAAGGATCCGGACAGGATATCGGCCGTACCTGTTAGGGCAAGGGCGATGAAGGTCGGCGCCCCCTCTCAGAGAATCCAGACATTTGTGGACGGTTTTGATGAACTGCTTGATGGAGGGATCCCCGATGGCAGTATCGTCCTCTTGACCGGCGAAGCGGGGTCAATGAAGTCCTCACTGGCATACTACATCCTGTACCACAATATCCTCTCCGTTGGTGCCAAGTGCCTTTACGTCACCTTGGAGCAGACACTTGAGAGCCTTCTCGGCCAGATGTACTCGATGGGAATGAACCCCCAGCTCACGCAGGACTTCCTCAGGGCGTTCGATATGGGCTACATAAGAAAGCACATTGCCAAATCAAAGAAGGACTGGTTCGAGATGTTCATGGAGAACGTCAACAACATTAGGGAGACGCGGGGCTTCGACATCATTGTCATCGATTCTTTGGAAGCGCTTGAGGTTCTTGCCGATTTCAAGAACCGCAGGACGGACTTGTTCCGACTCTTTGAGTGGTTGAGGGATATGGAGGCGACTTCGTTCCTCATCACGGAAAGGTCCGAATGCCCATTCGGACAGCACCTTTCACATCCAAATAACGAAGAAGGATTCCTTGCGGATGGCATCATCAGTCTCGCCCTGCATCCCACCAGCGCCATCGATGTGCAACGCAGGATCAGATGTGTCAAGATGAGGGGTGCCAAACATGAGACTGGGTACCTCTCTTTGATGTGGGACGAAGGACGGTTCAAGGTCACAAGAGCTATAGGAAGGTGATGCAGGAATGGGAAAGGGCAGAACAAAGACGTATGTGGATGGTTTCGACGAGGCGCTGAGCGGGGGAATTCCAGGCAACAAGATAGTACTCATCAAAGGGTCTACTGGCACCATGAAGTCCTCTCTGGCCTATTACATCCTTTCAAAGAACGCAAGTGCCGGCAAGAACTCTCTATACATCACATTCGAGCAGGACAGGAAGAGTTTGGAGCAGCAGATGTCTTCACTCGGTTTTATGGACACCAAGGGCGAGAATCTGTTGCACATCTTTGATTTGAGCAAGGGAAAGGAGAGGATGGAGGAGCTTATCGAAAAGATCAGGAAGATGGGAGAGGATGGGAGCGTTGCATCCCAAGGCGGTAAGAGGCAGGATCTCGTAATCTCTCTCTTGAGGAGGAAGATCGATGAGATGAGGGACCGAATGGGGTTCGAGCTTGTTGTGATCGATTCGCTTGACGGCCTGCATCTTGTGATGAATCCAGAGAATGCCCGGGTCTCCATGTTCGAGTTCTTCGAGTGGTTGAGGAATGCTGGTCTTACCTGTCTGGTGGTGTGCGAGGAATCGCTGGGACCCTCGGACCCGAAAGGACCCGAGATCCATTACGAGGACTTCCTTGCTGACGGTATCATTGAGCTGAGAATGGAACCCATCAACAACATTGACATTCAGAGGAGAATCCGGTGCGTCAAGATGAGGGGGACCAATCACAGCACCGACTACTACTCGTTCTTCTACGATGGGAGCGGGTTCGAGATCGCCAAGGCGATATCCACTTAGGAGGGGTGGCATTGATCAAGCGGAAAGTGGTCAGCTGGACGGTCAGGGGCTTCATAGTATTCCTGATATCTGGCAGTGTGATGGCCTTGTTCTGGTACCACGAACTGCTTTACCGGTACGGGTTGCTGTCCTTGTTCGTCTTCGGAGGGCTGGGCATTGCGGCATTGATCGCGACTGTCAGTTGGCTGACTCGTCCTTACAAGTCTCTGAGGATGAGGGGGAAGGGTTCGTTCTACTTCCCTCCAGAAAACCTGACCAAGGTCCTTTTCGGGACAATCTCGATGATCTCCATTCCGATTGATGATGAGAAGCCCCCTGGCCAGGGTTCTCTCTGTCTGGCTAGAGTGGACACCGGAAAGAGGATTCCATTTGCCAACTTCATGATCAAGGATGTTAATCGGGCTATCGTTTCGGACATCGAAGAAGAGGACCTGTCAAGAATGGGATTCTCTGACATCGACGAACTTCAGACAAAAGCCCAGGAATCGGGCTTGGCGCTTTCCGGTGACGTCGAGGTGTATCTTGTAGAGTTCGAGGTCCTGGAAAAGGGGAGGTTCTGACCTTGGACGGCCTTGCGTACTTCCTCGTGTTGGTGATGTTCATCGCAAGTTTGGTCGTCCTGCTATTGGGCGTTATCACTCTGAAGACAAGGGGATTGCGGTCGGTATTTGCGGCTTTGATGACAACTTTCCTGATCGTGAACTTCTGCTGGCTTTTCGGGCCTGGGGGGTTCCTCGGAATCGACCCATCATTCTACTCGCTCCTCGGTGGGTCAGCCACTATATTGACCTTCCCGTTGGCGACATTCCTGATTCTGATGTTCCTCCATCCCAGGAACCTGGTCAAACAGATTCCAACGTTCTCTCTTCTGATGATTCCAGCGGTCGTACTTGGATCTTGGGCTTCTCAAATCGGTGTTGGCGCGAGCCAGGTTTATGAGATTCAATATGTTTACCTCTTCGTCATTCTATGTATCTGTCTGGGGCTTGTGGAGTCTATATGGGGATGGTTGGGTTCCCGTACCGTGAGGAACCAGTGTTATCTTTTCATTCTTGCATTTCTTGTCCTTCTTGCCACAGGGCCTCTGTATGATTACGAATTGGAGATGTTGGGATTCTGGGGATTGCGGGGAGCAAGTCTTGGCGCCCCAATCGTTGGTGCCTTCATCCTGGCCCCTCTCGTACTGGCGAACCCGATGCCATTCGTGAAAACGCCTTACCTTACAATCTCCAAGTCCAGACCGTCCTACGATCTCAAACCCGGGAGGTGCTACGGGATTTCCGAGAAGAGACCCAAATACTGCTACACTCTCTTCAAGGACCTATCGGATTCAGGATATCCGACCATGGTCCTGACATCATCAGACCCAGGCAGGCTAAGAATGGACCTCGGGCTCAGCGGTTCAACAGTCATAGGAATGACTTCGAGGGACACCTCTAAGACACTGAAGGCGACTAATCTCGGCCGGGTCCTTTTCACGCTGACCGAATTCGCGGAGAAGAACAGGAAGCCTGTCATGCTGGTCGACTGCCTTCACTACATGCTCAGTAACAATGATACTATGGATGTCGCGGAACTCATCCAGAAACTGTTGGAACCTATTGAACGGAACGAAGGTGTTCTCATAATGTCCTTTTCCTTGATGACCAAGGAAGAGAAAGAGACCTTGCTGGGTCTTGGTGTGCTACATCTTCAAATGCCGCCCCCTGAGGACGTCATATCACGGATACTCGCCGCCTATCTGGGGGACCTGTCCGAATATCTACTCAAGCTCTCAAGCAGGATGATGAGCAAGAAAGCGCGTGACTTCACCGTTGAGGACATTCCAGAATTGTCTTCGATCCTCGCCCATAGCATGAGGGCCTTGGGGCAGGCAACCAACGAGGAGGCAATTCTCAGGAACTGGGAGCGTCAGGTCATTGGTTTGAGACAATCTTTGACCTCATTCCAGAACGCGCCAATAGCCTTTCTCTCCTCTGATGGATGGAGGGACTGGGACTCGTTGGATTGGATAAAGAAGCCTCGAAGGAGGAGGCCCAAGATGAGGATGGTGGCAGGCGAGGCTGTAACCCCGAAAGCTCTGGCAACAACCCACAGAAAGGTTAGCCTTCACGACGAGGTGTCCGGTGTGTTTGTTGATTCGCTCGGGGATTTCGGCAGCGACCTACTGAAGATGGAATGTGCAAGTCTGGGGATCGAATTCAAGACGATGACCAAGGAGGATGTTGAAATGCTGGCCGACAGTGCGGCCACAACCCTCTTTGAGATGGGCGGGTTTGTTAACGTTGAATCTGCCAATGTATCCATGAAGGCGACGGCAGAGAATCTGAAGAAAGATTTGGGAAGAATATTCCAGGAGACGGTAGAATGGTATCCAGAATAAAGACGTATGTGGGTGGTTATGACGAGAACCTTGGTGGCGGAATTCCAGAAGGCCATGCCATATTGTTGGCCGGGGCGCCCGGGACGATGAAATCCTCTCTCGCCTATTCGATACTCTACAACAACTCCAAGAGAGAAGGTCGTCGGACTCTTTTCATCTCTCTCGAGCAGAGCAAAGATAGCCTCGAGGACCAGATGGAGTCCCTCCAAATGGAACGGAAAGAAGTCAAGGACGCCTTGGCGATACTTGACCTGGCCACAATGAGGATCAAGATAGGAAACCTTCGTGGCGAAACCATGATGAACATGCTGAAGATGTATGTGGAGAACATAAGGCGGAGCTTCGAGTATGACATCGTCGTGTTGGATTCACTGGATGCACTCCAGGTCCTTGCCGACTTCAAGAACTTCAAGATGGAGTACTTCAAGCTGTTCAAGTGGTTGAGGGGTCTTGAGGTGACCTCGATCCTGATTTCTGAACTGCCATATCCGAGTCCTGAGGTGGGATTCCACTTCGACGATCTGAAGGGGGACAAGAAAAGCTTCCTCGCCGATGGCATAATTCACCTGACCATGGACCAGACAAGTCCGATCGAGACTCAAAGAAGGATAAGGTGCGTCAAGATGAGAGGGACGGAGCACGAGACCGGCTACTTTGCGTTCGAATTCGACTCTGGCAATTTCTCAGCAACAAGAGCTGTCACTTAGGACTGATTACTCATCAATCCCTTTCTTGCGAAGCCTGTCTGCAATTGCACAGATCTTCTCACCAAGCAGGAATCTCGAGAATACTCCCAAGATCATGAACACAACCGAGAATGCCCATATGGTTATGACAAAGGGGGGAAGAATCCGTAGTGGAAGGCCCCGAAGTCCTTCCAGTCCTGCAGGCTTCCTTCTAGTTTTTTTGTTTAGTATCCTGCAATTTATCATTATCAAGCAGGGAAATATAGTCGAAAGATTTATTTTCCATTGTATAACGTTCGGTTCGAGGTCTAGGAGTCCATGAGGAAAAACAGAGGAAGAGAGGATCGAATCCCGATGTCGCGTGAGGGCGACTCATCCATAACAGGCATACCCAATCCTCCTACACTCTCTTCCTCCAAACTGGGAGATACAGACTCTGAAATACTCTCTCTGGCCTCCGGGTGCCCAATCACCTTGGTGAGCCTGTCCAAAAAGATGGACATTCCATTCGTCGAGTGCTTGTCCAGAGCAGAGAAGCTGGAGGAAATGGGGCTCTTAGAGAGATTGGAAGGACCTTCGCGTCCCAGGGGGCTACGTCTTTATCTGGCGACACGGGGCAAGCTTTAGTGCAATTCCGAGATACTGCAACCGAGTTCTGTGACGGCGCACATTCTCCATGCGAACCTTCTCACTGGGTGGGGTTCGAACATCTGCTGAGTGCGAAAGCATGATACTCAGACCGACCACACTCCCTGACGCAGCTAGAGCTTATTGAGGGTTAACTCAGAGTCTGCATCGCAGTTACGGAAGTTTAGAGGCGTAGTTCACTGGAATCGAAATTTGAGGAAAGGAGGGGAGGTGGATCCCAAAATCATGCCTTTCATTCGAAGTTCGTCAGTTCAGCTCACGCCATCAAGATTGACTTCTTCGAAGGAGCGCCGACCAAGTCGCTAAAACCCGCGGCCCCGCCTCTTTTTCTTTTGATGACTACGCCTCTGCCTGAACCTTGTTCTCCAAGTCCAAAAAGCGCTTCATGGCGTAGGTGCTGAATCCGAAGTGCTCCATCAGCCATTCGCAGTCCTTGCAGACAAGAGTGACCTCCGGTTCGTCTGGCGGTCCATCGAGAACGGAGTAGTTGGGGCTTTCCTCTCCGGACCAACCTAGTTTCTTTCCACACACATCGCACGGTACAACTTCATTCTCTGCCGGCCAAGACATCGTATCCACCTGGGTCAAGATTGGGGGAAAATGACCTATTGAAGGTCATAATGGTTTCGAGAGCATTACCACAGTTGAGAAAGTTGGAGACCCTTGAGATTCCCTACGCATCTTGAAAGGCACCAGCTGAGGTCATGAGCCAGGATCCGACAACCGACGCGACGCATTCACAAGAGACACATCTACGCTTTGGCTTGGATCCTCTTCTCGTGATCCAAATATCTCTTCATCGCGTAGGTACTGAATCCAAAATGGTCCATCAACGCTTCGCATGGCTTGCAGACCAGAACAACATTAGGTTCGTTCGGGGGACCATCGTAAACAGTGTAGTTGGTACCTTTGTTCCCTACCCAGCGCACTTTCTTCCCACACACGTCACAAGGTACGGCTTCGTTTTCTTCAGGCCAAGGCATAACATCATCCCTAGTCTAACTTGGAGATTATGTCCAATCAGAGCTCATAATGGTTTCGAGGACTTTACCATTATTGAGAAACATGGATGTGCGAGGGGCTTTCAGATGACAGCGGGAGGCAGAGGCCGAGGTTCTGACACAGGGCGAGAGACGATTCACAAACCAAATTGTCCTCGGTGTTGTCTTACATGCTCAATTCTTGGAGGATCGGCGTGCGGGCTTCTAATCGGCTTGTTGATTGTTACGCGAATGAAGTCCAGCAAAGGGAGAGTAAGCTCATCCTCTCCCCTGGAAGACATTCTCGCTTGAAATTCATCGTCCAAATATATGAAGCCCCTTTCGAAAGCCTTGTCGTGAATCAAGCACAAGGTCACTCCATTCCTCAGGTGCGAATATGAGCCATGCAGGGTTTGCGCACAACTAAGCCGCCAGCGATTCTTCTCACCCCTTCATACAACTTGAGTGAGACATCGTGCCATTTCTCACCGCCAACACGAAGCGTCAAAGGCCCGAACAAACGACAGGTGCAGCACCTTCAAATGGTTCGATCCCATCACGATCCTCACACAACCCAAGAGTAGCTGTTGCGGAAGGGAACATGAAGAACAGCAACTCTCTAAGCTGGACGCTTCCGAATCTTCTTTGAGAACCTCTCTAATTCGGAAAAGTTATATAAGACGCCAATAGTTAAGTGTATTTCGACCCCGCAGGGAAATATGTGAATTGAAATGAACGTTGAGCAAACCATTGAGAAGCTTTACGTAATCCTTATCAGAAGACCTTTAACTGTCTTGAGAAAGGAAGTCAACAAGCTGGGGAAGAAGCACAAATGCTATATCTGTGGTCAGACGTTCCACGCTTTCTATCCCTACAGAACAGGTTCAAACTCAGCCTCCTCTTTCTTGAAAGAGCTTAACATGATTGGGAGGGGCGTTGATGATTTTGGCTGCCCTTACTGCAATTCGTCTGACAGGGAAAGACATTTATTCATGTTCTTCGATAAATTGAATTTGTGGCAGGAATTCACTCAAGCCCATATTCTACACTTCGCTCCCGAGAGAAATCTGTCTCCGGGTATTAGACGGATGAAACCCACTCAATACGTCATGGGAGACCTCTATCCAAGTAGCGATGAGATTAGCAGGATTGATGTTGCAGATATTCAATTTCCTGATGACTCCTTTGATTTTGTTATCTGCAATCATGTCTTGGAACATGTTCCAGATGACAGAAGAGCCATGCGGGAGATATTCCGAGTTCTGAGAGAAAGCGGTAAGGCTATTCTACAAACACCATACTCGGGCATTCTGGGAAAGACCTTTGAGGATGCCAACATCAACTCTGATGAAATGAGAATCCGGTTTTATGGTGAGACAACTCACATTCGCGTCTACGGACGTGATTTGTTTGAGAGATTGGAAAAGTCTGGTTTCCGATTGAATGTTGTCAAGAATGAAGGGCTGTACTCTAGGAATGAATGTAGTTACTACGGTGTGAATCATGAAGAGGATTTGATTCTAGTCTCAAAGTCAGGAGATGGGTAACACGGATCTTGGTCTGGAGATCCAGGATGTCCTCTAGGTCGCACTTGAGGATAGGTTTCGAGGAAAGGTCCGATACGGCCGTTGAGGACCGCAGAGAGAACGTGGGCCTCAAGGATTGGAAGGCTCACAGGGATATAGGGGAGACACGGTCGATATCGGTGATGTTGTGCTACCTTTCATTCAGCAACAACTGAGGCATAGGCAAATCGAGACCACAATGGTCTATCTGCATTCTGACAAGGAAATGCTCAAGAGCGCATACGAAAGGCACAAGCCGAGGTTCTGGTTCAAGAGCCAGCGAAACTCTTATCTGCTTCCTATTCGTTCACAAAATGAGGAGGGAACGGTATGGCAACGGAAGAGTACCAACCACAACAAGAGCCTAACCATCAACCACCAGCACATCAGGTATTGCAGCAAGTGGAAGTTGAAACTCAGCCTCGACAACTACCGCCGAAAAAGAGTTCAAAAGGCGTGACGAAGAAAGAGGTAATGATCAGCTTGGTAATCGTTGGGATATTGCTCGTGTTCCTCTTTGCTCCATTCATACCAAGGTCAGACTACACTGTGCTAACCGAGTATGCTGAGTATATTACGTCGGGATCGACGACGTGGCCGGAGATTGGATGGGTGAAGACAGAATGTGTGGTTGTCATCAAAGACGGTGGGGTTGGTGGGCGCTACGAAGTGACATTTTACGCCGGATATGGTGAGAGGACTGCTTCTCGACAAATTGATGCTGGTGCAACGGAAGATATCTGAGTTGTTTTCCCGACTGGTGTGAGTGACTTCGCTTACGATATCAGCGCTCCAGAGGGGTTGAGATCGGTCATACAGATTATTGCAGGGCAATGAGAGGCACAAGCCGAGTTAACAACAGAGTGCGAGGGTTGGGATTTGAACCCAAGGACCCCTGCAGGACCAGGCCCTCAACCTGGCGCCGTTGACCATGCTTGGCTACCCTCGCGTTTGAGCGCTGAGGGGGAGATTTTCGAACCATTCTATGAGGTTTTTCGAACTCCCGCGGTGCAGAACACCACCGACTATCTTGGATGAGATCTCTCAAGGCCGGCGCCTTGGTCCGGGCTTAGCTACCTCAGCGCAGTCTATCCAAAACGATTTGCTGTTATTGAAGTTATCGGGTTTGTAGGTGGTCATTCCTGGAAAAGCGTCAGTACATCCAACTCGAAGGCGGCGGTCGGATTGGCTAGCTCATAGTGGGTTATCAGTTCGGGATGCAGCTCTCCGAAGACACCTATCTCCTTTCCATCCTTGACGGCGCTGGCGCAGCGACCGCTCAGGAACCTCGCGTCCTTCTTGGCCTTGATCTCGTTATCCAAGCCAACATCTCTTAAAAGAGATTCCACGATGGACTTCATCTCCGTGAAGCTCGCTTTGGCATGACACGATATGCCTGATAGTTTCCTGGCGTTCTTCCCCTTTTTGACCACATCACCCACTTCGAACATACGCTGTGGCAACTCGTGATGCTTGTTGGCCTTCAACACGTACAACAGTGAAGGTATGATCGTGGCCCTTACGCAGGTGTGGTCCACGGTGATGGGATTCCTGACCTTGGTGATGTCCTCCTCTTCGGTCCCGACCTGTTCCTGGATGCTGGAAAGCGTCAGAGTGGAAACCTCCTGGTACCCGTAGCCCACCATCAAATCAGAAAGCTTGGCGCAGAAGTCGTTCAGAGGCAGCAGAGAACCGAAGGTGAGCTCTTTTGGGAAGTTGTCCTCGATGTTCTCATAGCCGAAAGCGATGGCCATGTCCTCCGTCAGGTCGACGGGATGCAGCACGTCGTTCCTGTATG
>JAUVHO010000081.1 GCA_030593295.1 Methanomassiliicoccales archaeon | reverse complement strand
CTGACCATGTCGGTGTTCATGGCGTCCCAGAGCTGTTGGGATAGAATGCCAGCCGAAAGACCTGAACTGCCAGAAGCGATGAATTCCTTCTCCAGGAGGACCATGTCTTCCCCGAAGTCCTCAGAAAGATGGTAGGCGATGCTGCACCCGATGACGCCTCCGCCTATGATGGCAACAGAATACTCGGATTTCAATCGGATCAGGCAAACGAACGCGAATATCGTATTTACTTCTTGTTCAGAGGGGTTCTCTCTCCACCTCCAACCTATCCGCGGTGGGATACTCTTCGACGAGGAAACATGGAAGCTCGATATCACTGGCGATCTCGATTAGGACCCATGGCGCTATCTCCAATCTGGATTTCTCATAGTCCAAGTTCAACAACTTATCCGGCACATCAAACACCTTCTTGAGTTCTTCCTTCAGTTCCTCCAGGTCCTGCCCCTCGATTACCCCTTTGTACAGAGTCCCCTCATTGGTTATCATTTCCCAGTCCCCGGCCACGTTATGGGCCCTTCTGATGATTCTGTTCTTCAGCTGGACCCCGTCCTTGAAAGATGAACTGCAGTAATGGATGGACAGATCCAGATCTTCATCCAGCAATTGTCTCGCAAGCTCGTCGCACTCCGCCACCGCGCTCGAGAAATCGTCTTTTGTGTCGTAACCCTTCTTTCTGAGCTTCATCCAGTTCGTTTCAGAGAACTCAAGTTCGTCCAGGTTCACGAACTGAACGCCAAGTTCGCCAAGAGATCTCATCAGAGCTTTCGTTTTCTCCCTCTCGCCCGGTAGAACAGGTATCTCCACACCAAGGTCCATTTCCCCTTCTGTGACGACCCTGAACGCGTCCGCGTAGTCGGATCCAGCGATCTTGTCCCAGGTTTTCAGGGGTGGGTGGAACCGTATCTCGTCAAGACCGGATTCTTCGATATCCCTGATGATCGACGGCTCTGTCTTTGATGTGTACAGATGAATGTGGAATCTCTCCCCGAACTCGTCCTTCAAGAGCTCAATGTAATCGCATGTGCGTTCTGGGACCTCGAGCGGGTCGCCGCCAGTTATCCCAGCTCCGAGGGCATCTATCATCTTTGCTTCGTAGATGATATCATTGGTATCCTGCACTCTGAGCTCATCGGCATAGATCAAGTCCTTCCCCCATTTCTCTGATGACAGGGGGCAGTAGAAACAATTGCTCGAGCATCTTCCGGTGACAAGGAGGACCAGCTTTGCACCCATTTCGCAATATCGGCATCCATCAGGGAGATCCCCCTTAAGCAATGAACCGTTCTGAAGCTCCTTTACAGCCACAGTGTGGCATATTGGATTCCGAATAAAAGGATGATGTTTCAGGTCATCGATTCGATGGTCGGCCCCAGAGCCTCCACGAACTTCTCGCACTGGTCTTCTGGAACGCTGAAGGACACTCTAACGAATTTTGGCCCATACCTCTTCGATACGTAGTTGCCGGACCTGACGAAGATATTATGATCATAGAGAATCCGGGTCTCGAACTTGTTCGGGTCTATTCCAAGCTCGCTCACGTCTATGACGAACATGTTGGTGTATGAAGGGTAAACCGGCAGGAATGCACCATCGATTCTGTCCACCGCCGACTTGATCCTCTTCTGGTTGTTCCTGCAGATCTTTATCACATTGCCGATCCACCGTTCCTTGGTCTCCAGCGATGCGAGTGCGGCCTTCTGAGCGAGGATGTTCACCGAGAGTACGTTCGTATCGAACTTCACGATGTCCTTCATGGCATCAGGTGGTGCAAGAAGTGCCCCGATCCTCATGCCAGCCAGTCCGCAGTTCTTGGAAAAGGAATAGACAGTCAGCGATTTCTCTGGATAGAACTCTGCTGAGAGGGTATGGTCGTCCGAGAAATCCCTGTACGTTATATCGTCGACCAGCCACAGGTCGTTGTCCCTGGCGATCTCGCTGAATGCTCTTACCTCGTCTCTGCGGTAGTCGGTTCCCAGTGGATTGAGCGGATCTATCAGCAGGAGCATCTTCGTCTTCTCGGTGATAGCCTCATTCACTTCTTCCGGCGTCATCTTGTACTCGTCCTTGTAGATGCCGATCTCAACCGGTTTTGCCTTCGAGAGCCCGATCTGGTGATGTATGGGCATGAAGCTCGGGTCCGTTGCCACCACTTCGTCCCCTTTGGAAAGCAACGCCCTGTTCAGAATGTAGAGTGCCTCTATTCCACCATTTGTGACGAGAACGTCCTGGTCCGACATTCCCAGGTCATTCAGTATCGCTTCAGGGAGGCCAAAAAGCCCCTTCTTGAGAGGATAGAGATTGTACAGCCTCTCATCCGCGGCCGATTTAACAGCCTCAATAACAGAAGGATCTGTAGGTATCATGTTGGTGTTCTGGCTCATCCAGACTATGTCTTTCCAACGCTTGTGGGCATGCGCGAACTCTCCCATGGTCTTCCACCGAACATTACACCTATCTGATCGTCGTGAAGTGAAGCAGGGCACCCGATCCCATCAGCTCTCGCTGCACCTGGTCCACGAACTCAATAACCTTGGTCGAAGGGACCTCGCCCTGCGTCCATTCATAGACGAAGTCAAACGTCCCTAGTGTGGTCCTGAAGCCCATTTCTTTCATTTTGGTTGCCACGTCCGATGCCTTCTCCCCCTCACTCGAGACATATACCGTCACATACGTACGCATACGACCTCTCCGCTGGATGAATATATGTCTGGATTCAAAACGTTTGTGGTCGGAAACGAAAAAGTTTATGAATTAGCGGAACTGTTTCCCCGAACAAGGGCTCATGGTCTAGAGGCATGACGTCACCTTGACATGGTGAAGGTCGGGAGTTCGATCCTCCCTGAGCCCATCGTCTTCTCTTGTTCTGTCGTTCGTTATCAAAGTTGAATTTCTCGTGATAAACACGATATATCTCCTTGAC
>JAUVHO010000033.1 GCA_030593295.1 Methanomassiliicoccales archaeon | reverse complement strand
CCATATGCTCCCTATGACTTGGCATACTCCCGTCCTCGTACTGACGTTGACATGATAGGCGGTGTACAACAGACTGCGGCCACCGATCCTCACGATGGATGTCTCACAACCACCTTATCATTCGGAAGCGTCGTTACGAATTCCCATCCATCTTCGAGATAAGTTTCAATCTCATCAATCGGTACCACTCTCTGTTTGGAGTTGTTGTTCCCTTTTGCACCGAGTAACCGTTCTTGAACAGCTTCCCTGAACTTATCCTCCGGAAGTTCGAGAAGACCTTCCTTGTCCATCTCTTCATCGTCGTAGCCGGCCATTCTAAGTAATTCTGCACGGAACATGAGCTTCAGATCCTCCTCCTTGGGAAGCTCCGGAACCTTTGTCTGAAGGAACTCCTGGCTTCTTCCATAAGCTTCTCGCATGTCGTCTATGATGTGGGGCGGGAGTTTGCCCTTGTTCGTGGTGTAAGTGTGCTCGATATCACCCTTATGACCCATCCACAGTGTCCGATAGTCTCTGAGGACGTGACCTTTCGACTCTGCCAGCATCAACTGAGTGTCGAAATAGGATCGCAGCACGTAGGGTCGCCAAGGGAACCCTGCCTTTCTTATCGCCTTTCGAATGGTATCTCCGATATTAGTCGTGGATATGAAGTCCTTGGCCGCTGTCTTCGGCCTGAGGATCGACGAACGCTTGGTAAGCTTCTCGCCATTTCTGATTCTCTCCTCAAGGTAATCCTTCAGATACTCACAGCCCTCTTCAGAAAGAAAGGTGATGTACTTGTGCCCTGCTTTGCTCAGTTCCGGCTTCGCCACGATCATCGTGGGGACTTCTGTGAAAACTATCTGGTCTCCCTCGATTCTTAGTTCCGGGAAATCTCCTATCCGAAGACCATCATCACCGAGATATGTGCCTAGCGTTTGGAGTCTAAAGCCCGAATGAGCGACCAATACACACGCAACGCGGGTCTTCTTGTCTCCTGACATGAGAATGCTCTTCAGTTCCCTGGGAGTGGGGATTCTTTCATCTTTCAGAGTTGGAGTAGCATCTGCCCCTCGAATCTTGATCTTCCTTTTCACTTCCTTGTCATTGAATGCCAGCCAGGACTTCAGTGCTTTCATTATTGAGCTGATGTAGGAGCCAGACTTCCCCTCTTTCTCGAGTTTGCTTACATAGTCCAGCAAGATGCCATAGATATCCTTCTCACTCCTGGCAGCAAACTTCTTTGGAGTCGAACTGTGAGCCTCACAGAAATTGCCCAACCGACGAAGATAGACATCGGCAGTAACAACAGAACCTCTTGCATTGTTCTCGTACCACCTTCGAACCTCAGAACGTTCTAGCAGCTTCGTAAACCGAGAACCACGGCCTCTTTTCACCATGCCGAGTACATAATTCTTAGATTACTTAATGGTTCTGAACCCAAATAGATATGGGCCTGCCCGGATTTGAACCGGAGTCTATGCGTCCCGAACGCACAAGGATAGGCCAAGCTACCCTACAGGCCCTCTTTCGCAAATGAATGGAAGCACGGTATTTATAGATAGTTTTCGAGGGAGAAGACATTTACGCCTCACCACCCCACAATACCATCATTATCGGCAGAAGCCGAATCGCTATTCGTCAATATTAAATATGATAATACCCTTCCCGTGTTAGATGACAGGCGCTCTTAGGGAGAGAATCGCCAGTGAGATTACCCTCAGCAATACTCCAGGGAAGACGATAAGGAAATGGAGAGAGGAATTGGAGATATCTCAGCACGATCTGTCACAACATCTCAACCTGTCCCCTTCCGTAATAAGCGACTACGAATCCGGAAGAAGAAAGTCGCCAGGAACCAAAGCGGTGAAGAAGATAGTGGACGCACTTCTGGAACTGGACAAGACAAGGAAGAGCAGCCTCTACCTCGCCGAACCGAGCGACCTGGGCGATATCATCCTCAGCATGAAGGAGTTCCCTGTCGGCCAACCCGCATCGGAGTTCTTGAAGGAGATCAAGGGCGTGAACCTGTGCAAGGACGTTCCCCTGGAAAGGAACATCCACGGATACACCGTTCTGGACAGCCTGAAAACGATAACAACCCTAAGATCGTCAGACTACTGGCGCATCTATGGTTGGAGCACCGAAAGAGCGTTGGTCTTCAGCGGAGTGAAATACGGGAGATCTCCTATGGTCGCGGTGCGAGCTCATCCCTTGAAGCCAGCCATGGTCGTTTACATTCAACCCGAGAGGATAGACAAGCTTGCTGTCAAACTCGCAGAACTTGAGAACGTCTGCCTGGCAAAGACAGCCCTATCAGAAGGTGAAGTAATATCAAAACTGGAGGCGCTTTAGAATGGACGTTGGTATTGTCAGTTACGGTGGCTATATTCCGAGATGGAGGATCAAACCTCAGGATATCGCAAAGACCTGGGGTGTGGACGGGGATGCGATCAGCAGAGGACTGAACATCGTTTCCAAATCCGTGCCCTCGCCCGACGAGGACGTCATCACGATATCCGTGGAGGCCACCAGGAACCTGTTGAAGAAGGTGCAGATCGACCCGAAGGACATCGGAGCTATCTATGTGGGTTCGGAATCCCATCCTTATGCGGTAAAACCCACAGCAACCGTCGTCGCGGAAGCCATAGAAGCATCACCCGACCTAACAGCGGCGGACTATGAGTTCGCGTGCAAGGCAGGGACCGCAGCAATCCAGACATGCATGGGGCTGGTCGCATCGGACATGGTGAAGTATGGAATTGCCGTTGGCTCGGATACATCCCAGGGTGCACCTGGTGACCCATTGGAATACTCGGCATCCGCTGGAGGGGCGGCATTTCTGCTCGGAAAGGAGAAGGTCGTTGCCAAGATCAACGAAACGCTTTCTTACACCACTGATACGCCCGATTTCTGGAGAAGGGAAGGACAGACCTACCCAAAACACGGTGGGAGATTCACAGGCGAACCAGCATACTTCAAACATGTTCTAACATGCGCGAAGAACCTCTTCCAAAGAACGGGAACGGGGCCTGAAGATTATCAATACGCGGTCTTTCACCAGCCCAATGGTAAGTTCCCGGTGAGTGCCGGCAAGAAACTGGGTTTCTCCATAGATCAGATAAAGACCGGTCTGCTCGTGCCCAGGATAGGGAATACGTACTCCGGTGCGGTTCTTCTAGGTCTGGCGGCAATACTGGATATTGCCGATCCGGACGAGAGGGTGTTCGTCGTGGGCTACGGATCAGGTGCAGGATCGGATGCATTCGACATTACGGTTAGGGACGAGATTGAGAACACAAGGACCGATAAGTGCCCCACGATCGAGGAGATGGTGGAGAGCAACAACTTCGTGGACTACGCCACGTATGCGAAGTTCCGAGGTAAGATCCTGATGTGAGGTGTCTATCATGAGAGACGTTGCGATAATAGGTGTCGGGGATACAAAGTTCGGGGAACTCTGGGACAGGTCCTTCAGAGACATAGGCATAGAGGCCGGTCTGGAGGCCTTGGAGGATGCGGGGATAACGGGTCAGCAGATTGATGCGCTGTTCATAGGGAACATGTCCGCGGGGAAGTTCATCGAGCAGGAACACGTCGCCGCGTTAGTGGCCGACTATTCAGGACTGTCACCGCGTCACATTCCAGCCTACAGGATCGAAGCCGCCGGCGCCTGCGGAGCCGCGGCACTAGCTTGCGCCCACATGTCCGTTTCCTCCGGCACTTACAATATCGTCGTGGTCGGGGGAGCGGAGAAGATGACCGATGTGGGTGATACAGAAGCAGCTGAGATCCTCAGTGCAACAGCAGACCAGGAATGGGAATCGGTCTTCGGTGCTACCTTCGCGAGCCTATACGCAATGATGGCCAGAAGGCACATGCACGAGTACGGAACGACAAGGGAGCAGATGGCGGCGGTAGCCGTCAAGAATCACAAGAACGGGTCGCTCAATCCAAGCGCCCAGTACCAGAGGGAGATCAACAAGGACCTTGTTCTTGGGGCGCCTCCGGTAGCAGAACCGCTGGGGCTTTTCGATTGCGCTCCACTGTCAGACGGCGGAGCAGCTGTGGTCCTTTGCCCTTTGGATGTCGCCAAGAAGTTCACTGACACCCCGATCAAGATAGCCGGATACGGTCAGGCGAGCGACACGCTTGCACTTCATGACCGAAGGGACATCACCACAATGGACGCCACCGTTCTTGCCGCAAAGAGGGCGCTTCACAACGCCAAGCTAGCCACAAAAGACGTGGATCTGGCGGAGGTCCATGACAACTTCACGATTACCGAAATCATTGCGATAGAAGATCTGGGATTTTTCGAAAAAGGCAAAGGTGGACCGGCTTCCGAGGAAGGCAGGACCGCTTTGAACGCTGAGATTTCCATCAACACCTCCGGCGGGCTCAAGGCAAGAGGTCAACCCGTGGGAGCAACCGGTCTGGCACAGGTCGTGGAGGTCTTCAGGCAGTTGCAGGGCGACTGCGGTGACAGGCAGGTGGACGGGGCCGAGATCGGTCTGACTCACAGTTTGGGTGGGACAGGAGCGAGTTCTGTGGTCCACATCTTCAGGAGGGCTGATTGATATGGGAATTCCAAGGTTCTGGCGTGAGACCCCAAGCAGGTACAATCTCATCGGTACCAAGTGCGGGAACTGCGGGACGATACACTTCCCTCCAAGGGTCGTGTGTCCGAGCTGTCACAGGAAGAGCATCGGAAAGATGGAGAGGATACACCTCAGCAATGAGGGGACGGTCGTGAGCTACTCCATTGTGCATGACGCTCCGCATTCTTTCAAGATGCAGAAGCCATATGCCATCGCGATGATCGAACTGGAAGGATGCTGCCGACTGACGGCACCCATCATCGATTGCGATCCGTCGGACGTCAAGATCGGTATGAAGGTGGAGGCGACCTTCAGGAAACTGGGAGAGCAGGAAAAGGACGACGTTATCCATTATGGATACAAGTTCCGACCAGCGCGTTCAGAAAGATAGTTATAACAAATAGTCCTATTCTGGGATTCGATGAAGCTTACACTTCTCGAGAGCAAGAAGACATACGCAAAGATCGAGGTTTCCGGCATGGATGAGACTCTTCTTTACCCATTGGTCGACGAACTGATGAGGGACAAGGACGTTTCCGAGGCAAAATACGTCACAGGTCATCCACAGCTGGACAAGCCCGTGATCTACGTGAAGGTCAAGAAAGGGAAGCCTCAGACCGCGGTGAAGCGTGCGGCTACCAAGATATCCAAGGAATTCAAGGAAGCGCGGGAGAGCTTCGAGAAGCAGCTGAAATGACGTGTTCGGATGGAGGAAACCATAGGGATCTCTGTCTTTTTGACCGATACTCCTGGGATTGGCGGTAGACTCAGGAAGGAACCTGAGGATTTTATTGTTGAAGAGATATCGAACGAGCTTGAACGCGTGGAGGGTGGCAAGTTCACCGCGGCGAGAATAAGGTCCAGGAACTGGGAGACGAACAGGTTGGTCCGTCAACTGGCAAGGAGGCTGAGAATATCGAGAAGGAAGATACGTTTTGCCGGAACCAAGGACAAGAGAGCGATTACTTCACAGCTGTTCCAATTCGATTGCTCCTCTGAGATGGTGAATTCGCTGTCAATGGCGGATGTGGAACTCCAGGATGTCTTTCAGACGAACGATCGGCTGGATATCGGGAATCTGTTTGGTAACGAGTTCACGGTCGGTGTCAAGGACATTCAGATGCCGATAAGTGACGCCTACAATGAATCGTTTGAAACGGGCAGTGAGATACTCGAGACCGGCGGTTTCCCCAATTTCTTCGGCGTGCAAAGATTTGGTGTGATCAGGCCTGTTACCCACTTGGTCGGAAAACACATCACAGGAGGGGACTTCGAGCAGGCGGTCATGACGTATGTTGGGAACCCGATTGCCGGGGAACATGAAGAGGCCTTCGAGGCCAGGAAGACTCTCCAGGAAGACCGGGACTATGCCAAAGCGCTGGTGAACTTCCCAGATAAATTGTCGTTCGAAAAGGCGGTGCTCAACTTCCTTGTCAAGAACCCTGACGATTTCGTGGGTGCCCTGGGACAACTCCCGGAGAACCTATTGCTGATGTTCGTGCACGCCTACCAGTCCTATCTCTTCAACAGAATGCTCAGCCTCAGAATGGAGAAAGACATCCCGTTGGACCTGCCCATCGAGGGCGACCTCGTTCTACCCCTGAACAAGTATGGACTACCAGATCACAAGAATTGGATCCCTGTCAGGGAACGGAACCTGGAGAAGGTCACCGATCAAGTGAAGAGGAAGAGAGCGTTCGTCAGCGCGGTCCTTTTTGGAACCGAATCGCAACTCGCCAAGGGGGAGATGGGTGAGATCGAAAGCAAGGTCATCGATAATGAGGGTGTGAAGAATCGCGACTTCTTCGTTGGCCAGATGGCGAGATTATCCTCCAAAGGAACCAGACGGGAAGTCCTGGCACCGATGGACGTGATAGAGATCCACAAGAGCCAAGATTCAGTTCTGTTCAATTTCCAGCTCAACAAGGGATGCTATGCGACATCTCTTCTCAGAGAGTTCATGAAGACAGACCCCGTCAACTACTGATGACCTGCTTGGATGTTTGAATGCCATCTTTCTCGCTACTGTCTTCACATATGCAGAATCGCTCCTACAAATATTTATATGGGATGCGGTGTCGATGGATTAGGTTAGTTGGAGGCTGTTCAAATGTCAGGCGAGGAATTTAGTGGGCGAGCCCAATGGATGTCGATTGCCACGGTCGTGATTCTGGTACTCGTTTCGTTTCTTGTGGTCATGCCGACCCAGATGCCGACGGCTAGAGCTTATACGACCCCTGGAACTGGTATGGTTTGGAACATGGACGACCTTGTCGCTAATTCTGGAGGCGACGTAGTCGGTGTCTTCCCAAACTATGGTTTAATGAATGACCTGACCATTACCGGAGGAGCTACACCAGACACAATTTACATGAGAGACAACGAGGTCCTATCAGTAATGCCAGGATTCGAGATACTCGTCAATGGTGTTTTCTTATCTCAAGCAGCAGCTGCACCAATATTCATCGAATCTGGATCAATGCTGCCACCTGAGCCAGGGGACTGGACAGGTTTCATCTTCTCGGCTAGAAGCGTGGGTCGATTCGAAGGTACCACAGTGCGCCACGCAGCAACAGGAATTGAGGTCAACGATGCTGACGTTACTATCAGAGGAAGCATCATAGAATTGTGCTACCCATATGGGATCGACTATGCTGGCGGTCTTCTACATATCAATAGCACTTATGTCCTGGGATCCTCACCTCCCTCCGCTTCGCTCACTCCCATCGGTGGGACGGCCATATACGCGACCGGAGTTGTGAGAGATACACTATGGGTCAACCGGAGCACCATCATCGGGGGAAACGCAGACGCAACCGGCCAAGGTGGGGCGGCCATCTTCACACTCAACCTGGATGGCCCCATCGGACTGATTGGGAATGACCGGATCCAAGGTGGAAACGGCGGAGATAACAACATCGATGGGGGAAATGCAGGAGGAGGCGGTATAGCTTTCCACGCATTCCCAGTCTGGGACATGGGTGGGCCCATGCCTGGAATCAGCATTAATGGAAATACTTTCATCCGCGGAGGAAACGGCGGGATCAATAACGCGGCCATGGATGGAAGTTCAGGACGGGGCGGTCCAGGGATACTCGCCAGCGACGATGATTACCTTGGCACTGTTTCCATTGCTAGAAACGATTACATATCTGGAGGAGACGGCGGGGACAACTTCGCCGACCATAATGTCGTGCTTTCAATTGCAGGTGGAGGCCCTGGAATATCCCTGGACAATGTTGGTGGGATGCCGACCAGAATCCGTGACAATACACTCATAACGGGCGGAAAAGGCGGAAACAACAGTGGTTCCTCTATAATGGGCGGAGTCACTCCGGGATATGGTGAAACCGCCATCAATCTAAACGACAACAGGAACACTCTGATCCTCGCCAACGTGATTGAAGGCGGTCACGGTGGCAATAACAGTCTCGCTGGCTTGGGAGTACCTGCCGGTAACGGCGGTAACGGCATCCGCTTGTCGATCTCACAGAACATTTCTATCAGGGGCTCCAGTGTCTTCGGCGGCGAGGGAGGAGACGATTACGCTGGAATGGGTCCCGGAATAATGTCCGGCCCCGGTATCGGAGGTTACGCCATACGATCGATGGACAATCTTGGCCGTGTTGAGGACTGTTACGTTCAAGGCGGAGAAGGAGGAGACAACTTCGGTGCGGGCGGCGACGGTCGTCCCGGCGGATACGCCGTTTACGTTGGTGCAGGCAACTCTCCCACATTCGAGTTCGGTGATTTCGTTGGAGGAAAAGGCGGAGATAACTATCACTCTGCTGGGTCTGGCGCTGGCCAGGGTGTGTACGCCTTCTATATCGATGCGACGACCGGAGTGAGCGTTCGGAACGCCAATATCACAGGTGGAGGCGGAGGTCACGTCTTTGACGGCGCGAATGCGATCCCTGGCGTTGGTGGCGGTGCTATTGTGATACCAACCGCAGCCACCATGGTCGATATCAGCCAGAATCCACTGATCACTGTGGGTACTGGGGGTACCCACTTCCTGTTCGGGACGATGGCGAACAACGGTTCGTACGCTGTTGAGGTCGGGTCACCCGCCTCGATGGTGCGGATCGCAGGGAATTACATCTGGAACGCAGGCCAAGGAGGGGTCATTTGCGCCGCTCCCGGCGTTCGAATCGACGGTAACACCATCCAGGACAATTCCATGGGAATCATTTTGGATACAACGGCAGATTGGACCAACATCACCAACAACCCCATGATATCAGGAGGAACTGCCGGCATAATTGCCTTCGGCAGCAGCAACGCCCTGATAAGAAACAACACTATCGAGAATACCGACGTGGCTTTGGGCTTCCTGGATTCAAATGACAATCTCGTTGACCGAACTAGAGTCAGTAACTCCACACAAGTCGCAGTTCTGCTTGACATTTTCTCTGATAACCTCCTTGTGGAGAACAGCACAATCACCAACTCAGGGGTGTGGGACTTCCAGTTGACAACGTGGTCCAACGCGACCACCCTCAACACAACCTTCGACGGAGCCATGGTCTTCATCGCAGCTGATAATAACCTGACCGTGAAGAACTTCCTTCATGTAAAAGTGTTGAACAGTGTTCTAGCTCCACTTCCCAACTCCGATGTCGAGATCCTCGACAATCTGGCACAGGTGTACGCGACCTCCTTTTTTGGAGGAGGCACAGACCCAACCACAGATTCCAGCGGGGAAGTCAACTGGATAGTGGTCACTGACAGGATCTACAAGGGGAGCATGACCGCGACCGAGAACATCACAATTGGAGAGGTTGCTGAAGGTGGGCGGACATTCGTGAACAACCCAAGATTCGTGGACATGTCGACATCGCATCAAGAGGTCTTCGTTGAGTTTAGCGCCGACGCAGAGCCTCCTGAGATTCACAACGTCTTTCTGGACGGCGTGAAGTTCAGGACCGTAACAGGTGGGACCCTTGTGGGTCTCGCTGCCCTCTTGGATGACACTCTGACAGGGAATTCCAACATCAACAGTGCTAACTGGACCGTCGGTGCGGCGAATTGGCCTGGTAGCTCGATGTTCCCCCAAACCCCACCCTTTGACTCTCCCGTTGAGATCGTTATCGATGGCATTGACACCACAGGATGGATGGATGGCTCTTACGAGATCTGGGTATATGGATGCGATGCCGTGGCCAACTGCAACACTACCGGCGACTTCGCCACTTTGAACATCACTTCTGCTGACGTTCTGCCACCGGAGATAAACAATGTTCTCGTGGATGGTGCTGCGAGTGTCTCGGTGACTGCCGGTGACATAGTGGTCCTGACCGCGAATATCGACGATTCTGCAACGGGTGGATCCAACATTGGCTGGGCGAACTACACGATAGGCCCACAGATGTGGCCGGGTACGCCGATGAACCCAACGGACGGGGCCTTCGATTCCATGTCTGAAGATTTAATCGGGGTAGTGGACACAATAGGTTGGGCAATCGGTTCATATGAAATGTGGGTATACGGCTGCGATGTCATACCGAACTGCAACATCACCGGAGATTTCGCAACCATCAACATTGTGGCGGAGAACATGCCACCAGAGATCCATAGCGTCACAGTGAATGGTCTCGCATTGGTCAATGTAGCGGCAGGGACTATCGTTACCCTGAATGCCACTGTTAACGACACGCTAACTGGTGGGTCCAACATAATGTTCGCGAACTACACCATGGGCTTCGCAGCTTGGCCAGGTGTCGGTATGTCTGCGGTTGACGGATCTTGGGGCGATGATGTATCCGAAGACGTAACTGTTCTGGTGGATACTACTGGTTGGAACTGTGGACCCTTCGATCTATATGTGTATGGCGAGGACTCGATCCCCAATTACAACACAACTTCCACGGCTTTCGCAACGATTAACATCACTGTTTGTGACTTCCAGCCCCCTGAGATCGAGCAAGTGTTGATAGATGGATCTCCAACTCAAACATACATGATTTCTCTTTTGCCGGCCACGATATGGCTCACAGGAATAATTAACGACAACTCAACTGGCAACACTGCCATTGGTGGGGCGAACTACACAACTCCCGCGGCCAACTGGCCGGGAACGTCTATGAATCCGACAGACATGGCATTCGATTCCCCGTGGGAAGAAGTTGGGCTGACGATTCCTACACAAACCGTACCCGGAGTGTACGACTACTGCGTCTACGGATGGGATCAGGTCATTCCTCCGAACTACAACACGACGGGAAGATGTGCAACTCTGACGATTGTGGACGATCTGATGCCAGATGTGTGGAACGTCTTCCTGAATGGAACGGCCAGCCTTTCGGTAACTGCTGGAACCCTCGTTAGATTGGACGCGGACGTAGACGATTCAGTGACCGGTGGCAGTGACATCTGGAACGCATACTGGGTGGAACAAGGAGCTGCTTGGCCCGGAAACCCAATGGACCCAAGTGACGGAGCCTTTAACAATCCGACCGAGGGAGTGAATATTACCATTGACACTACTGCTTGGACGCCGGGTGACCATTTTATCTGCGTCAACGCACGAGATGTACTCGATAATCGCAACGCCACATGCCAAAATAGCGCTACTCTGACAATTATGGTAGACAATCTACCTCCAGAGATCTCGAATGTATTCGTGGATGGTGGACCAAGCGTCACGGTGACGGCTGGTGCCATAGTGGTCCTGACCGCAGATATCGACGATTCCGCAACGGGCGGATCCAACATTGGCGGGGCGAACTTCACGATCGGTCAGAACAATTGGCCGGGTACGCTGATGAACCCGACTGATGGGGCCTTCAATTTCATATCTGAAGGGGTGAACGAGACTGTGGATACAGCAGGTTGGATAATCGGTCCATATGAAGTGTGGGTATACGGCTGCGATGTCATGCCGAACTGCAACATCACCGGAGATTTCGCGACAATCAACATAGTTGCGGATACCACACCACCTACAGCGTCTGGAACTCCCACGGGAACCGGCATATCCATAGCAACCAACATCACCCTCACTTTCGACGAACCCATGGACACAGCAAGTGTCAACACCTCCTTCAGCTACACCGATCTAACGACGACCTGGACTTCCACGGACGGTGTAATCACTTGGTCTAGTGGTAACAGAACAATGGAGTTCAATCCTACCACCGACCTTGCGTACAACACCACATATATTGTCACTCTTGATGGGTCGATCGCGACCGACGTGATCGGCAACTTCCTCGATGGGAACGGCGACGGCACCGGTGGGGACAGCTACACCTTCAGCTTCCAGACGGAGGATCAACCACCGGTTGTGGATATCACACCGCCTTCGGTGATCGGGACGACACCGGACGATGAAGATACCGATGTTGCGGTCGATATCCCCGTGATCGAAATCGAATTCGATGAGCCCATGAACGAGGCCTCCGTCGACGTTGATTTGGACAGCATTTCATTCAGTGAGAGCTGGGATGGCAACACTCTTGTGATAACTCCCCTCCAAGACTTGGATTACGACACCGAATACACCGTCACAATCACCGATGCCGAGGACCTTGCGGGGAACGCATTAGGAACTTACACATTCACCTTCACGACCGAGACAGAACCCGTGACACCGCCGCCGGACGACGGAGTGGCTGACCTCACCTGGCTCTGGCTGCTGTTGATAATCGCACTGGCAGTCATCATAGGTCTGCTGTTATTCTTCGTACTCAAGAAGAAGAAGCCGGCCGAGGAAGAGATGTTGGAGCCTGAACAACCAGAAGAACTCTACGAAGAACCGGTTCCGGAGGAAGAGGAGATCCCCCCGCCTATCGATGATCTGGAATTCGAGGAAGAGGCTGTTCCTGAAGAAGAGAGCGAACTCCTGGACGAAGAGTACTAGACGATGCCCCAGGCATGCTCGCAGTTGCCTACGATCGGTTCCAGGTCCTCCAAGGTCCTTCTGGTGTTGGGTGATTCGAAACTGAACTTGGTAACGTTGACAGGGTACTCGTTGTAGTAGAGCACGGTGTTGAATATCCTCAGAAATGGTTGCTGTATCCTCCAGTATGCACGCGAATATGATTCCATCTCCATCTCGAACTTCTTGTCCCCGTCATCCCCGCTGAGCATGAAGATCGGCAGATCGTTCTCATACCGTTTCCTCATCCTGATGTTGTGGATGGTGTGAAGTATTCCTTCCTGAGCATCATAGAACCGCCAGCTCTTGGACAGTATCCTCTCCCCCCAGTCCAGCTTGCTGGAGTGCCTCTCGGTCCTGCGGAACATGGGTGGGCCGATGTGGGGCATGAAGTAATCTATGAAGGATCCTGTCTCCGAATGAAAAACACCCCAGTACCAGGGTGTTGTCGGTGAGTTTATGCGGACCTTCTGGAAGTAAGCGGTCCCTTCGACCTGCTCGCTCTTATCCCCGATGGATATGTGTCCTTTGGCCTTGCTTCCCCTTATCTTGTGCATGGCGTAGCTGAGGTGCATGAAGTACTCCCTTCCGGTGGGAGCCACATCGGTCAAGAAGTCGGTCCAGGGTCTCATGTCGATCTCGATGTTCATGTCCTTTCTCGCGATGGTGACCTTGTTGGAATCATCCTCTCCTGAGAAGACATAGTGACCTTTCCCGGCAAGGCTCAACTCCCTCTTTCCCGGGGACCAGGTGCTCGTCATCGGGCCGTCATCTATGAAGAGAGGGTCCGTCATGGTCTTCCCGTCGAAGTACCAGGATGCCGTCATACCGTACGCCGAGACCACTCCAGGTTCTTTCTGAATGTCGCTCTTCCTTGACCACGGATGGTCGTTCACCAAGACCTCTTTGCAGTTCCTGGTGCCCCAGAGAACCACCATTTGCTTCGTCCTGCTGGGTTCATCCTGATTCTTGAAGAAAAAGACCCACCACCACCACCACCAAGTTCGGTTGCGAAGCTGGTTGGTCGTGTCAATGTCCATGATTGCCCTGTAGTTCATCCGGACGGGTGATTGCGGTGACGAGTAAAAACGTTATTGGAAGTGGGTTATCTTTTAATAGGGAGTCAGGATTTGGCTTTCCATGGCGCGGAGAAAGGACGACGAAGAGGGCGAATGCGATGTCATTGGTTGCACGAACCCTGCCTTGCGATCGGTGCCAGGGAAGAAGTTCTCCAAGGAGGTCAGTGATGCCAAGGTTCCCGGTTCAAGACGCGTCCATGTGTGCAAGGACCACTACAGGCGGTTCCGAAAGAAGACGAAGGCAGATAGAAAGCTGGAAAGACTTGATTGGTAGGAGATCTCGATCTTCCGTTTTGGATTCTGCATCCCTGATCTTTGACCGGTAGCCATAAGTTCTTTTGGGAAACCGGTATTGGACATGCGTGAAACCGACCACGATTCAGTTTTTTTCAAATGCAGGGGTTTTTGCTTCCATTTTCTTCTTTCCCGTTTTCGCCAGGGATATTGGAGTGAACGCATTCCAGCTTGGTGTGGTGATAGCGCTCTTCTCCGTTGCCACGCTCGTCTCCAATTACGTTTTCGGCCGATGGGCCGATGTTCACGGTCGGAGGAGAATTCTGCAGATCGGTTTGCTTCTTAGTGCCCTGGCCTCCATCACCCAGATCCTCGCTCATGATGCGTTGACCCTTGCTGCAACGAGGGTCCTTGTGGGCCTAGCGGTCGGGATCTTCCCTTCCGCCATGTATGCGTACGTTTACGATTCTCAAAGGAAGATAGGTAAATTCGCCTCCTTCGGGGCCATGGGCTGGGGCGTTGGGTCCGCACTGGCCGGTTACTTGGGGTTGTTCTGGGCGGTATTCCTGCTCTCCTCCGTGTTACTCTTCGTGGCATTTCTGGTCGCTCTGCTTCTCACACCGGTGCCTGAGGTGAAGCACAAGGTCCCCTTCTTCCCACGGAAGGTCATCAAGACGAATCTGTCTGTATATATGGCAGTGCTCGTAAGGCATACGGGAGCACATGCGATTTGGGTGATATTCCCGCTGTTCCTTCTCGATCTCGGGATGGACCTCTTTTCCGTCGGGATACTCTATGTCGTGAACACTGGAACGCAGTTCATCGTAATGCAGTTCACGGACAGGTTCGAGTCCTCAAAGCTGGTTACCTTCGGGCTGCTAGTGTCGGCTCTGGCCTTTGTGGCATTCACATTCACCAGGAACTTCACAGAGATGTTCCCCACGCAGATCATCCTTGGAATGTCCTGGGCCACCCTTTACGTGGGTTCTCTCAAGTTCGTTATGGAGAGGAACGTTGAAAGGGCGACCTCGACAGGGCTTCTGAACTCGGTCATGAGCATCTCTGCCATCGTTGGACCTCTGATTGGCGGGTCTGTGGTGGTAGTCACCCTGTCAATGGGTGTGGCTCAGCTAGATGCATACAGATGGACGATGTACCTTGCGGCGGTGATGGCGACAATATCATTCTTCGGATTCTGGCTATCCGCTCGAAGGAATCGGAAGTCAGAGAATGTTGAGCTCCTTTAGCCCTGTGATAGGATTCTCTTTGCGAATGAGGGTGAGGTCATTGAGTTTCCTCAAGACAATCTCGTTCAACGTGCAGACTTCCGCCTGAAACAGATGTCCGCCGACCACATTGTTGCTCTCTTCCGCAAGTGAGGCGTGCAGATGGATCACGGTTTCCTTCTCGGTCGTGATGCTCCCTTGAAGAGATACGAGTTCCCAGGCGTCCTTGAACTCCTTCTTCTGATACACCTGGCCGTCGAAATAGCCCAGCACGAAGTTGCGCAACATGCCGATCCCGGTCAGGACGATTCCGCTCTCAATCTCATATTTCTCAATGATGATGCTGAGCGATTCAAAAAGATCCTCACCATCATCCAGCTTGACGACAATCAAGCTCTTGTCCTCACCAGACTTCATAATGACCATCTCAAAGTTTCTTCACCGGTTCGGCCCTGATACCCAGATTGTCCCTGATCTCGGCAGCAAGTTCCCTTGAAGAGCCGTGGCAGGTATAGACCACGTTCGGTGAACAATCCTCTACGAAGCCCATCAAGGCGTCGAAATCACCGTGGTCGCTGAACGGGAACTGAGCGTCAATGTCATAACTTCCAGTGTAGTTGTAGATCCCACACCAACCAGACACGTAGCACGCCTTTCCACCGCCTTCCTTGAACTCCACCATCTCATCGCTGACGGGCCTCTTCAGTTTCCTTTTGGTGACAATGAATACATGCGGCTCCTTTCTCTCCTGGGTCGTGAGTTCGTCAAACCTCTTGTACTCAAGTGGGATTCCGCTCGCGCGATATACATCTGCGATGTCGGCGATCTTGTCCGTAACAACCACATCGTGGTCCAGCCTGTTCATAAGGGCGATGAGCTCCTGGGCCTTTCCGAACTCGTACGCGCCGATGGCTACCGCGGTCTCCTCCAACTGCGTCCGGACCCAGCTCAATAGATCGTTCTCTATCTCCTGTTTGGGAGGGAAACGAAACGACGGCTTTCCGTAAGTTGCCTCGATGATGAGTATGTCGCAGTTCTCGCCTTTGGCTTCCCCACAAGTAAGACCGCCTTCCGGATTCACGTCGCCGGTGTAGAGGACATCGTTTATCCTGACCATCGCAGACCCGAACACGTGGCCAGCTTCCCGGAATGATACGGTGAAACCGTTGAAGTCCATTTCTTCCCCATATCCCAGGATAGTACCCTCTGACAGACCAGTTCTGACCTTCATAATCTCCATCGTCTCCGGAGTCATCAATGCGCCCTCAATCAGATGGTCGAGGTGTGCATGGCTCACTATGGCGGCCGGCGTTCGCCTTTTCGGATCGAGTACGATCTCCTTGATACCGTCCCTTACATGTATCCCGTTCCCTAGAAATACGTCCAATCTATCTCCTCGTGAAAACATACCTCATAGGTATTCTTCGCTTCAACCCGCTCCAGTAAGCGCATCTGGAGCATTTGAAACCGAGCGTTACCGTTCCGCCGAATACAGTGAGATTCTTGACCTTCTTCAGTTTTGTATCGCATACGGGGCATTTGGAGAGGTGCCTCTTCTCTGGGCTTTCCCTGCAGTGTATCTCTACGTCCACCAGATCGGAATCCAAAGCAATCAGCCTCAGTCGTCTCTCGCCCACTTTGAAATTCTCGTCCGAGCGTAGTTCCTTCTCGACCAGTCGTTTGAGCTCCCTCTGAGAGTTGACGACCCTCCTCCTCACGAAAATGCTCTTCAGCGCCTCCAAGATCTCTTCGTCCTTTGGGACGCGGTACTCGGGCATCGAGATGATAATGTCCTGATGTGATTCAAACTTTTCTCTTTTGTTGGCCACTTCCATTGGTTTGTGATGTCTGGCGCAAGTGTTGATAATCTTATTATGACAACAGCATTGGCAAACAGAGGCTATTGGTGGAGATCAATCAGGAACTGGCAATAGCCCAGATAGTCTCATCTGCAACCTTGATCCAATAACCGTATCCAGCCTGTAGAGTATCACCATCCATCATCAATCTGAGGAAATATGGAGAGGCCAAGACCTTGAATCCTTCAGCTCTCTCCGCAATTACATCCGCTTTGAGGTTCGCGACAGTGTAGTCTTGCTGGAAGGACGGGAATCCGACTAGATTCCATCCCTTGCTGAGATGAATGACTGTCTGAATGGGCACAATTCCCGCCACTGTGAAGTTGCAGTCACCAGTCACGTTGACCCAGAAGCCTTGGGTTTCGTTGATGGTTTTCAATTCTCCCATGTACGGCTTGAAGGTCATGTGCCATTTCCACTTCTCGTCAAAGGAATCATAAATCCACGCCTTGTCGAATTCAACAGTCTGAAGAACCTTTTCCACGGATTCATCTGATTGAATGAGCGGGATTGATGCGAGATTCGGTCCCCTGACCAAAGGACGAGTGAACTTCCCAGCTTGAATCTTCGAGCATGCTGTGGTGTTGTTCACGTCTCGGGCACATACTCGGTAGAAGTAGTTGTTGGGATTGCCTTCTCCTGCGCCAGGGTCGGTAAAAGTGTATGTGCCGTTTGGAAGGGTGACAATGAATGAATAGCCTAGTCCGTCTGAGTTGTATGTCATATTCCCGAAGATCTTGTACCCAGTAACAGTCATTGATCCATTGCCATCATCAGGTGAGAGTGACCAATCAATCGTGACGTTCTCCAGGTCGTTTCCACTGAGCACTGCCTGCGTCAGAGTTGGTGGTCGAAGGGATATGACGCCCATATTCACTGTTGCGACGTTGTTGGTTTCGTTGCTTTCAGTCACACCGTTCTCTGGGTCGACGACAACGTAGATTGTGTGAACACCGCCTGGAGTCGCGATCCACTGCGTTTCTGCGTAGCCGATGCCACCGTTCGCATCGATTCTTGGCAGTACCTGATCCGATCCTATCTGAACATTGAGAGAAGGATCTCCATCAAAGAACCTGACCAATAAGTTGGTAGCGTCCCGGTCTCCGTTGTTTCTGATGGTTGCGTTCAGATTGATAGTTGTCCACTCTGAGAATGGGCTCGGAGGATTGAATGAAAAGTCAATGGGTTCGAGGTCTGCGATCTCAGGTGGGGCTCTTGTGAAGTATACGTCGAAGTTTCCGTTCTCTCTGTTGTCCATCCATACGAGATACACATATCCGTTGGAGTCCATGGTGAGGTCGGCAAGCCTTTGGTAGTCAGCACCAAAATCATCGTTCACTCTTTGGTTTGCGGAAAAGGTCTGACCCTTATCAGTTGAGTTTGCAAAATATATGTCTTCGTTTCCATTTCTCTCAGTTCCCCAAGCTATGGATACGTATTGGGTTTCATTTATCCAAAGTGATGGCCAACGTCTCCAAACTGGGTTGAAATCGTCGTTGATGACTATGGGATTGCCAAAAGACTGACCGCCGTCAAACGAGGAGACGAATGATATGTTTGGTATTGTTAGGATAGGCTCGTTGTACCAAACCACACCGATCATGCCTGCTCGAGCAGATATTCTAGGGCGTCTCTGAATTAGGGATTGCGTATCGTTATGAATCACCCTGTGTCCTTCGAAGCTCAAACCTGCGTCGGTGGATTTTGCGAACCAGATGTCCTTATCCGTCGTTGAGTTTCTGTCGTCCTCCCAGGCGACGTACGTCACATCATTCTCATCCACGGCGATTGAGGGGTAGCTTGCTGTTCCTGATGAGTTATCTATCATCTTGGGCTCAGAAAAGGATTTGCCGCTATCCAAAGAACGCGTATGGAAAACATGCCGGACACCCGTGCCGGCTTGTTGAGTTGACCAAACCACGTGAATGGTGTTCTTGCCATCGACTGCTATGTAAGGGCAGGAGCCCCATTGGCCTATTGTACCATTCATCAATCTGACGTTGGGGCTCCAATTCTTTCCATCATCGGTGGAATTGGAATAGTAGATGGTGACGTTGTGTTTTCCGTCTATGCCCGGTGATGTCGCATATCCATCAGCATCATTTCTCCAGTCCCTCCAAACAGCGTGCACTCCTCCAGAATTGTCGGTGGCTATGTCGACAGTGTGCTGTCTTGAGAGGGCAGTGTTGTCATTTATTCTTACGTTCTTGCCGAAGGTCTCACCGCCATCCAAGGAGCTTGTGACGTAGATATCATAGAAGGTAGCGTGGTTTCTCTGATCAGACCATGCAACGTAGATTATTCCAGATTTGGACAAGGCGATGCTTGGTCTCCCTTGGCCAGAGGGGTCAGTTCCAGTGTCATCTACCCTTACGTTTGACCAGAAAACCTCTGCGCCCACTGGTAGGGACTCTTGGGAAATGACTGCAAAGAAGGAAGGCAATACAATAGACAATATGAGAATCAAGTCAAACACGCGATAACTGCGGCAGAAGGAAACAGTCTTTTTGCTCATGGTTCTTGTCCCCAAGTACTTAGTTTGCCATGCGTATATTGATCACCAAACCTTATAAGATATCCTCTCGGAACTCCTGCCCCGTCTTGTGCTTGTATTATTCCTTCGAAGAATGTCTTAGTTGAAGACTTAGGCTCATCGCCCGTGCAAAAGGGGCGATCTTGAGGGGTCGGTGCCGCACAGAACATTTTATCCCAAAATGTAATCTTATTATAGCCCATTTACATTCAATTCAAGACGCGCGAGGGTAGCCAAGACTGGTCAAAGGCGACAGACTCAAGATCTGTTCCAGAAGTGGTTCCGGGGTTCAAATCCTCGCCCTCGCACCTTTCTTCCCAGAAACTAGAAATAGGTCTTCCCGCGATATTGGCTCGGAGGCGGATCGGGAGCTTGGTTGTTATGCGCAAATCTGTCATTGCCATGGCATTAACACTTACTCTGGTGTGTTGTATTGCCGCGGCCGTTTACATCCAGGTTGATAAGGAATACTACTACTCAAATGGAGGACCGCCTCAGCCAGGAAGCATCGCGATGGCGACTGGGCCCAGCGGAGCCGTGTATTTCGTATGGGAAGTTGGACAATGGGAGTGTGGCGGACATAACATGCAAGGCGTTTGGCTTGGCAAAGTAGACGGTGTCACCAATGAGTTCCTTTGGCGGAAGAGAGTAACCGAAGACTGTTGCCCGTATGATCCGGTGATTGCAGTAAACAAATCAGAGACTATCTTTGTGGTTTGGATACACGGAAAGAACAACGGAGTGGTGGCCAATTCGGATGGAAACGTTTTGAGAACTCTTGAGATTGAAGACTTGAGGTACTCTGTCGTGCCTTTGGTGCTGGATACAGATCAATGGGACAATCTACATTTGAAGTATGTGGAACACTACCCTGATCATAGAACACGGATTCTGGATCCGGGGGGCAATTTGCTGAGCATTGAGGACCCTTACAGCCCCGAATACAATCAGACCTATCAATTGAACCGCGATTCAACGAGCAAGTCATATCATGGACCAATTGATGTAGAAGGAGAGTATCCGGTGCACTTGTTGGACTCGGAAGGTAACACGTGGATAGCTAGTGTCGATTCTGAAGCATATCTCACTGTGGCAAACGACGAAGGAAGCAAATTGGTGAGTGATGAAGAGCTGGACGTTATCCCAGAAAGCATCCCTGGATACCTCAGAATCGTGATTGTTGGGACTGCAGTCATAATCTGTGCGGCTGCAATCCTGATTTGGCTTCTATGGCAATTGAAGACACGTCGGAAGGCGACGATTTGAACTCGAAGTCCTACCCCTCGCCCTCGCATCGTTCCGGTTCTTACTTTCTACTTCATCGACAATCTTAAATCGAGCAATCCCTATCCCACGCTGAAGATGGTCGGACATTCTGCTGTCTTCACAGGAGGATCGTGCATGGAGAGATCTCTTAAGGGCTTTGGTGTGATAGTGAGACGACTGTTTGTGATCGTATTTGCGATTGCCATGGTTGCAGCGGCATTCGTTGTTCTGCCTACAGATGTTAAGGCGGACCTACCAATGAGAATTGCCTACTTCAGAGATTGGGATCCCTGGGGTACAATGAGCAATGAGAACGCAATGGGCGCGGTTGGCATTTCTTACGACACATACACCTCGGCTGATTTCGGCTCGGTTGTATTGAGCAACTACAAGAAGTTGGTCATTGGCTCGGCTCAGCCTTACTCATTCTATCAGGCCATAGTGAATGAGAGGGCCCGGTTGGAGAATTGGTTGCTCACCGGAGGTGTGTTCGAGATGCACATGGCAGCATACACCTCTGAGGACTGGTCAGGTCTTTACATGCCAGGAGGTTTCACTTCCGAGATGGACTTGGTTGACGGCGTAGCGATTGTTGACCCTAATCACGACATTGTCAACATCCCGAACGCGATTACAGACGGCGAGCTGGATGGTTGGTTATACTCCTCACACGGTTTGGTCAGAGATATTTCGTCCCCATATGATGTTCTGATGGCCGACGAAGGGTCTGGCGATCCGGTAGGGGTCGAGATCTACCTCGGAAAGGGGACCGTATTGGCGACCATGCAAACTCTTGAATGGGCATATAACGGAGGGCGCTCTTCCATTCTCGAGAACTTCATTGCATATATGCCCATCAGACGTGATCATGATATTGCTGTTGCTGAAGTGGACCTTCCGGCCATCAACGAAAGAACTCAGACCGTAACAGTCAATGCAACAATAAAGAACCTGGGCTTGAACGAGGAAACTGGATTCATGGTTAACTTCTTTGTGAACGGAGCCCCTACAGGCGCCTTTATCGTGCCCAGTCTAGGATCAAGGAATGCAACGGTCGTGTCATTCCCTTGGACTCCCATGGTCGATGGGTCCTATAACATTACGATAAGGGTCCCACCAATCCCGCTCGAAAACTTCACTGCCAACAACAACCGAAGTGAGATCGTCACCGTCATCGACACAACGCCTCCGGAGACTCCGACAGGACTTACAGTTGATTTGGTGCCGTCAGGCAACTCTCTCAACATTTCGTGGAACGCGAACACCGAACCCGATCTGACGTTCTACAATCTCTACCGGAGCATGGACGCGACCACCTACGTGCTCGCAGACCAGATCCCCGCGGGTACCGAGTACTATGTGAACACTGGCTTGGGCAATGGTCTCACTTACTTCTACCGCATCTCGGCTGAGGATTACGTACCCAATGAATCTCCATGGTCCCCGGCCATAGCGAACGCACCTGACTTCGACACGGACGGAGACGGTGTGGGCGACATGAACGATTACGATGACGATGATGATGGCGTTCCAGACATCATTGATGCCTTCCCGCTCGATCCCAGCGAGTCCGGAGATGCGGACGATGATGGAATCGGTAACAATGCAGACCCAGACGACGATAACGATGGCGTCCCGGACACTGAAGATGAATTCCCGCGAAATCCCGACGAATGGGTTGACACCGATGGTGACGGGGTAGGTGACAATGCGGACAACGATGACGACGATGACGGATACACTGATGACTTAGAGAATCAGCTCGGGAGCGATCCCAAAGACCCCAACTCGATACCGCTTGACACCGATGGTGACGGGGTCCCCGATGTGTACGACGACGATGATGACAATGACGGATACTCAGATGTGGTTGAGGAGGAAGCTGGGAGCGATCCCAAGGATCCGAACTCAATTCCAGTGGACACGGACGGTGACGGCATAATCGACCAGTACGACGAGGATGATGATGATGACGGATACTCCGACTTGATTGAGGAAGAGGCCGGAAGCGATCCAAAGAACGCTCAGTCGACACCAGCGGACAATGACGGGGACGGGATCATTGACCAGTATGACGAGGATGATGATAACGACGGCTTCTCGGATACGATCGAGGAGGAAGCGGGGAGCGATCCGTTGAGTGCCATATCACAGCCCAAGGACACCGACGGCGATGGAAGCATTGACCTGTACGATCCGGACGATGACAATGACGGGATTTATGATGACCAGGATGCCTTCCCGACCAATTCAGCTGAATCCGTTGATACGGACGGTGACGGCATTGGGAATCAACTGGATGAGGATGACGATGGAGACGGAGTCCCCGACAGCCAGGACGACTTCCCGCTCAATCCGTTCGAGTATGTCGACACTGACAACGATGGCATAGGCGACAACTCGGATATCGATTCGGATGGAAACGGAATCCCTGACTACCTGGAGCCTGTTGCACCCGATCCGCCTGAGGATCCATTCGACTACACCCCGATCCTGCTGATAGTGGTCATAGTACTGATGATAATCATCCTCGTGGCCATGATGAGATCTGGCAAGGAACAGTCAGGCGCCGAGGAGGAGAGCTCTCCGCCGCCACCAGAGGAATAGTACTTCGGAACAAGGGAACATACGCAAGAACACGCCTAGATATATTTCCCACCTAAAAAAGAAAATCAAAACTAATAACTAGTTAAAACCCTTTCAGGAAACGGGGAGGTCCGAATGTCGTTTGAGATAACTGTTGTGAGCAACATACCTCTGACTCCGATTAATGACCTCGATGAGGTCACCATCCAATTCCTGAACCAGATTGGGTACTTCCCCAAGGGGTATGACCCGAAGACGGATGCAAGGACGGTCAAAGACAGCGTTCCTTACCGTATTCTCAGGGACTGTTTCTTCAAGAGAATGAGCAAGGGCTGGACGGTCGAACAGCTCTCGATCAAGCTGAAGACCACCAAGCCGACAATATACCGCCACATCAACAAGCTGAAGGGCATGGACATGATCGAGGACCTGGAAGTCGAGGAAAGAGGGCAGAAGAAGAAAGGGTATCGCATCCGGTACGGCAACCTGGCAAAGGCCTGGAACTTCGTTGAGGCTCACGTTGATGTCGCCATGGAGAATTACAGGAAGACGATCGAACACATCCAGATGTTATCTGAGAAGAAGAGGTGAATATCATGGAGAACAAGGAGAAAGATTTCGTGCTGACCAAGGGGTCCAAGTATAGGGTCAAGTCAATAGAATCGCGGGACAAGCCCCTGGTTACACACGGTACGTTCGAAGGATATACTGTCATAGGTCATGACGAGGCTGTTTTGATGACGCTTGACGACTCGCATAAGGAGACGGCGGGAAGGAAGAGAGTCATCCCGACACATATGATTGTGGCTATCGACGTCATTGAAGTGGCCAAAGAGGACAAGAAGAAGGATGAGCCCAGCAGGATGTATATCTAGATCTGACGTCTGATAGCTTGGCTACTTATGAGGTGGGTCTCAATATGGCATCGGGATATCCTGCAATCAAAACCGAAGGATTGACAAAGAACTTCAAGGAACTGGTTGCAGTCTGCGACCTCGGTCTCGAGGTCAAGAAAGGAGAGGTCTTTGGCTTTCTAGGGCCAAACGGCGCCGGCAAGACGACCACGATTCGGATGGTCACTGGGCTGATGTATCCGTCCAGCGGCTCCGTTCTCGTAAACGGGGAAGACATCGCACACCATGGACTTCAGATGAGGAAGAGTCTGGGGTTCCTTCCGGAAAGGGTGGGTTTCTACCCCAATCTGACTGCACAGCAGACAATGGAATTCTACTGCGACCTGAAGGGACATTCCCGAGATCAGGTCCGGCCGTTATTGCACAGGGTCGGGCTGTTGAACTTCGCGAACAAGAAGATCCACACGTTCTCACGGGGTATGGTCCAGCTGTTGGGGTTTGGCCAGGCATTGATCGGAGAACCGGACCTGCTGATTCTCGATGAGCCAGCGGGAGGCCTGGACCCCTATTGGATAAGAATGGTGAAGAACGCCATCCTCGAGGCTAAGAACCGCGGAGCAACCGTCTTCTTTTCCTCCCATATTCTGGGCGAGGTCGAGGAGATATGTGATCGAGTTGCGATAGTGAATCAAGGTATTCTGGTCGCCGAGGATACGATCGACAATCTCAGAAAGCACATGGAGATGAAGCCCCGCCTTTGGCTGCAAATGACCTCAGTAGATGAGAACGCTGTGAACGTCGCAAGTTCGATAGAAAGTGTCATCAATGTGCATGTGACGGGAAACTGGATAATGATAGAATGTGACCATGAACTCAGAATGGATGTCATGAACGCCTTGAAGGAGAAAGGCTATCAAATTCTGGATTTCAGAACAGAGGAACCATCACTGGAAGAGGTCTTTCTCAGATTCACCAAACAAGCAGAAGGAGGTCAAACCCGATGACGCTGGACATCAACTGGAAAGGAATGCTCACCGTCGTCAAGAAGGAATTCATTGACAGCGTAAGGAACAAGTGGATTATTGCCGTGACCATCATTTTCGTCTCTCTAGCACTTCTGGTGTCGTACTTCGGTTCTGCGATGCGGCTTGGAGAGACAGGGTTTCAAGGTTTCTTGGTGACGATCGTCCTGATAATGGCAATCTCCGTGCTTCTGGTGACCATGATAGCCCTGATGCTGGGCTATGGAGCCATTGCCACTGAAAGGGAAAGGGGTTCTCTTGACCTGCTTCTGACCATGCCAATCACCCGGACGGAGGCTGTGGTATCCAAGTTCATTGGGCTGGCCACTGTATTGTTCGTTTCCATTTTTGTGGGTTTTGGCCTTGCAGGGATCGTGATTGCGGCAATTGCGGGAGCGGCGGATTTCCCCAAGTACCTGCTGTTCCTCGGAGCGACCTTCATGGTTGGGCTGGCCTTCCTGTCCGTTGCCTTCCTTCTTTCAACTGTCACCAGAAGAAGATCAACAGCCATGGGCGGAGCGGTCTTCCTTTGGTTCTTCTTCATCTTGATCTACGATATCGTTCTCATAGGCATCTTTGTTGCCACAGGAGGAAACCTGTCGAGTCCGGGCAGTGCCTTACCTGACTGGTACTATGCCGCGGAGCTCTTCAGTCCTTCTTCTGCGTACGGCATGGCGACATCACTGATGCTCGGTGGAAGTGGTTTGGAGATTCTGCCTGGCTTTGTTAACGGATTCTCAACCATTGGGTCACTGCTGGCCTGGATATTGATACCATTGGTCATAGCCATCTGGGTCCTCAATAGAAGGGACATCTAGGGGCTGTAAGGTTTAAGAGTCTCTAATCCTCTCAAGGTCCGATGCCCAT
>JAUVHO010000019.1 GCA_030593295.1 Methanomassiliicoccales archaeon | reverse complement strand
CAGGACCGCAAGGACGTCTACGGCTTCTAAGCCAAAGTTGTCTAACGCCTAAACCAAAAACCAACCTTCTTCCCTTTTTTCCTTTTATTCTAAACACATGCGGGTCCCTCGGGTTGGCTACGTAAATCTCCCCAACAAAATCCTTCCCCAAGGACTCAATGTTGTTGGAGGGCCGACCGTGCGGTTGAATTCCGCAGACCCGCTTCATATTCCACAGATAGGATTAAGTACCTCCAATCCAATATGTTCTCTAACCCAAGAACATAGCTGGGGCTCCGAGGGGAACGGAGGGGAGAAGATATACGAACCGTTTCTAGGAAGTCGATTCATCGTTTTTCTTAGCTTGCGTTTTCACAGTGACCTGTTCATGAGGAGCGCCGAGGTGGGGCGCCATGAGGAAATACCAATAAACTCTAAGGAGGAGAGTATATGAAAGGGAAATATTATGCGGTTCTTGCATCATTCCTGATGGTGGCCATGGCATTCACCGTGGCCGCCACAGCAGAAGATCAGGCACCCACCGCTCCAGAATTGAACGCCATCGAGGCCTTCGAAATGGATAGGGCACACGTCGCCGAGAACGAGGCGAACGGTGTCTTCCCATACGATTCTGTGGTCGAGGAGGACGACGTCTTCAAGGTCACGGATGGACCTTATCCGACATACGCGGATGACGGAACACCACCTGGACCTCACCACCCGCCTTGGGGCCATCACTACATATCTGACGTCAACTACGCTCCGCCAAACACCCCCGGTGGTTGGTATGGAATCGAGCAGCTTGGCGCAGCTGGTGAGTACGCTGGTGGCAACAGCCACGAGTCATACATCATCGGCGACCAGAACGGGAACGGCGTCCTTGAGTGGATAGCCGGATACGCCTACAAGACATGGGGTGAGGACGGAATCGACAACGACGGAGACGGCTGTATCGACGAGAAGACATTCGGTGCTTGGGACGGCCAAACAGGATGCGACCTGGTCCCCGATAATATCGTGTACTACTCAACCGGTGGTTGGGTCGATCCCGGCGGTGAGGACGGAACTCTGATGATAGCCATTGGATTCTATTCCGTTCCACGAGACGTAAAGCTCTATCGAGCTTGGGTCACGCCGAGGTGGATGCCGTACTCGATACGAGGCATCATGAACTATCCTCAGATGGCAGGGGAGTTTATCTCCTACTATGGCTACGAGAGCCAGAACGGTGTGAACGCCAACCCGGAGATGGATAGCGATCAGTCCGACATGTACGTCGGAAGCATCGATGCCCGAGGGTTCCCGGCAAGACCACCCGTCGACCGAGCCTGCGCTGCAGGAAGGCAGGCCTACATGGGCCACACCTTCCCTCGAGAGGATGGATGGGTCATCACGACCTTCTACCTCTATGAGCCTTACGACGGCGCGGACTGGAACGACGATGGTGACACATCCGACTACTCGACAGCCTACTACGCACTTGATCCGTCAACAGGAAACTGCAGACAGAACATGGTGAACCTAGGTGTCTACGGGTACTTCCCGACGACAAGCGGTGACCTCATCACGCCAATGTACACAAGCGAGTCCAGCGATCGAAGGGACTGGAACGGCAACGGTGTCAATTCAGGCTACGTGAAGCTGTACCACGACGTCTCGACCACCTTCGCGATGAAGGGTCCGGTCTACACCTCGTACACGTTCACGGCATCCGTCCCCTCATGGGGATTCGGATGGTGGGCATTGTACGACACAACCACGTACAGGACATATCCAGGCAAGACATGGATCGGATTCCAGACGTCTGTCCCCTCAAACCAGGGGTCATTACACACCTACATGGTCCTGACAGCCGACGAGGACGGCAATCGACACACACAACTTCCACGGTACTTTGTCACGATTGGTTATCCAGGACAAGCGCTCGGAGGCGAGTGCATGTGGATAACCGGACGTGAGCCCAACTACGCCAATGCTGGTCTGTACTTCATCAACAACGGTGTACGTGGCGACGCGAACGGCGACGGAAGAGCCTTCGGATTCGCAGTCCAGTTCTTCTGTCCAGACGACACTGGCGGTGGAGGAAGCTTCATCGTGGAGCCGACTTCCAAGTACGCGAAGGGAGAGTACAACTGGCCCGGCGCAACGCCCATGCCGTTCGTCCTGTTCATCAGCTACTCGTACTACTACGACGCAGCTGGTGTAGCGGGCGGACTGGTCTGTGCACCTGCGAACAACATGGAGTCATCCCATCAAGACGACGGGGATGGAAACCTCATTATCAGTGGCGGCAATCCGGGTGCGGGAGGAGTATCCTACTGGATCCAGCTGACCAAGCCAAGTTTCGAGATCATTCCTGGTTCGCTTGACTGGGTCTTCACTGGAGACGTACAGCCTGGCGGCACGGTCATGGGTACCTTCAAACTCTTGAACACTGGCGGGATCAACATAAAGATCAAGGAAGACAGTGGACTCGAGAACGACAAGGGATTCAAGATACAGGGATTGAGTGCTAAGGACCAGATAGGTCCAGATGGGGTCGTAGAGCCTCAGGAGACCGCTACCTTCTTCTTCGCCATGACTGTGTCTGCGGGTTCGCCGATAGGTCCGATGGACGTCAAGCTCATCATTACCTACAGCGGCATCACCGCGGAGGCGACGATCGTCTTGCCGATCATCCTAAAGATGTTCGGTGACGACCAGTCCTGCTACAGGCACAGAAGGAATGCTTTGAGAACGCTCAGAGCCTTCGACATGGACGACGATGAAGGTATGTTGCACAACCTGGAGCCAGGTGACGTTGTGTTCCTGGATGGCAATCCAGTGACACCCGAGGACGCTATCCTGTTGATCATCTCTTGGTACGAGAACGGATGCAAGCAATCCGGGCATGAAGATGTCGAACATGCTCACTCAGCTTCTTCAAGCTTGACTGGGCATTACGGCATGGGCATGCAATACTGGGGCTTTGCACCAGGCCAAGAGGAAGGCAACGAGGGTAACGGAAACGGTGGCTTATCTGGACAGGACCGCAAGGACGTCTACGGCTTCTAAGCCAAAGTTGTCTAACGCCTAAACCAAAAACCAACCTTCTTCCCTTTTTTCCTTTTATTCTAAACACATGCGGGTCCCTCGGGTTGGCTTCGAGAATACTCCCAACAAAATCCTTCCCCAAGGACTCAATGTTGTTGGAGGGCCGACCGTGCGGTTGAATTCCGCAGACCCGCTCCATTCTTTTTTCAGGAACTAGTATCCACCTTTTCTTCCTTCTTTTGAGCTGACTTCTTTGTATGATTAATATGATTGGTATGATAAAGCATATATAACTGACCTGTTATGTGAAGGATTGGCTGATGACATGTTGCACGGAATGAAGTTATACGGCGCGACCACGGTCGGGCAGAGAGGGCAGATCGTTCTTCCTGCCGATCTGAGAAAGGATAGGGGTATCGAACCCGGGGACAAACTCCTAGTATTGATGCACGAAGGGGGCGGTCCAGTTCTACTTGTGGATGCTGATTCGGTGACCTTGATGCTCGAAAAGACCGGCGAGGCGCTCGAAAAGATCTCCAAGGAAGTCGCCAAGACGACCAAGTAAGACCAGGATGTGATTTTCAATGGATGAGAACGCAATTGTTACTAAAGACCTGACAAAGAGGTTCAAGGACCTCGTGGCCGTGGACCACGTGAACATCAACGTGAAGAAGGGTGAGATCTTCGGACTGCTGGGACCCAACGGTGCCGGCAAGACCACCATGATCAGGATGCTGTGCACGCTCACCTACCCGACAGAGGGGACCGCTACCGTAGGGGGCTACGACATAGTCAAAGAGGACGGGAAAGTCCGTGAGCTGATAGGTCTGGTCTCCGAGAAGATGATAATGTACGACCGACTCACGGCATACGAGAACCTGAAGCTCTTCGGTAAGCTGTACAACATACCCAAGGACACTCTGGACGAGAGGATCAACCACCTGCTCAAGCTTGTCCACATGGAAAAATGGACCAAGAGCCAGATAGGGACCTTTTCCACTGGTATGAAGCAGAGGATAAACGTCATCCGGGCGCTGCTGAACGTTCCCGAGATATTGTACTTGGATGAGCCAACGTTGGGACTGGACCCCCAATCCACCAGCGAGATCAGGGAGTTCATCAAGAAGATAAACGTGGAGAACGACACAAGCATAATCCTCACCACCCATCAGATGTTGGAAGCGGACATGCTCTGCGACCGAGTGGGGATAATAGACAAGGGGAAGATCGTGGCCCTGGATACTCCCGCAAACCTGAAGAGAATGGTCGCTGGGGGGAACGTGACAAGTGTTGATGTGAACATCACCAATCTGACTCCGGAGATGACTACTGCATTGAAGGACATGCGTAACTCCATATCGGTGGTTCAGGAGGGAGAGTCGCATCTACTGATAAGGGCCAGGGGGGATGATGCATTCGACGATATCGTGGACACAATTCGGCAGAGGAATGGAAAGATAGCTTCGCTCAAGAGCCTGGAACCTTCTTTGGAAGATGTCTTCCTTCACATCACTGGCAAGGAGATGAGGGCCGAGGTAACCAAGAAGGTCAAGACGTACGATGGAGGGCATGGACCAATAGGCGGTCCCGCACGGAGGGGGAGGTGATGTCATGGGAATCGTAGATGTCCTAAGGCACAGTTTCTGGATATCCTGGAAGGACCTGGTGGACCTGTGGAGGAACCGGATGGCGGTGGTGATGCTGATACTCATGCCCCTGTTCATGATGGTGATGGTCGGTTACATCTTCCCCGATGAGTCGACGTTGGGAGGCTCCCCGATAGGATTGGCCAACAACGATGATGGACCGTTAGGAGCGGCGTTCGCTCAGCAACTGTCCTTGGTCGCGGAACAGACCGGGATGATGGACCTGAAGGATCGCGACGGGTTCGACGATATCAAGGATGGGATACTCGAAGGTAAACTGTACGGTGGGGTGATCATCCCATCGGATTTCTCTACCAATGTCTTAGGCAACGACACGCAGGGAACGATTGAGCTGATCACCGACCAGTCAAATCCTCAGATGTCATTGGCGCTTGAGGGGGTCCTCGCGCAGGTTGTGGAGGAGTTGGGAAGGCAGAACGCGACCGTGATGGTCAGCCTGGGGCTCAACGTCAGCCTGGAAGATGCGTTCACGATCGTGAAGCCTTATACTGTGGAGAGCAGAGGTCTGGTCCCTGGAAATCCATCGTATTTCGACTTCATTGCTCCAGGCATCATGGCGATGACGGTGATGATGTCCGTGATGACCGGACTGCCGCACGCGATATCCTACGAGAAGGAGTTCGGTACGTTGGACGGCATGATGGTCGCGCCCATAAACAGGCTGGCCATAATTCTCGGGAAGACACTGGCACAGACCGCCAGGGGTCTAATACAGGGACTTCTCATTCTGGCGCTGGCGATATTGATATTCGGGGTCACCGTACAAGGGAACTTCTTCCTGCTCCTGCTCCTTCTGGTCCTGGGCGTGTTCAGCTTCGTTGGTTTGGGAATCGTGATAACCTCGTTCGCGAAGGATGAGCAGACCGCGAGCATGGTGATGATGACACTGATGTTCCCCATGATGTTTCTGAGCGGGGTGTTCTTCCCCATCCAGCAGATGCCGGAGTTCATGCAGATGATTGCCTGGTCTCTGCCTTTGACGTATGCCACGAGTGCGCTGAGGAAGGTGATGGTGCTGGGTGCTGACATTTCTTCGATAAGTACCGAGATGATCGTCCTGCTCGTGTTCGGGGTCGTCCTGCTGGCGGTCGCTGTGCCCTTGTTCAAGAGGGCTATGAAGATGTGAGCCTGGAGAATTCTTTACAGATCCTGATGGGAACCACAATCCCGGATAGAATTTCCCAATTCCAAGGTATTACACTGTTATATTGCCAATATAGCAGAAAGAACCATATACCCATACTTCCATTCATTACTTAGCCTCTTTGTGATCTGAGAGGAGCCAGATAGCATTAGGAGGACGGTTTCACAAAGGGGGGAGGCTGGGAGAATGAAATCGGCTAGTGGGAAATCCAAGTATTTTGGAATTGAGAGAATTGTGTGTGCCTTGATGGCTGTGTTCTTGGTCGCTACGGTGTTCGCTACATCCGTTTCGGACTATGATGCGGCTGAAGAGATTGTTGTCCTCGACGTTGAGGTCACAGAGGATACCGTGATCCCCGGTGACGATGTCGTTGAGGAACCGAATGTCATTGTGGAGCCCGAAGAGGAAGAAGTGGAACCGAATGTCATTGTGGAGCCCGAAGAGGAAGAAGTGGGAGAAGAGGAACAGGAAGAACCTAATCCACAACCACAGGCAGGCCCAATCAGATTGGTCATCGGCACTGACAGCGACCAGTATCCAGGGGATGGCATGGGGTACCTCTATAGATCCGGTACGAACTACTATTCCTACGACGGGTACTATATGAACGTTTATGTCTCAGGCACAAACTACGAGCGTCGTGGCAGGGCAGTGTACGATTTGTCAGATTTGACACAATACAAAGGGATTACTATCACATCGGGTGAAATATGGTGGCGGCACGATTACCGCACTAACGTAGGCCAGCTCGACTTCTGGACGATGGATTCGATCCCGTATGACCGTGCACCCTCGGCGACGGCCAAGGCATTGTTTGATGAGATCGGCGGTCCTGGCTCTGTGAAATTGGGCTCCAACATGTTCAGCGGAACCTCCAACAGCAACAACTTCGATGTTAATCTGGCCATCTCCTCAGGCGGCATAGCCTGGTTGAATTCCAAACTGAGCTCCAGCGATTATGATGTGGCCATCGGCGCCGATGTCTACAGCCTCAATGCTGGAACCTACGGGTATGTCTACTGCTATGATGTGAGGTTGGTCTTGTACGTTACCTACACAGAGGCGGAATCGACAACGGGCGAGATCGCTGTTGGCGATGATCTGAGTGGATACGTTTACAGAACCGGTACGAACTATGACATCGGAAGGATATATTCAAGCAGTACCACCTATAGAGCGTACGCGGTCTGGGACCCAGCGGTCGTCATGGGGATGATACCGTCAGACGGTGCGGATGTGGACGTGAAGAGCGTCAAGATCAGACTCAATTCCCCTTATGGCTACTTGGCCACGCTCGGCCTCTATCACATGTCAAAAGATCCCAAGACCGCCAGTGGCTTGGACCTTTTTAACGACGCACGTGATGGTACGCAGTACTACAACATCGCATCTGGGGGTTATATTAGCGCTCCACAAGAGTTTGAGTGGGACCTGGGATCTGCTGGACTGAGCGATTTCATCGATACCTTGGACGGCTCTCCGAACTTCTTCGCGATTGGATTCTCTCGTACCAGCAGCTACAACTACATGTACTCGCCGAAACTGGTCATCGAGTATGAGATAGAAGCCGCAGCGGTTGGCGGGCCGATTGCAGATGCTGGTCCCGACATGACCGCGAACGAGGGTGACAATGTGCTCCTGGATGGAAGCGGCTCTGTTGGCAACCTTTCCCAAATTGTTGCCTATGAATGGGACTTCGAGGGCGACGGAAGCTATGATTATCTCGAGGGAATCATACCGGCAGGGGATAAGATCATTCAGCTGGGCTCAGACAATCCAGAGCGTTCTGGGCATGCAACGGGATATTCATACAGATCATCGAGTGGGTACTATTACAACTATGCATCATATTATGCGTATCCCTACAAATCCTCCTCCTACGAGCGCCGCGGTTGGACAACGTTCGACCTGGCTGACCTGACAGAATGGCCCGATGCTACGGCTGTGTCTGCCAAGCTGGTGATACACAACTACTATCGATACTATGCCAGAGAATTGGTTTTCACAGCCCTGACCACCACTCCGTACGACTACCCCGGCTCTACAATCTCAAAGGCAGTCTTCGATGAATCAGGTCCGACCGGCACGGAGATTGGGTCTTATGTAGGGACCGCGCCAAGAGATACCGCTCGCTATACAATCGAGGTGGACCTGAACTCGAATGCTGTGACGGCAATCAACAGCGTCCTCAGCGGTTCACCGACGTACTACACTTTCGGAATAGGCATCTACGTAAAGAGCATTCATCCTGGTTACAGCTATGGCTACGCGCGATGGATGGACATCCGGTTGGAGGTCACTTTCGATTACAGTAGCGAACTCCTGGAAACTCAGAGCGGTCAGGGAATAGCCTTCGGTGATGATTGGTCGGGGCATATTTACAAGTACAGAACCAATCCCGCATACTATCGCCCGTATGGCTACATGTACGTTCGCAGTTATACGTACTACTGGTATCGATCCTATGCACAGTGGGATCTTACCAAGATCACTGAGGCGCTCCCAAGCGATGCAGAAATCAAGGCCGTGGCCCTGCGCTTCAATCACCAATACAGTTCTCAAAGCAACAACTACGTGTACCAGATGGAATATGATGTGAAGACCGTAACTCCAGATCAGATTTTCACGGATGCTGGTGACGGAACGCAATACGCTGGTCCGCACTCGGTCTCCTCAACGGATAGCGAGTACACATGGGATCTTGGAGCTGGTGCTGTGAGCGATCTCCAGGACGCCCTCGATAACAACATCGGGTTCTTCGGTATAGGTTTGATTTCCACTGCCACATCGGGATACAGCTACAACTACGGCCCCAGTTTGGTCATTGAATGGAAGGCACAGGCACCTGGCGGAGGAGGAGCTCTAACAGGACTAGCCAATCACACCTACGGCGACAACGGAGTCTACGAAGTGAAGCTGAGGGTCCATGACGCGTCGGGCCTCAAGGGCACCGACACCTGTAACGTCACCATTGTCAATGTTGCACCGACGATCACACCATTCGGTCCATTTGCAGTGGACGAGGGTACGCCTTTGAACGTGGCGACTGACGCCGCCGATATAGGCAGCGACGACCTCTCGTTCAGATGGCAGTTCGAGCTGAGCTCCACATATACGAACATGCACTACAATGACGGAGTGGGACCCGACCCGTATCCAAGCCCAGATGGGATATTCCCGTGCTCGGCGACGGATGCGATTACCCATTCCCATGGCGACAATGGAGTCTACAATCTGATGTTGACCGTCACCGACGACGATGGCGGTGCGGCAACCTACACGACGACCGTGACCGTGTCCAACGTCGCACCCACGATTGCGCCTTTCGGACCGTTCACTGTGAACGAGGGCTCTCCGCTGACTATGGATGTAACTGCGACCGATCTGGGCAGTGATGACCTGACCTATGAATGGGTATTCGAGCTGGGACCAACAACCACGAACACACACTTCAACGACGGAACTGGACCCGACCCGAGCCAGAGTCCATGGGGACCCTATCCATTCATCGTCACCGACACCGTCACTCAGACATACGGAGACAACGGCGTGTACGGCCTCACAGTTACCGTGACAGATGACGACGGAGCCTCGTCAGTGTTCTCGACGATAATAACTGTAAGCAATGTCGCCCCGAGCGTTGGCCTTGAGGCATACGTAATGACGGACTTCACCCTGCGGGTAAGCGGTGAGAAGTGGCACGACGTGGAGCTATACGTCCTCCGCAACAGTTATACATTGGGCTACGCGCGCGTCCTTAGAGAACCGGGAGACCCGGACGAACAGGCCCTCACCATCACAGATATCAAGTGCGACGTGACAAAGAGGGTCACGACGAAGGTTGTGTACACTCCGTTCGACGATGTCATAAACGGTCAGATAAACGGTGCTGATCCGGTTTGGGTCACGCTCACCTTCGCGAACGGTGATGAGTTCACCTACGACCACACGTTCAACTACAACCATCCTGAAGGGTGGACATATATCACACGCATCAACGAGTTCTTCGTTGGGCATGAAATGACGTTCAAGGGCACAGCGAACGATCCGGGAAGCGATGACCTGATGTTCACCTGGGAGTGGGGCGATGGGTCGCCCAGCGAGGGATCCACCTACTACAATGATGGTGTTGGACCAGATCCGACCAAGAGCCCAGATGGAACGTTCCCGTTCGTCGTGACAGATACCAAGCTACACACATATTGGGCACCGATGGACCACACTCTGAAACTGACAGTTCAGGATGATGATGGCGGGTCTGTGGTAATCTTCATCACAATATACCTGACCTGAGCGATCACATCCGGATATCCAACAAACCAGTCAATCATGACGTACTAGGGTACCCCCTGTCCTGTCCTCCTTACCCCTCGACTCGTAATACTCCTCTCTGAGCATGTCCAATCCCAACGTATCGTGAAGCTGTCCGTACATTATTGCCCCCTCACGCACCCTCACACTTACTTTGAACCCGAGCTTCTCGGCCGCACCGACCGCTCTCACATTCCCCGACTGGGACCACGCCCAGACCACCTGAAGACCGCGTTCCTCGAATAAGAACCCCAGGACTATCGCTCTATTACTCTCACTTCCATCTCAGTTGGATACCGTCCAGATGAACTCCTCCGACACGTGGATCCAGTATCCGTTTCCGTATGACAGAACATCGGTATCGGAGAGCCTCAGCAGATACCATGGAGGATCCATCGGGTCAAAACCCTCCACGTTCTGATATACTGCACCTGAGAAGGTATCCCCGACCATTCTATCGATGAATGATGCGTATCCGATGAAGTTCCACCCCACAACGAGGCGTATAGTAGTGTCCTGAGGGACAAGACCTGCAGTGACAAGGTAACCGTCGGTCTTCACATCCACCCACAGCGCCATGGTCTCATCCACGTCGTACAGAGAGCTGTACGGTTTTCTGGTGTCGAACGTCTTCCAGTTGTGTCTCTTCCCCGCCATTGCGTCGTAGTACACCACCCTGTTGAAGTCTACTGTCTGGAACACCGTTTGAACGCTTGTGTCCGACATTATCACAGGTATCGAGATCAACTGCATCCCGACTGGCATGTGCCTTGCGAATTTGACGGTTTGTCGACCGAACGCCTCCTGTCCGGCGTCGTCCACCGCCTTGACTATGTAGAAGTATGTGTTCGTGTCCGATTGTCCACCGCCTACGTGCGTGTAGGAAGTCGAACCGGCAGGAACGGTATCCAGAAGTGTGTAGCCAGCACCACCTGAGTCGTATGACGTCCCGTAGTGTATCTCATAGCCGACCACATCGTTCTCAATACCACCGTCATCCGGGGACAGAGACCAACTTAATATGACGTCGTCCAGATTCCCTCCGCCCAAAGCGGCATTCTGGCCGCCTGGCGCTCCTGGTGACTCGTCCTCTATGAATGCCAACGTTGTGTTTGTGGCCGTGAGGTTATCGTTATCGGTGGCCGTAAGGGTAACGGAGTAGTTCCCTCCTGATGAATAAGTGTGGCTAACATTCCATCCATGTGCGGTCGGTGAACCATCCCCGAAATCCCATTCCAGGTCAACAATCGATCCATCTGGGTCATACGACCCGACAGCGGTGAAATTCACCGGGAAGTTCTTCCTTCCGAGGTACGGACCGTTAGTCACCGGGATCGGAGGTTGAAGTTCTGGAAGGACGGTTATGATTGCCGTGTCGCTGTCCTTCAGGTTGTCATTGTCTGTTACCCAGAGTGTGGCCGTATAGTTCCCCTCAGTGGAGTATACGTGGGTGACTGTTTCGCCATACTCTGGTGGGGACCCGTCGCCAAAGTACCACACCCACTCAATTATTGATCCATCTGGGTCGTAGGATCCACTTCCGTTCAGGACCACCACATCACTAACGTTCACCACTTGATCCGGTCCGGCGTCAGAAACCGGCGGATCTGCCCAAATAGTTACGGTCACGTAGTCCCAATCCGTCAGACCATCGTTGTCCGTGACTTTGAGCCCAACCGTGAACTGCCCTGGTGAGCTGTATTTGTGCGATGCGTTCATCCCCCACGCCGAGTACCCATCTCCGAAATCCCAATAGTATGAGACTATCCACCCATCTGGGTCGCTCGAATTAATTCCACCGAACCATGCAAACTGACTTATGTGAATTGTCTGGTTTGTGGGACTGGCCACCGCAATTGGCAGTTGACCGACTGGGACGCCCCCTGGACAACTCGGGATAGGATTCATGAAAGGATAGTTGTCCTGATTCTGGGGCTGGATCAGGTAAGGCGTATCTCCAATCCCATTTCCATCCCCGTCAGTGCCATTGTAGTCATCCCAATAATTGCCTTCGACCCCGTTGTCCCAGGAATTCCAATTGTGTGCGTCATGTGCGTTGTCTGAGTTGTTCATGATGTTGTTGTGATGGATTGAAACGTTGGATGTATACGTGTAGAATCCCCTGAGGCCATTTGATGAGATCAGATTGCACATTATGTCCCATCCCATAGAAGTGGCGATATAGACCCCATCTCGCTGATTTCCCCATATCGTGGAGCCAGTGAGTACGCTTTTTCCTGGTGTTTGTGAGCCTATGAAAATCCCCCCATCTCCGTTCAGCACAATCGTCGAATTGACGACCATGTTATCGGTCGAGGAATGACCAAACGCCAATCCTGCTCCATCATTCCTCTCGAATGTACTCCTCTGAATCGTGTTGTGTGAGGAATCCACTATGAGACCATAACGGTTTCTGAAGAACTTCGAGTCATCTATTATGTTCCCATTGGAATACAATTTAATCGCGGCTTCTCCGTAAGAGAAGTCTGTGTTGTTGATTCGAGCTCTGCCCGTGTTCTCGATCGTTATGTTGCGCCAGCTGTTCGGCGATGGGGACGTGAAATTGGATGTTATCGTAACTCTCTTGGATGGCGTGCCAATGGAATGCAGGTTGCCATAGACTGTCATTCCAAGCCACCCAGTGTCAAACTGCACCGATACACCCGCTTCTATGGTCAGAGTCACGTTATAGTCGACAACCACGTCGCCAACGACCCAATAGGGACTGTTGGTTTCGTTCCATGTCGTATCAGTCGTTATGAGACCGGAGACCACTGTTCCTGCAACCACATTGGGTGAGAATGTTACGGTCATGGTCAAGAAGCTCGCCCACAACATCAGCAAAGCTACTGCAATGCTTCCACTCTTTCTGCCCACTTTGGACATCCTTACTCCACCGTAATCTCAATCCTTTTGGCCGTATAAGACGATATCTGTTCTAAGTTGGATATGCTTATAAGGGGCGCAAAACCCTGTTCTCTTAGCCTTTTACTGAATCAATCCTTCAGATCTTCCAGAAAATGCCTCAGGCTCATTCCGTGCTTCTCTGTTCGGAGCCTCTTGGCTTTTCTAAGTTTTGTTATGTGGTAACTTATCGTGGGCTGACTGATCCCCAACTGGCTTGCTATGTCCTTCTGAGTTACGCCTGGTGTCTCCTTTACGATGTCCAGTATCAGTTTCTCTATCTTCGTGGGAAAGGCCCTGTCAGCTATTCTCATCCCTATCGGGAAGAACCTCCTGTATTTGCCGTCCTTGACCGACTTTATTATCTTCTCCCTCTCGAGGATGTGTATGTGATGAGCCAGCGTTCCGTTCTTCAGTTTCAGACTGGCCTTTATAGAATTGAAATGGTCTCCCGGGTTCGCGATGACATAGCCCCTGATCATCCCCCGCGTTTCGTGGTCCAGGACCTCCTCCCTCTTCAGTCTGGAGAATAGTGGAACTATGAACATGAGCAGCTTGTACTTCACAGACTCTCTTCTCGTAGCGAAAGCGAAGGACATCGTGAAGGCAATGAGCGCCACGAAAGCGAGGGGAATATATGGAAACTCTTCCGATTGGACGATCACATGGAAACTGACTCTCTCGGAGGTCTGGCCGATCAAGTCCCCGTTGCTGTCGGTGTAGTTGACGTACAACCACACTTCAATTTCTGAGTCAACTCGGACACTCCCAACGTCAAAATGGATTTCGAAACTGTGAACACCAGGGTCAAGGTCGCTGAACGTGAATTCGAAATCTCCCTGACGCACCCCACCGATCGTGGAAGAAGTATCGTCCAGATACTCAACCGAAGAAGGCACGGACAGTTCCACCCGAACATCGGATGCTGTTGCGGATCCAGTGTTGTTGAGATGAATCGTGATCACTGGAGTCTCGGATCGCCGATAGTCCCCTTTGTCGGAGGTCAATTGAGGAGTAATGACCGGAGCCTGTATCGTGATGGTGATCCCATCGTTGATGGTCGGGAGTCGTACCCCTGTCACGTTCGTATGGTCCAGCCGGATGTCCACCACCAGTTCTTCCCCATCTGCGGTATCCATGACAATCTCGGATGTGATTGTGAACGAGTGGTTTCCCTGAGTTACGTTGTTGAACTCCCAGCGGTTGAATCCCGTTCTTGAACCGCCGATGACCGCGGAGTTGTCGGTGACGTACTGGATTTCCAGCGGGAAGGTTATGTTCAACCAGGCTTTCAAGGACGGCTGAGGGGACTGGTTCCGGATCAGGATGTCGATATCCAGGGAGTCATATGGTGTTGATGACACAGTTCGGTCCTGGATGATCAGGGAGAGATATCCTTCCTGTACGGTCGTCGTCTCGTTCGAGGAAAGACTCCCAATCGGGTTCCCAGCGAAGTCAGTGTAGTTGAGATATGCGGTGTTCTCGATGATCGATCCTGTGGGAACGGAGACGTTTATCATCACCACCAGGTGCAGTTGGTAGGTTCCTGGGCCAACGTCCAACATCGACCATGTGCATGTATTGTTGACAAACGAATCACACACGGGCGAGGAAGAGGAATATATTGTTCCATTGGGGATCGCGTCGCTTATCCACACCTCTTTAGCGCTCACCAGTCCAACATTGGAGAATGAAAGCGTGTAGTCCAGCAGATCTCCTGCAGATGCATTGCCTTTGTCTACAGTTTTAGTGAAAGTGAAGCTCGGAGTTCCGACAATGGTCGTGTTAGTGGCCGTTTCCATGGGGAACCAGACCAGATTGACGTTGTCGTAGAACAGTCTCAGGTCGTTGTCGATCGTCATCCCCCCAGTCAAGTTGCCCAAGGCCTGCACCATGAGATTGAAGGAAAGGCTCCCAACAACATTGGGGAATGACCAGTTGAGAAAGCTGACCATTGTCCCGCCGATCGACGCCGATGAATCGCTGAAATAGGTCAGCTGCCAGGGAAGGGTGTCATTTATGAGAACTTCAGCAGCGCTTCTGCTCCCTGTGTTCTGGAAGGTTATGGTGTAGTTGTAGAACCGTCCCGGAGATATGGTGTAGGTCTGCGCCGTCTTTGTGACAGATAGAACCGGTCTTCTTGCGGTCACGACGGCAAATGCGTTCGATGAGGGCATCGGGTTTGTGAACTGGTCCAGATAGTCGAGGTTGGCATCGACAGTCATCAGTTCTCCGTCCAGGACGTTACTGGACACGATCAGGAAGATGTCAAAGCGGTGAAATGACACGCTCACGCCGGTGAAGGTCCAGTTGTAGTTCCCTGTTTTCATTCCCCCTTCCATGACTGAATTGTCTGAAGAGTATGTTAGGCCGGATGGGAAGGACACGTTGATCCAGACGAACGAGGAGTTGTTGATCCCTGTGTTGTTGAAAAAGAGCGTGCAAGTCAGAACGTCTCCTGGTTCGATGTCGGTGGCGCTCAGGCTCAATTCGAGAGTTATCGAAGGTTGTGCTATTACGCTAGGAACAAGAAACTGAAGGAACATCGTCATGAAGAATACGGTCGTGAGAAGAAGAACCGTGGAGGGGATGATTCTACGGTATCTCACCCTCTTGTCAGAACCCATTTGCCCACCATCCACAAGCCTAGTCAGACATGCATATTCTGAGTGAAGAATCTACCTACTTGGGATATTTAAAGGTGTTTGTTCGGTCTTCTATATCCAATATGCGAGGTACTGGATGACCCAATATCATTCACGATTGAACCAATCCCAATAAATACCTGGTTATCGATATGCAGTAGTAGAATCTGAGGAGGGTATATATGAGGAGGAAAACCGTAATCACGGTCCTCTTGGTTGCCGCATTGGCCTTTTCCTTCACCAGCGTCGCATCCGACCAGAAAGCGGATATCGTGGAGGCTGAAGAGGGAATAGAGTGGATCAAGATGGGCATGATTCTGGACATAGGTAATCCCGGTGACCCTGACTCTGTCAACGCTGCTGGGGGTTTTGTTATGATTGACGATGGTATCTACAAGATGTGGTATAATGGTCTGGACGGAACCTACATCAGGATAGTGTACGCCACCTCCTCAGACGGTCTCACCTGGACAAAGCACGGAGTTGTTGTGGATCTTGGTAATCCAGGGGACTTCGATGATGAGTATGCAAAGGACGCTTCGGTTCTGAGGAACGACCATGGGACGTACGAGATGTGGTACACTGGGCAGTCCGCTTCATATTGGGGGTGGAGGATTCTCCACGCGACCTCGAATGACGGAGTGAACTGGCAGAAGCAAGGCCTCGTATTCTCAGTGCCCGGGAAATCGGTGGCCCATCCATATGTTCTCCTTGATGAAAATGGGGTTTACAAAATGTGGTTCAGTGAATACGACAACACGCACTGGAGGATACGGTATGCGACATCAAGCAACGGTCTGACCTGGACTGACCGAGGAATCGCGATCGACGTCGGTCCCCCTGGAGATCTGGACTCCAAGTACGTCTATGGGCCTAGTGTCCTGATCGAGCCCGATGGAACGTATCTCATGTACTATGCTGGCGCGGAGAGCAATCCAAACAACCACGTCAACGCCTTCTACGCAACATCCCCGGATGGAATGGCGGGAACCTGGGAGAAGATGGGTATCCCCATTGAAAGAGGTCAGCCTGGAGATTACGACGAAATCCAGGTTCTTCGCCCCATTATTATGAGAGAATCAGACGGTCTTCACAAGCTCTGGTACACAGGAAAGGACACCCATAATAATGCGAGGATGATGCTTGCGGTCGAGAAGCCAGGGGAGATCGAGGCCACCATCGACTGCGGTCCTCAGACCCTCAACCTGAAGAGCATGGGCAATTGGATGACGTGTTACATCGAATTGCCTCTGGGCTACGATCCCAGGGACATTGATGCTGCGACCATTCTTCTGAACGATATGGTGCGACCTGAGCTCGATCCCAAGTACGACTTCGTAACCCTTGAAGAGGACTACATCACCGACCACGATGCCGATGGAGTGGAGGAAAGGATGGTCAAGTTCGAACGTTCAGATGTGCAGGACATATTGGACGTGGGACACGTCGTTGTACTTACGATCACCGGCGGAATGTTCGATGAGACCAGATTTGCTGGAACGGATACTATGAGGGTGATCGACCCGCCGAAGATGGTTCCACTAGGACCGAAGGCAGACGGCTTCATTATTATTCTCAGAGGACATCGCTTCATTGACCCACTTCCTCCGTTGACACCCATTTGAACTCCCCGATGCCCATCGGGTGAGGGAGTCTCCGCGCCTTCTCCGTGCGCTTTTATATATTGTATCCCATTTCACAGTCCGGTTATATCTAAGGAGGGTTTGAATGAGAACGAGAACAGCAGTATTGGCAGTGGTATTCTTGACAATGGCCCTTGCGCTGACTCAAGTATCTATCAACGCATTTGGAGAAGTACGGTTGGAGGAAACGCCTTCATGGACGACACCTGCATCCCGTGATTCCTCAGATGTGGAGTTGGGCGACTTTGACTACGACGGCGACCTGGACCTCGCCAGCTACGGGGAGGACAACATCCTTGTGTACGAGAACGTGAATGGGGAGATTAGAACTAACGCGATCTGGACATCAGCCGAAAGCACTGGACTATCCGGTCGTGTCATGTGGGCTGATATTGACAAAGACAACTATCCAGAACTTGTCACCAGTGAAGGGATCTACGACAACAACAACGGAGCTCTGAGCACCACGGCGACATGGACCAATCTGACGTTTGCCAGCACATTTGAGATTGGGGATGTGGATCTGAACGGTTATGTGGATCTCATTTTGGGAAAGTCCAACCGGATAGACCTCTACAAGAACTCCGCAGGTACAATAGACGATATATCGGACTGGAACACGACAGAGGACAACTACCCGAACGATTTGGCACTGGGCGACGTTGACAACGATGGTTTCGATGAACTTGCCGTGGGCAATTGGCTGCTCGGCAATCCGTTGAGGATCTATGACAATGTCGCAGGCTCCTTGAACAACGTCTCCGTTTGGAACTCCACCTGGCCCAACGATATGGGTTGCGTGGAATGGGGCGATGTCAATGGGGACGATTATCCAGAACTCTTCGTCTGCACCGAGTCTTTGCTCAGCGGGTCCCCTAACTGGTTGTACACGAACAACGCCGGCACCTTGGAGGACACACCGAGCTGGACTTCGCCATTGAGCAAATCATCTGAGGCTAAATTCGTTGATATTGAGGGTGATGGCGACCTTGACCTTGTGGTTGCAAACGTTCCCTATCTCAGTGGACTCTCATTCATCAGTGGAGAAGAAGTGGTCCACCTCAACAACGGTGGGGTCATGAACCGGGATTACGATTGGGTCGGACCATACAATGACTGGAGCCATGGCCTTGACGCTGGGGATGTCGATGGTGATGGATATCCCGATCTTGTGGTTGGCAACGACGAGGATTCTTACTATCCTTCGCTTGGCGGGTTTCCGGGTAGGATCTTGATCTACAGCAATCTGGGTCCCAATGAGGATCCACAGATTGGCAGCATCCTGTCCGATCCCCTTATCCCCGAAACCGGACAGGAGGCGACCATCACGGTGACGGCTACCGATGCGGATGATGACACTATGACCTACGATTTCTCGGTCGAGGCTGGAAATGGAACGATCATATCTGAGACCGACAACACGGCTGTCTGGCGTGCGCCCGATGAGGCGGGGACCTACTACATCAACATCACGGTGGCCGATGGGAAGGGCGGATCCGACTACCAGGTGTACACGGCGACGGTCGTTGCGCCTCCGGCCGATGAGGAGCCCTCCTTCTCTTTGAGCAACATCTGGCTCCTGTTGATACTGATCATCATAATCGTCGTCGTAGTCGTTGCTGTTGTAGCGGTAGTCGTTCGAAAGAAGAGATCGCCTCCAATCGAGGAGGAATACCCTCCGATGGAGGAGGAATTGCCACCGCCGCCTGAAGAAGAGTTGCCACCACCTCCGCCATGATCTCCGCCAGGGGAGAACATAAAATGGACGACTTACTTTCCTCCATCCAGGTGAACGCCTCTGTCCTTTGAAGCTCTGACTTTCGATCTTGGTGGCACTTTGTCCCACCCTTGGAGCGCCCAGCTTAGACCCATTGAGGCCGTCAAACTCATCTGGCAGGACCTTGCAGACAAGGGGTTTCGCGTATCCCGTGATGAGTTTCTGGTAGAAATGGAGACGATTGAGAAGTCGTATTGGGAGAGAGTCAGCAGAACGTGTCAAGAACAGCGGATAGACGAAAAGATATCATTGGCGCTGAGCAAGCTCGGAGTTGAGATTGCATATGATGATCCGATGATGGCACAAGCCGTAGACAAGTCCATGGAGGTCCTGGAAACAATCTGGTATGACGATCTGGAGCCAACATTGAGAGGGTTGCTTACGAGAAATCTGAGCATAGGTGTGATTTCAAACACGTCTTGGCCACTTCCTGACAGAGATGTGCGATTCCTCTCTCGGTTCTTCAACGTCATAATAACATCCTACGAGCATGGCTTCAGGAAACCCCACCAATCGATATTCGCCTCCGCCCTGGAGAAGTTGCACGTGTCTCCTGACGAGGCTATTCATGTCGGAAACAGCAAGAACGATGTTGTTGGGGCCAGAAGCTCGGGAATGGAGGCGGCATTCATCAAAAGGGAGGATGTGGAATTGGATGCGGACTTCATTCTGACTTCATTGGAGGATATCCTGGGAATAGTAGACGTTTGAACCCCCGGTATTCCATGTGGCAGGATTGAAGTTCTTTGCAGTCCGTGAATAGTCCGCTTTGGTGTTGTTCATTGCCTTGAAAAGAAGAAGGATGGAGAATACCAGAGTGTTTGATATGTCTGGGCTCCACTTACTGGCGCATTATGTGCACATTGACAAATTGGAACCCAACTCTCACGCCTAATCTTATTTCTTGCGCCGGGGCATACTCTTCTTCAGAGTGACCCTTACACTGGGGTCTGGTTTTGTCGATGTGATGGGCCCGCCGCCCTTTGTGGACTTCTTACCTCTCTTACCCATGTTTCCACTCTCAGTATACTTGACTAACGACTATGAGGGTTATAAATGCTAGCATTGTCCCCACGGCTAACACCAGGGACCTTTGGGCGGATCTCGTCAGCTGGGCCAACTTCTCACGTCTTCGTTTGTTAACATTGAACTCTTCAGCGAGTTCCATGACAAGGAATCTCTTGGTTTCGATCTCTGACTTCCTTTCGAACGCCGCTGCAAATGGTTTGGGTCTTATTAACACAAATTCGCTACTCATCCAAGCCATCAGCGATAGCAGCATCGTAATCGTGCAGAAGAGAAGGCCGATGCCCGTGATTAGAGCCGGTAGCCATGGTATCCTCGGCATTATTCCCTCGCCCGCACTGATTGAGAGGACGCCTACTGTGAGAAAAAGGCCAGCCACGACCGCTCCCACGTTGAAGATGCTTCCTGCTTTGGAATCAAGAGATTCGGACGCCTGGAAAAGCTTGTCGTATGATCTTTTTGTCGTTTCATAGATAATATCCAAAGGAGAATCGTCCTCGGCCTGCGAGGGTTGATTTGGTTCTGGATCGTCGTTGGATGATTGCATTCTGACACCCCGTCCTCATAACGTCTTCGCATCGCTCCACATCTGAAACGTCCTGATGATTTAAGACCTTTTGGATGATGGACCGCAGTCGCTCATCTCTTCTTGCACCTTTGATGTTCTCCTGAATCCTATCAGAGTGAGGGCGGTCAAGTACAGCAGGAACACGGCGAAGAACAGCAGATTGTGCCATACAAGTGCCAACAATCCGTGCCAGGACAAATAGGTATAGAACAGGAGCTCGAGCATGCTGACCATGTAGAAGGCAACAAACAGGTAGAACGGGAAGAACTCGGAGTTGAAAGCGTTCCTCAAAGAGAATCGATTAAGAAGTCTCCTCTTCTCCCCCTTCATGTAGCTCTTCATCCTCCAGACATCTCCTGCGGTGAATAGGATTATTACGAAAGCCAAGACCAGTACTGACTCAACCAATAGATCCTCGAACGAATTGAAGGTGAACACCTGAAACTCGGTGCCGTTCCAAGGGAACAGGAACTGGTATCCACTGAACAGGTAGTCATTCAGAATATGTGTACCAGTTGCCAGGAGGAGAACTGGGAAGTGCCTTTTCTCGATCAGCCCAAATCTGTTGAAGAACAGCAGCCAGAAGGCTGCGAACAGAAATGTCCCTGCTGGGTTGTGAGTAAGCGCCCTGAAGATCCCTACGTGAAGTGCGTCCGGCAGATTTGCGAAGATGAATATGAACAGGATCAAGGTGGGTTGGATTCTCTTTCCTTTGATTCTGTAGAGCACCCATATCAGAAGAAACGCGAACGCGGTGTGTCCCACGATCCACATGACAAGTCCCTCTTCAACCGACTACCAAAGAGGAAGGTCTTATAGTCTGTGGTTGGACCATGTCTCGAGACAATATCCATTTATCTCCGAAAACAGTTGGAGATTGTAGAGGATGTGTTCTTCGGGGTAGTTGCGGTTGTAGCTCTCGTTAGACTCTTCAAGAGGAGAGAAAGGGGGCCCTAATGCGAATTCAGGAATTCTGTACCGTCCAAATGGTCTGGACCTCCACCTTCACCCAGTAAGCATATCCGGCTTGTAGCGCATCTCCATCCATCATTCTTTTGAGGCAATATGGTGTAACCGACGGACTGAATCCTTCCACTTCGGTGGCTCCTATCTCCGCTTTGAGGCTGCTCACCGTATATGTCGTTCTGAACGATGGATAGCTGACAAGGTTCCACCCCATCTCGAGTTTGATGACGGTGTCAAAGGGCACGATACCGGCAACCGTCAGACTGCACACAGTGGTCGTCTTCACCCACAAGCCCATTGTGGTGTCCACCTGCTGGACTCCTCCTGCGTAAGGTTTGTTCATCATTTGCCACGACCACTGCGAACTGGAAGGGTCGTGAGCCCATACTTCGCTGTATTCCACAGTCTGAAGAACGGTCGTCAAGGACCAGTCCGACTGGATTAACGGAATGGATATGAGATTCATGCCCTCCTCTAACTCCCGAGTGAACTTACCCAGTTGTCTCACATTGCACCCCTTGTGACCCGATGACAGGACTGCGCATACGTGGTAGAAATGACTGCTAAGGTCGCCATCTCCAGCATTGAGGTCCCGGTATTCAGCAGTGCCTTTTGACACCGAACCGCGAAGAAGATAAGCACTTCCCTGAGGATCGAAAACATCGCCACGGTAGATCCTGTATTCCTCAACATTATTCTGATTTGCACCATCATCCACTGAGAGATCCCATGTGATCTTCACATGCTCTTGATTAGAACCTGCCAGTATTGCGTTGAGATTGGTCGGAGGTGATGGTGGGGCAGCGTTCGTGACCTCTAGAATGGCGCTGGGAATCAAGACCTCAGTCCTGTTTCCGTCCCAGCCGGTGTACTGGACCTTTGCCACGTTGTAGACCGTTGCATCGAAGACCCCCTCGACGTTCGAGCTCACTTTATATGATGCCTGCCAGGAGTCGCCAATCCTTAGGATTTGGTTGACATCCCACTTGACCAGCCAATACGTGCCAGAGTCAACGATTTCGGTTGGGGTCGGGGAGAAGTCGACTGGGTTCAGGACCTTAGGAACGGCGTCCACGACTTCGGGCTCGGTTCCTGGAAGGGGTCTGAAGGCCCTTTCCTCCACATCCGTGGCAATCTCCATATAGATCGCCGGCAGGTCCTCAGGCTTGTCCGCGAAGTAGTACTTCCCACCCGTGGGAATGGAAATGTGGTTCTCCAGCCAGTTGCCGTTAGCCGCGGGACCCAATCCTATCGTGTATATCCTTATCCCCGCATTCACCGCATCTTGGATTTCCTCGGTGATGCAATTGAACATGTGGGATGGCTCTCCATCAGTGAGGAGTATCTCTACCCAAGTGTGATTTTCATCGCCTCCGGGCGGATCGGAGGGGAAGTGACCCCGGTGATAGTCTAGGCATGTCGTCCTCTTCACGTAGCCTGGGATGAGCTCCCAGTTCGCCACGGATATCGCCTTCTCAATGTTGGTTGATCCGTTTGACCATCTCAAGGTCTCGGCGGCGTCCTTGAGCTTCTCGCGGCCCTTCTTATCCATATATGTCAGGTGGATGGCCTTTCCGTCGGCAATGCAGCCCCAGTCATCCACTATCCATGCACCCCAAGTAACTACGAAGCCTTCCGAGAAGCAGTCTTTCCCGAATGCAACTATCGCCGCTCTGTCCTCAGGGTCCATGATATCGATGTACTGCTTCACCGCGTCAATCCTGGTCTCATTGCAGTCGCTACCGGGCGGAACGGCGCACATGCTTCCAGAGTTGTCAATAATGAAGACGGTGTCCTGTGGTTTTGTGCTGTTCTTTGGCTGTCCTGAGCCAGTGATCTTGAGGGTGACCGTAGCGCTCTTGGGTGCAACTTCTGGCGGAGCTGTCGTTGGGTAAATCGTTGATGGCTGGACATGCTTGTCTACAGACACGAAAGGGAAGTCTTCGTCACCTGTCGGCTCATTGGGCTCTGAGAAGGATGGAGATTCATTTTCGTCGAATGGTGATGTGTGATTGAACACGAACAGAGGGATGATGAAGACCATGGTCACTACTACTGTCAATACTCTAGCCCACAATCTCTCCTCCTCGCTCATCATCCACACCACATCCCTGTAGCTTTCCTCTTCAGGAATCTGGATTCCTATGTTGATGGTTGGTAATTAATGTTTTGGAGCGGTCTTCTATAGGGTGTTCGTCTGGCTTATCATGTTCCAGGAGATATCACTCCCGATGACGCCGAAATCGGTCAGATGGAAGGTCACGTTCCCGGCTGACACGAAAATATCTGCGGCACTAGTGTTTGGGGACAAGAGGATGCCTGAGAAGGCGGCGACGATTAGCATGATCAGCACCAAAGGGAGGGAAATCGCTCTCCTTGAGTAGACCAATCTGCCCCAACTTCCTCCTTTCTCTGCCCATTTGGCTCTATCCTCCACACAGGCAAGGTTGAGACGGCTCTCTTTGATTAGAACCTGACCCAATCCTCTGGAATTAGCATCTGATTCGGAGTATATGAGAGTTATGCTATTCCGTGACACGCTATTGGAAGCAGAGATAGCATTTGCCACTACAGAGTCAGAACGATGGTCTGTACAACACATCCTCCGTCATCGTCTGTGACGGTGAGCTCGACCGTATATGTCCCCCATGCAAGGAAGGCATGCTTCTGGTTATCGGTCACCTCAATGGGGTTGATGTCCGGGCTAGGATAGGGATCAGGTCCGACCCCATCGTTGAAATAAGTGGTCGATGTCGATTCCCCATCTCCCCATTTCCATTCGAAAGTCAGGTCGTCGCTTCCGACATCGGTTGCCGTTGCTTCGAAGGATATGTCGACTCCCACAAGCAGGGAATTGAAGTCCTCAACCGTCCATATCCAAGTGTCTGGATGCTGCACGTTGAAGGTATGATGCAAACGCGACTCTTCACCCCCACTCTTGGGTGTAAATATGAGCCATACAGGACTTGCGCCATTGATCTGCCCATTGATGGGATCGTCAAGTGGCATATACTCGACCACAGCTGACAGGTTGTTGTTCAGGAGGTCGATCGACACGTCCTCAATGGTGACGCTCTGGTCATCCGGATTTCCTGGCTCGCGCAGGACCGTGACACTAGCTATTTCCGTGCCCTTATCGTACAATTTGAGCGAAACATCATGCCATTTCTCACCTGCAACCCGAAGCGTCAAATCGCCTTCCGCGTTTGCTTTCACTTCCCCTTCAACACTTGGAGGTACATTGATCACTTGAACGGACGTAATGTATGTAATGGAACCGCCGTCATCATCCTCAACAGTCAGCGAGACAGTGCATATGCAGTCGTCGCCGTATGTGTGAGCAGATGAGTCGGATGCGCTGAACGGGAAGTTCCCCAACGGTGAATCTGGAGGATCTGGACCCACTCCGTCGTTGAAAGAAGTCCTGCTTTCGGTAAATCCATAATCCCATGTCCAGGTGAACGTGAGGTCATCTGAACCAGGCTCAGTGGCCGTCGCTTGCAGGACCACCTCAACCCCCTCATCAACGCTCAAAATCTCTGGAGGCGAAACGGTCAAAGAAGGTGCAACATTGAGTATGGTTACATCCGCAGACATGGCACTGCTTCCACCGTCGTCATCTTCTGCAAGTACGAAGATCGCATATTTCCCATCGTCACCGTACGAGTGGTTTCTGGTATCATCGACATCGAATGGATACGTCCCATCTGGGGAATCGGGTGGATCGGGACCCACACCATCGTTGTAATGGATGACAGATTCATTTGAGGATCCATCCCCCCACGTCCATTCCAGACCAACGTCATCGCTTCCTGGCTCCTGGAGAATCACCCAGTATCCCGTAGATTCGCCTTCAAGTCGCGTCGGCAAGCAGCCCACGATCTGGGGACAGAAGGTGTAGACATACTCTGGAGGTTCGTTGACGAAAGTCATAGTGCCTGACATCGTCGTGACCCCGCCGTCATCATCCTCCACTCGAACGTTCCATTGGAAATCTCCATTGTCGCCGCATGTGATCGATTGAGCGTCGGTCACGCTTCTCGGGTTGACATCAGGGCTTGGATACGGGTCTGGAATCATCTGTGGGTCATTTGGGAAGAGTAAGGAAGTGGCAGGCCAGCCATTGCATTGCCCCCACCAAGAATAGACCAGGTCATCAGATCCGGGATCAACTGCCGTGACTTCGAGTTCGATTGATTCTCCCTCATACTGAGGAGGGATCGAGGCTACCGACAATGAAGGGGCGAGGTTGGAGATGTTCACCTGCGCGGTGTCCGTCGAAGCGGAAGGTTGTCCAGGAGACCCTGCAGAATACGTCCTGAACCGCAAGTCACGATTCGGCTCAACAACCTCACGCCATCCCCTGTTTGATTCCCAAATCCAATAGCTTCCGTCAGGGTAGTCGTCATTTGATCCGCAGATTTGGTAGTTGCCATCACCAGTCATGGGACTTTCGACCACGATCCAGTAGGTCTGACCTGGAGTCAACGAGATGTCCGGAAGGTCGAAGTGAACTCCATCATTGGGGCAGTAGTATCTTGGCACCTCCGAATGATGCTTGGACGCCTGCGTCAGATTGTTCCCATCTCTTGTCTCCCGTATGCTTACATACATCAGATCATTGGGTTTGCCCCAGTTGATGCCCACATCAAGATCCACTGCCGTCAACACATCCTGGGATGGTTTGAAGGACTGGGCGTGAGAGATGTCTATATTGAAGGGGCCCATGAAATCGGCAGGTTTCCAGTTGTCAATATCGACCTTGACATCAGTTGTTCGAACCTCGACCGAGGCAAGACCGTGGTAGTCATCACCATAGGTTCGATTCAAGAATGGACTGGATGACCATGAGGTGTCCCACGAACCATCGTTATCAAGATCCCAACGGTATTCCAGAGATTCACCTGTTGAGCTGCTGGCGTCGAAGGCCACCGGTTGGCCCTCATAGCCAGTATATGGACCTCCTGCGTCTGCCACCGGCCCACTCAGACCTCCGATGTAGAACTCAACCGTGCCGTTGATGTAGGTCATATTCGCTTCACAGTCCAGACAGTGCAGTGTCGTGTTCGCATGGTAGAGACCTGGCGGAACTTGGTTACCTGTTGGAGAGACAATCTGTCCCTGCTCATCGCGTATTATGTACTTCTGGTCCCACGTCTCGTTCCGGCTCGTTCCAGGGCCCAGTTCTATGACTATCGTGAGCAACATGACTTCGCCATACCTTACCCAATCCCAGTTCTCGTCAAGGATCGTCCAGAAGGCTGGCGCACCAGACCAATACATGATACGGTCCCCGATGTTCCTTATGGTAATCGTGACGTTCTCCCCTACATCATAGTTGTATTTGTCTGTGGTCAAGTTCAATCCATATTGCTCTCCGGGAATGAACCCCCACAAGGGCTGAGGATTCTCTTCAAACGACAACGGAGCGCTCTGTATAGGCAATATCGCTGCTAGCACCAAGACTAGTATCCGCTCTGTGAAGACTTCCATTTCACCCCTCCAAAGGGTCTGCATACACTTTCCCAATGAAATACATGGACTCTGGTGTACTTATCATTTTCATTGCTTAGGCTCGCCATACCATTTGCGACTCTGACTTCTCTCACGAAGAACTTCCATAAATCGCGATGCTAGATATGTTTGTCTGTTGCCAGTTTGCCCCTAGATAGGAACATGATGATACTGAGAATTCCGGTTGCTAATGCAGTATTAGTGAATGATGTTGTTTGCTACTTCCCTTTCTTTCATCGATTTCAAGGTTCTTGGCCAATTGCCTTGTCCTCCTTCCCCCTCGACTCGTAATACTCCTCTCTGAGCATATCCAATCCCAACGTATCGTGAAGCTTGCCGTACATTATCGTGCCCTCACGTACTCTCACACTAACTTTGAACCCGAGCTTCTCTGCCGCACCTACAGCTCTCACATTACCAGACTGGGACCAAGCCCACACCACCTGAAGACCGCGCTCTTCGAACAAGAACTCCAGAACGATCTCCGTCGCGATCTGCGCATATCCCTTACCCCAGTAATCCTCAGCGGTTATCAGACCGAGAGTCGCACCCAGCCTGGGCTTCTCCTCATCGTAGTTGATGTAGCCGACCGTTCCGTCCTGATCGGTGTCTATCATGAGCATGGCCTTGTACGGCTTCTTCAGACCCTCCTTCATCCTCTCACTGATGATTTCCGGGACCCTTATGGGCGGAAGCCTCTGGTTCCAGCCTTGGGTCCTCATGTTGTTACCAAGATCGGCCAGGAACTGGCAGTCATCCTCCGTGGGAGGTCTAAGAGTGACCCCTTCTCGTGTGAACTCCATCAGCCCTCACCTCCCTTCGGATAGAGCTTGAGATACTCCTCCCTGAGCATGTCCAGCAGGACGTAGTCGAAGAACTTCCCGTCCATCACGCCAGCCCTTCTCTCGGCGCCCTGGTTCTTGAAGCCCAGGGACTCCGCGAATGCCAACCCTTCTTTGTTGTAGTCCGGGACGCCGCAGTTGACCACGTGTGCGACAGAGTTGCCGAAGGCTGCCTTCAGGAGGAGCTTGGCGGCCTCGGTGCCGAAGCCTTTCCTTCTGTGTTCCGGCCAAATGGTCACGCCCATGTGGGGGTTCCAAGGGTCCCATTCAGCGCTGAAGGCCGCGATGCCCACGCACTCGTCGTCGCTGGAGAAGATGGCGAAGATGGCTGTGCATTCCTTCTTCTGGAACTCTTCCAGCTTGGCCTTGATCTGTTCCAGGGTGGCGGGTGCCCAGGGCAGATCGAGGTCCAGTTCACCGGACAGGTCGTAGGTGCAATCGGTGTTCTGGTGCTTGTGGATGGTTTTTGTCTCGTCCTCTTCGATGGAGCGGAATTGGATTTTGTCGGACGCGAGTTCCCTCCTCATGGTGAATCACCGAGATGGTTATGAATAAGGGGTATATAGGTGTTGGTTGGCGTTTTTCTTAGGAGTGGCTGCAAGTTCATGCGCACTTGGTCCCATGCTTGATTGCTCCAAGGTCAATAAAGAGATCAACATTCCATTTCTCTTCGTATTCGTGTTCCCACCCCCCCTTTCCATATTTCTTCTCTTCCTTGAGAAAAGTGACTCTTCGATTGGAGACATTCCTCCCGAATTCATCGATGACTTGCGTATCCACCAAACCCTCAAGGTTGTTGAGAATGTCCAAATAGCAACCAACAATATTAACCATATCGTTCTCCCTGGCAAGCTCCAGCAGTCTTTGGTAATCCATCCTTCCAGATTCGAACAGCGTGATGCATAGGAATTCTACGCCTTCTGGAGTCTCAATCTCATGCAGAAACACTTCTTCCAGTGTGAGCTCTCTGTCCACACTTTCCAAGATTAGCAGCGGGTCCTCACCTTTGAGTATGAATCCAGTACCCCTGATGGTTAGGCCGGCATCGGTTTTCTCATGGAGAATTCTCTCGATCTCACAAGGCGTTCTGACCCACCATACAATCGGAAGTGTGCCTTCGTAGTAAACGGTCTCATGCTTATTCTCCTCTCCATTACATTGCTTCAGCAGCCTGTTCACCACATGCTCCTGATCAAGGACCGCGATCAGGGGCTTTCTCTTCTCGTAGTTGACAAGATTTGAATCCTTGAGGAATCCCACGATATTCCTGACCCAGGGGTATGAAAGACCCGTGGTCTTCTGCAGCTCTCTCAGCGTTCTGGGGGAATCGAGCTGTTCCCATACTGCCTGCGTGCTGTCTCTCATGAGCACTTCAGGATCAATCCCGTGTGTGAGGGCTTTGATGTAGATCTCTTTCATCTTCTGAGTATCGTAGTCTGAGGAAACTCTTGCCATGATCTCTTTGCTGTTGCGTTTCTTGTCGATGAGGCCTTCTTCGGCCAGGCGATCCAGAGCTTTGTAGATGGTGTGGTCTGAGTAGGGCAGTCTTTCGATCAACTCTCTCGTTTTGTGAGGTCTTACGGACAATGCTGAGAAGACAGCGGCCTTTGCATTCATGTATGTTTCACCTTTTTACGCTCACACTCGTTACACTATATAATACTAAACACACTACTAATATATAACAATTTCGTATAAAGAGTATTAAATACGGTCAAATATGACTCGAGTATAATAATCTCACGCCAAAAGCTGACTTCTGCGGAGAATTCAAGGCCCGTACAAAAGATTGAACCAATCTTTATTAATACCGCCGTGCAGATTTGAAATCGGAATCGCAGGGGTGTTGAGATTTGAATCCAAAGGGCATTAGTCTCACAGTTGTGTTCCTCTTGTCAGTGAGCGTCTTCGGTTTTTCCTTGCCGGTCATTCCCGAGAGCGTCCAAGCGGGAACGGCGACCGTGGTCACCGACCCGCACATATTCGTTCCTGGTGGGGAAGGCGCCGAACTATTGATGGATGGTGAAGAGAACCTGTACTGGCTGCATATCGTCAACGGCGATGTCCATTTCAGGAAATACGACTCCCATCATGTTCTGGTGGCTCCGGACAAACCTCTTTTCACCGACGGAATGAACGAGAATGTGGATGCGGTCCTTGATGCTATGGGAAACATCCACATGACATGGGCAACTGATTCTTTCGGCGCACAGAGTGCCATGTACTCGAAGTTGGACAAGAACGGCAACGCGATCGTCCCCCCCACGAAGCTCTCCGGCAACAATACCGCTCAGGATCACTCTTCGGCCATAGGCGTCAACTCATTGGGACAGGCGTACGTGGCCTGGGACCATTGGTGGGACCCCAGCGACTGGGCGGCAGAGGATATTCTGTACGCGAAGATAGACTCGGACGGAAGCATCATCTTCACCCAGGAGTACGTCGCACCAGTGAGCTGGGAGACCGACTTCTACGGAAGGAAGGACATCGTCGTCGACCGTGACGATAATCTGCACGTGTTCTTCGACCGCGTCTATTCGTCCGTTCACGACGTCCACCTGTACTACAAGAAGTACGGCAGCGACGGAAGGACGGTGTTGGTGGGCGAGAAGAAGTTGATCCCAGACACATACTATTACTGGTCCAGCAGTGCGGAGGCGGTGCTAGATTCCAAGAACAGGATAAACCTGGCCTACAGCATAGGTGTCCCGGGCGAGAAGATCGAGATCCATTACGTGAGGATGGACGTTCAAGGGAACATCGATGTCGCGCCGGTCGTGCTGTCCGATGGGGACGCTTATCATTCGCATCAAGCCCACCTCGCAATGGACGATCAGGACAACAGCTATGTCTTCTGGAGGGAGACCAAGGACGGGAACGCCGAGGTCTACTACGCGGTCGTCGACGGCAATGGGAAGGTTGTTCTGGGCTCCACGAGGGTGACCAGCACCGCGGAGAACGAGGAGACCTACTTCATGGGCGCGGTATTCGACTCCAAGGATTTCCTCATCTGGAGCTACTATGACGAGAAGGGCACATATGTCGTCTACCCGAGGTCGATCCAGGAGACCCTTGAGGCCGAGGTGGACTGCTTTCCCAAGACTCTGAACCTCAAGAGCAGTGGGAAGTGGATAACTTGTTTTATAGAGCTGCCAGAGGGATACGATCCGATGGACATCGATGCCAGCACGATCCTCTTGAACGGTGTGCTCAGACCCGAACTTGATCCCATTTACGGATTCGTAAGGTCTGCGGATTTGTATATAGTGGACCATGACGGCGATGGGATACCCGAGAGGATGGTGAAGTTCGATCGTTCAGCTGTTCAGCGTATGTTAAGTCCCGGCGAATCAGTGCTCCTTGTGATCACCGGAGAGTTGTACGACGGGACGAAGTTCCAAGGCTCTGATGTGATTAGGGTGATCGATCCGCCCAGGCCTGGTTGTCGCCCTGAGGGTCATGAGCTCGGGTTCCAGATGCACAGTGCGTTGTGGGGTTCTGATTTATGTTGGCAAAGAGGGTCTTCAGCACGGGCGTAGCCTACTTGGCGAAAGTGTATGACGATTCATTCGGGTATTAGGTAGGTGTTTGTTCTAGATGTTGTTGATGGCTTCCTGCTGTACAGGTTCGATGGAGAAGTAATTGTATGTTGTCTGATGTTAGTTCCATTTTTGTGGTGAATCGCAAGGTGGCTACGGGGGTCGTGTGGATTCAGTTGTTGTTGGTGGAATGGAGACGATGAGCCACCGAAGAGCTGAAAGAGGATTCTGATAGAGCATCATATATCACTTGGGTATTCTCATTGAGATCCAGTTCCAATGAGGGACGGCAATCACCTAGATGGATGAGGATTCTGAGATATTAGTATTGCCAGGTACTATTTGTGTCAGTTTGACCTCTCCTAAAGGAGACCAAAAGTAATAAATCAGAACATATATCTGTCGGAAATGAGAATAGACACGGTTGTCATACCACCAGATGTGCTCGAGAAGATCGGGACAAAGCATCATGTTCATGAGTACGAAGTGTATCAAGCTCTTCAGAATATGGAATCAGCAAGGAAAAGCCGAAAGAAATTCGAGTGCATTTCCAGGACTAAAGCTGGTAGGATCCTTCGTGTTCACTTCCGGTACTATGGTGGGACCGCAACCATTGTCTCTGCGCGGGATGAAAAATGACACCAACGTATTGTACTAACTGCCAAGTCGGAATGACTGAGACCACAAGGGATGTGGAGTTAGCTGATAATGACGATCAGTTCGTAGTACATGATGTCAAAGCATACAGTTGTGGGTTCTGCGGACGTATCGTATATGATGTTGAGGCTCTTATTAAGGCTCGAATCACAAATACTCTACTCAAGAATGGGCTCTTCGCCAACGATTCTGTTGCCCTTCTATTATTATTCTCGCCTGGTGTCAAGGAAGACCACGAAGCAATTCGAGGAATCACATTGTTTCAGAAGGAGGAGTTCTACCTGAGAGAAGCTATTGATGATAAGTCTTCTGTAGTTTCATTTCCTCTGTTCAGACCGATGCAAGGAGGCCCGTGGGATCCCAACCTCGATCAACGGATTGAACGTTTGAGGAATGGGAAGTTTCTCAAGTCTCACAAAGAGGTGCTTGGAAAGGACGCATCAGTTGAGATCTTTGAGTTGACAAAGGACGGCCTCCAATTGGGTGATGAACTTTGGAATGTGTATCCTGAGTTGGTTGGTGAAGAGACCAAGAACGTGAAAAGGAGACTGAACAACCTCACAGCCAAAGAGGTCGTTGACTTGGTCCATCGGGAGTATCCTGATATGTGGGACAAGAGTAGAAGCGAGAAATGGGAAACTGAATAGGACCCTTCAGACTAAGTATGCACCGATGTCTTTCACTCTGAATGTCTCTTCTCTATGGCTTGATGGGTATCTGTATTTGCCACTGTCCTTCAGATTCTCGGTTTCCAGTTTCTTGATTTCTCGCACATAATGTCCAGATATATCTTCCTTGCCGTTCAAGGATTCCAATAGCTTCGAAACACTCTTATGATCGAGCCTGCAGCAACCTCTTGGTGGACCAAAGATACGGATTTCATCATCTGAGATATCATTATGTCGAATAGTCCTTTGCGGTTTTCCAACAAAGCGTATGCCAGAGCCGACAAAATGGACTCTCGACGCTTTCAGAGCTACAGTCTTTGTTGAAATGGAGCAGTGTACGTTATGAAACCAGCCAATCTCATAGTATCCAGTGACTTGCCTCACGTTCTTGAAGTTCGTCATGAAGAACAGATATTTACGACCATCTCTCACGACGTTCTTCCTTCCTCGGCAATTGCAGTCAGTGAAGACTCCATATGTCCTTGTTTCAAGATTCGGGTCCCTCTTGTTGTCACCTATTCTGTCAACTGCTCGGGTCGGTATATTGGATTGCCTTGATGAATAATAATACGTAAGATAGCCGAGATCTTCATCGGCGTAATTCATCCTCTTCCAGTTCTGTTTGCGATTTCTCATTTCGTCCCCCCTTGGTGGCTGTAAAAAGTGTCCGAATATGGCAGAATCTTTGCCATAGATGAGAATGCTGCCGTCATTCTCAGTCTTCCACCTCTACAAAGGGGAATATGGAATGGCATTTCTCGCAAAGTTTCGGAGGGCCACACGAACTCTCCACAGTATCCCCACATTCTGTGCATTTGAATTTCTTGACGCTTGTCATCGATGCTCATTTGGATTCTCCCTATTAAACTGTTTTGGGGCGGAAACGTGCAATTCTCTTATATTCGTTTCTGCCCAATTGAATGCCCTCTAACTCCAAATGGGCTTTCCATCATATATGATGCTTCTGTGAGATGTTTGATGACCCATTTCCCAGAGCGATTATTATAAGTCGGACACCATGAATAGTGCCCCCCAAGGACTCTTCCTGTCCAACGAAAGCTGTATCTTCCCAAGGCCTGGAACTCCCCACTTCTTTAAGCATTGGATTACGACCAAATCGTTTTCAATTCCTTCAAGAAGAAAGAACTCAGGTAGTCTATTTATATGGAAAGGACCATCTTGAAAGAAGCTCGACGGGCTCATGCATGACCCCTCTGGAGGGAGTTCATTGAAAACGAATCCAAAGAAGATTGAGATTGAAGTAACGACCAGTTGTTCGATTGGTTTAGAATCGAATAACCTCGGTTGTCTTCATTGCTCAGTGTTCGGGGGCACAACGCTCGGGGGCAATCTCTCATTCGGCGCCGTGAGAGATGCCTTGAGATCTTGGTCTAATCTTGGGGGAAAGAAAGCCGTACTCACTGGTGGGGAACCACTTATGTGGCAGGGAATATTCGAGGCGATAGAGTATGCGAAGAGCCTTGGTTATCAGGTGATTGTCTACACTTCTGGTTATCGGCTACCTCAGGAGACACTGACAGCTTTGGCAGATACTGAAGTGAACGAAGTCTTTCTCTCGATTCACGGCCCAGAAACAACTCATGATGCTATCACCAAAGTGAATGGGAGCTTCCAGGAAACGATGAGTTCTGTGAGGGAACTCGTAGAAGCTGGCACGGCGGTGTCAGCGTACTTCACTCCGACGAAAATCAATGTATCTGACCTCCGGGCCGTCGTCCGCATTTGCGAGGAGAATGGCATTGGAAAACTGAAGGTTCTCGGACTCATTTTGCAGGGACGGGCCTTTGAGAACAGGAAAGAACTGGAACTCTCGAGAGAGGAAAAGACGATGTTCTGGCGGTCATTCCTTGATTTGAAAGGAAACATGGAAAAGCATGGTCGAGTCAGGATTACTTCTGGTGGAATGAACTTCTGCTTTCTTCTCGAGGGTTCAGGAGAAACACCGTCTTGCTCTGCTTGGAAGACCGCCTGTGCAATTACCTCTGAAGGTGATGTAATTCCGTGTTTGGCTCTGCGTCTCGAGCCGGGCTCAGATGGACCCCATCCGATCTATGTAGCTGGCAACATCCACAAATCCAGTCTTGAGGAGATTTGGAGAAGAGAGGATTATCCATTTGGCCTACTCAGAGACCCTGGTAATGCACTCATTGAAGGGTCTTGCTCTCAATGCTCAAAATACGAGATTTGCAGGGGAGGATGTGCTGCAAGAAGGCATCTGAATACTGGAAGCATTCTTCAAGGACCTGACTACGATTGCCTTGTGAAACCCTAATGGTCCAATCTTCCGTGTGGAGGGCAGACAGTTCATTACTTGGCACCCATCAGTTCAGAAGCAAGTCGAGGAGGATACGAATTGAGTCAACTTCATCATTTGAGCCAATGATCGGACAAGTTCTGGTGTATGATCCGATTACTTGTAGATCAGACTTTGCACAATCCCAACTCAGCTTATTACCTTTGGCATCACGAAGGAGTCTATCTGCCAAATGCCTATCAAAGGGGACTGCAGTTTCAGCAACTGACGATTCGCCTTTGTCACCCTTGAAGACCCAGAAGCGGTCGAAGTACTGTTCGCAACACAAACCTCGCTTGACGTGCGCATTCCCTGAGATACTCGAAAGGATTTGTTGGCTTGGCTTCCTGGCAATGTCTCTGAAGATACGCTCTATTCTGAGGTACCCGACAATGTAGAAGCCCGCAGTGCCGTATGCCTCTCCGTCGAATTCCACCAGGCGAGAAAGAAAGAAGATGTAGTCACCGGTCCCGAGTCTCTTGAGCTTGCTTGCTTTTGGCACGGAACCAGGGTAGTCTCCATATGTGTAGGTCTCGAACTCAGGATCATTGTGCACTTTCGTATTGAAGTGCCTTGAAGGAAGGATTCTCTTTCTGAGACTCCCCGTGTCCTTGAGGATATCTGAGTATGTAAGGATTTCCGGACAATTCTCAAATCCCTTCCTTTCAGGGATTGGGAGGAGTATGAACCTTCCATTGGGGAACAACGGGCTCCTAATGCTACCATGACTGGCATTCACTCCAACATTGACAATGCACCCTTTCACCCTCGTTGCACTCTCCATTCTGATCCCACTATTCATCCACCATATTTCACCCTACCTATGACGGAGTCCCCCAAGTAGGTCGGTCATCCTTATGATTCGACGTCGCGAGTCATGGTTCACATCAAATGCGTTTTTCATCTTGGTCCCTGCCATGACAATGCGGGAAGAAAGCCTAGTCACTTCTTCTGGACAAATCCAAAGCTTCTCTCAAACCCTTTATTACTGCAATCCCAGCTTTCTCTTGGATTAAATCTTTCAGTTCGTGAAAATCCCTGTCTCTTGTCAACAGATAGTCAATTGAATTCTGTTTGCATATGATGATATGCACTATGTCCGATGCGAGCATATTGAATCTGGACAGTTCGCCTATGATGTCACGATACTCTTCTTGGCTGAAATCAATTGACTCATCCTCAACGTAGTTCATAGAGGCATAAATGTCTGAGATACTGGTGAATCCAACTCCTCTTGGTGGGAACTCTGTGCACCAATTTGCCATCTCCTCCCCATTCTCATAATTCTCAATATGCCTTTTCAGGATTGATCTGAATACGCTTTTGGGAGCAACTTTCGAAAGTACATAGGACATTGGGAAATTCAATCTTCCAATCAGTAACGACACGAAGTCATCCTTGTATGCCGCGCCAAAGGCTTCGAACTCAGAGAATCTTGAGGTGAAAATCCCTATTCTGCCATTTCTCACTGTATCCTCAAACGCTACATAGTCCATCAATTGATCTCTGGCATATATCAGATTGTAGAGATATTCTGAGCGCCTTCGTCCATTCGTTTCGAAATCATCTTCGTCAAGCATCCTCCTTGATGACGCCAACCCGAGCAACAGATCATAGATGATGTTTGCATCAAGATATACATTCATCTCAATCACTTTCGCTATGACCTGTATCACAACGGTGCCATAAATGTCTGTGTTAATCTTGTTCGCGACATCACGGTGCTCAGCTAATCTCCCCTAACCTCCCAAACCCCCGCCTGAATCACATGTATCCATATCCCCATTCCCGGCTTAAGCTCCCTAAGCGGAGATCCTCCCGGGTCATTGGGATCGAACCACTTCCAGTGCTGCTTCTTGTCCAACGGATCATACCACAGAACCAGGTCGTACTTCCCGGCCATTCCACCATTATCAAGCACATCCGGCAACGCCCCCGTCACAAACGAGGGATATCCCACGAAGTTCCAGTTGGCGCAAGCGCTCACTTCAGGAAGGACAATGCTAGTATCCTTCACCCTGCCCACGTTTATCAGCGATCCATCGGATCTCATCGTCACCCTCAGCCCCATCGTCCTGTCTATCTCGGTTAGCGACCCTCCTGTGGGTGTCCAGACATACCATACGCAGGTCTGGGCATCGAACGCCTCCACCGATTTGTACAGCCCGTTCACAGATTCGAACGCAACCCCGGTGCTGTGATCCTTCAGCTCAAAGCCGATCGAGATCTCGTTGGTCCCCTTGTGCAGCTGCTTCACGAACTTCCCGACCTTGTTCAGGTTCTGCTCCTCGATATCCCTCTCGTCGTACGCCCTGACCACGTAGAAGTAGTTGTTCGCGTCCACTCCAGCATCCGGCTGCGAATCTGTCCACTGATCCATTCCGACCGGCACCGTATCATATGTCACGTTGAAATCGAATCCGTTGACCGATGTCGCTCTGTAGATGTTGTATCCCTGCACCCTTGCGGACGTAGATCCGTTCCATTCCAGCCTCAACGTGCTCATTTCCTTGTATATCCACACGTCCGTTGGAGGGTTTATCACCCAGGACCAAACCATCGAGTTGTAGAGCAGTTGTATGTCGTTCGCATTGGAGTTCTTCTCGACGAAGTTGGTTATGTAGACCGCTTTGTAGTTCCCTGCGTCGTTCACTATGACGGTCGCGTTGTTGTTTGGATAGGACATCGCCTTGTATTTGCCGCTGCCGAGACGCTCATCGGTCCAGTTCAGGGGGTAGTACTCGTTGGGTATAGGCGGTCTGTTGATGATGAAAAGACCAGGAGTGAGGGTCATGCCGTTGGCAGTATCGTATTCGGAAGGAATCTCGTTGAACAGTGGATGGTTATCCTCCGGATTGAGGATCTCGAGGTCGCGGACACCAGTCTTGTAGTAATACTCGTTTGCAACTTTCAGGCCAAAAAGCTGTCCGAATGCACGCCCATGCTCTTCAAGCATCACAGAATCAAGTGTCAGACCTGTCCCTATGAGCGCATGACCTTCTTGAACGTACCTCTTGATGGCCTTTCGTTCATTGTAGCTGAAATAGT
>JAUVHO010000027.1 GCA_030593295.1 Methanomassiliicoccales archaeon | reverse complement strand
GATCATGACGTCTGGGGAGGTGTCCGTCGCCGAGAACGGACCGTAGTAGATGTAGACCGCTCCTGCATCCGTATAGGAACCGACATCTGCGTAAGGCGCACCGGTTGCGACATCCGCGTAAGTGTCGTTGTTGAAATCACCCACGGCGACCGACCAGCCGAAATATTCACTAGCCTGACCCAGCGTTCCGTCGTCATTCTCAAGTGTGTAGGTTGTAACTGTCGGATCGATTCTGATGGGATAGTCTGCGGCCAAGAACCAAGATGAATCGCATCGAAGATCGAGGAGCTTATCTTGGGCATTGTAAAGGTACTGGCAGTCGAGCACGTCGCCCCGAGCGTCAACGGCATAGGGGTCTCTTATCTGGAATTTGGAGCCGGCCTTGTCTCTGAAAGCCATTCCTCCATTGAGGGCGGACCACTCTCCGTATTCGTCTCCGTCCGCGTAGACCATCAGGCTCTTCTCGAATTGCAGATTGCTCTTCAAGGATATGTGTCCACTCTCCGTCACGCCGTCCAACGCCCTTTCGAGAATTATGTTCTCCTTCAGCATGTTCTCCTCGAAGAGATACTCGATGGATACATCTAGTCCTGAGTACGTGTTCTCATAGCGAGCTGCACCCCGGTCAAGGTCAATCCGAGACGGGATGAGTTCTCCGAGAACCGTGGTATCTCCACCACTGTCCCATTGTATGGATCTCGGGATCGTCCAGGATAGCTGGTTCTCCCCGCTACTGAAGGAAACCTTGTCAGCCAAGTCCGTCAGATATGCGTCATAGTTCTCGGACGTGAACCTCACATCGTAGTCACCAAAAGACCCTCTGGTCGCCGACCTTCCGCGTCCTGAGAGATTCGTCGTCATGTCGCTTCCATCCTCCCAGTCCGATGTCTCAAATACGACCTCGAAACGGTCTCCAACCAGATCGGTTGCGTCCGCGGTAGCCTCGATCCTGTGCATATCGAGTGATGCCGAAACTTCACTTCCGGTCGATGTCCAGTCCCAGTCGGTCCCGGGCACCCCGCTGAACTCCATGAGCGATATCCAGTTGATGTCCCCGTTCTTTCCCCTTATCTCAAGGAGGTAATCGGCGTAGATGGGACCGATGGCATATCCTCCGACATTGCCGTCTATGTCCACGAAGGCTCGTATGTAGTCCTCACCGGTGACCGTCGGCACGGTCCTGGGACCGATGTAGATCCTCACCTCTTTTCCGCCGTACGGTGATGGGTAACCCACTGGAATGGTGGTTTCCAGATAGTAGTCAGAGCCGAGTGGATAGTCGAGAATCTGATCGCTGTCAATGTCTGAACCTTCCTCAACGTCCGGTGTGCCGTCGTTGTCGAAGTCGAATGGGTGGATGTCTATGCTGTCCGGCACGGTATCTCTGTCGCTATCGGGGACATAGACCAGTTGTTTGAGCGGGCCGGGGGACGCGTAGGGAACGAGGCTGCCTCCTGCTATCCTCCCGGCCACATTAACATAGAAGAAAGCGTCAACCCTGACCGAAGGAAATGACCTTTGCACCGTCTTGGTGGCGAAACCGGCCACATCGATGTTGGGATTGGAGACGGTCACATTGTCTTGATCGATCTCCACACCGTTCCAGTCGGAGAATCCTCCATCGATCTTGATCTGTGAAGTGTCAGCTTGACCTATGTAGTCCATGGAGCCCTCTGGGTAGGAATCCTCCAAACTTGCCACTCCCGTAGAGAGCTCAAAATCACTTGAAGAAGAGACCTTCGCACCCAATGTGTTGCCGCTCGCTGTCCTGACCGTGGCGTCCAGGGTGATCGCAACGGTCTCATCCTCGTTAACGGTTATCCCGCTGAATGTGAATCTGAGCATACCGGTTTGAGGAGTATTGATGGCACCAATCTCTGTTCCGGCTGCCAGTACTCTAATCCTCTCAAGTTCGGTTGGGGCCGCATCCCCGGTCAGGTAGGCCGTAAGTGAGTTGATCCTCATCCTGTTTCCCAAGGCGCGGGCGATTATTGTCAGTATGGTGTTTCCGCCACCTTCCAGCTCCTCGGCCTGATCGCTCCAGAACTGCTCGATGACCAGGACACCTCTCTGATCGCTGATGACGTAGTCAGCGAAATCCGAAGAACCGTCATGAGATGATGAGTGAACTAGTATGGACACTTTCTTACCCAACCCGTTGAGGGACCTATACGAGATCTGAGTTTCGAGCATCCTAGTGGACACCGCAGCTTGCGCGTGGCCACTTGAGTCCCAGGCGGACCAGTTGTTCTGGTCGGCACCTGAGCCGAATCTGTACATACTAGAGGTCATCACCACTCCACCATGTCCCATTATCCTGATTACGTAGTCAGCACCTATTCCTCTTACCAGGTATCCTGTGGATGCGTCGCTGTCCACGTCAAGTAAGAAATGTATCGTGTCCGGGATCCCGGTGGCTGGATTCCCGCCCAGCGCGATGCTATCGACCTCAGCGTAGAGAGAGAGGTACTTGTTGTCCTTCTTCGCGGCCACGCTGATAATGTCAATGTTCCGGGAAATGGACAGGTCCCTTGCGGACGCTATCTTCTGAACCCCGGACCAATCGTCAAACTCCCCGTCCACTTCGATCTCTGAAACAGGTAGCTCCGTATATAGAAAGAACGGTGTCGTCAAGAGCAGGATGGCAATGAATGGGATGATGGTCAATTTCCATTTCTTACGCTTGTTCTCGTTTTGGAATCTGATGGAACCCAGGCCGTTGGTCATGCCGTTACCGTTGGTGATGCCGTTCACGAGCCCGGTCTTCATGGTCTGGAAGCGGTAGATAAGGCCGTTCGTGACGCCGTTAATCCTACCCCGGCCGTTCACCATCCCGTTGACCCTTCCCGTCCTGCCGTTCGTGAGCCCTACCGTGGCGGGTTCTCTCCCGATTCTGGCCCTGGGCCGTTTGGTTCTCTTGGCCTGTCTGGCCTCGATACGCCTGATGAGTTTATCATATTCATTCCGAATGGCGAACATGTTGTACGGGCTTCGGAACAACTGATCCATTTCCTTCAGTTTCATATCGAAACCGGTGGTTTCCATGGATTCCAGGTTCTTCTTGAACTTCCTAATCTCGGCGACGTTCTCCTCGAACTGGGCAACCGCGCCCCTCGCACGGTGCGGTTCCGTCTTCATGGTCCTGACAATTGGTGCAACTTCATATCCTTCCAATCGATATTCTTCTATCTTCCTAATGAGCCTCTCCCTCATCTCCCCCTCTGTCAGCTCTCTCTCAGGCCTGATATCTTCCTCGTCAAAAGCCAGCTCTTTATAGTCCTCGTCGTGGAACTCCCATTCGCATGTTGGACATATCTTGGTTTCCCACAACACGTTCGAGCCGCAGATGGGACACGCTCTCGTTCTGATCGTTTCTTCCCACTCTCTGGACTCCTCGATCATCTCTCTTAAGACTTCCTCCGCTGGGAGTTGCTCCGACATTGCCGCTCCTATCTCGGGTGCGATCTCCTCCGAGCTCATGTCCAGAGCCCTCCTGTACCATGTGGAGGATTGTTCAATCTCACCCATCTGGAGCAGAGCAGAGGCCTTGGAATTGTAGACCGCTTTGTTCCTAGGATCGAGCTTTATGACCGCGTCAAAACACCTCAGAGCTTTCCCGAAGCGCCCCATCTCTGCCAGCAGGATACCCCTGGCGAACCATATCTTGTGATTCCGTGGGTCCTTCCTGAGGATCTCTTGTTGGTTCTTCAAAATCCTTTCATTCTTGGATATCTGCTTCTTCTTGGCTCCACCCGCTCTGGACCATTTGCGTACAAAGTCCTCTGTGAATCGCTTGTCCTTGTCCGGAGGCATCTGATTCCTCGCTCCCAGTCTCCAATCAAACCTACCATTTCTCAGTATATATATATTCTATTCATAGGGTGTCCTAGTCTATTGACCCCCTTGCTCTTATTAGAACATGAATTTGTGATTTGTCCATCGCTGGCATCTCAGTACCCCCTTTCCTTGGGGGGGAATCTCGTGATCACGACATCCTTGTATCTCAATTCGACCCCATCCTTCTTCTGGAATGCGATGGTATGCTTGAGCCAATTCTCGTCGTCCCTGCCGGGATGGTCCACCCTCCAATGAGCTCCTCTGCACTCCTGTCTCTGCATTGCCCCATACACTATTATCTCGGAGAATTCCAGCATGTTCTGGGTCTCCAGAGCCTCAGTCACTTCGGTGTTGAACGATTTGGACCGGTCCCCGATTCCGATGTTCTCGAGCCTCTTTTGGAGTTCCTTTACCTTCGCGAGACACTCCTCCAACTTCTCTCTGTCCCTGAACACACCGCACTTCTGGGTCATGGTCTCTTGCAGTTCATGTCTGAGCTTTGGTGCGGACTCTCGACCATTGGCTTCCCTGACCCACTTCACCCTGGTCATTGCCTCAATCATGGCCTCTTCGGGAAATGGATGGAAATCTGCTTTGTTCAGGTGCTCGATCGTCGCAACTGCCGCTTTGTGTCCGAACAGAGCAGCATCCAGCAGGGAGTTCGTCCCCAACCTGTTGGCTCCGTGCACGGATATGCAGGCACATTCTCCGGCCGCGAAGAGTCCGGCCACAGGTGTGTTCTTCTCATCCGAGATGACCTGACCCGTGACGGTTGTTGGTATGCCCCCCATTGAATAGTGCGCTGTGGGCTGGATGGGTATAAGGTCCTTGACAGGATCTAGCCCCATGAAGCTTTTGGCCAGATCCCTCGTCTGGGGGAGCTTCTCGTCTATTTTGGCCTCGCCCAGATGCCTCAGGTCCAGGTAGACGAAGTCCTTGCCTTCTCCGCCCCTTCCCTGGTCTATCTCGGTCTGTTCCGCTCTCGAGATGACGTCCCTGGGTGCCAGCTCCATCTTCTCGGGCGCATAGTTCTTCATGAACCTGTCGCCGTCCCCGTTCACCAGGTAGCCGCCTTCTCCTCTTGCCCCTTCTGTCAGCAGTATTCCTTGGCGGTACAACCCGGTCGGATGGAACTGCACGAACTCCATGTCCTCGAGCGGAAGTCCGGCTCTCAGGGCCATTCCTAGGCCATCCCCGGTGTTCGCCAGTGCGTTGGATGTGATCTTGAATGCCCTTCCATACCCTCCGGTCGCCAATATCACTGCCTTGGAATGGAATGCCTCAACTTCGCCGGTCCTGATGTCCAGGGCCACAATCCCTCTGCAGATACCGTCCTTGACAGCCAGCGAGAGCGCGAACCATTCATCATAGAACGCTATCGTCTTGGGGATGCACTGTTCATATACTGTATGAAGTAGGGTGTGTCCGGTCCAATCTGCCGCGTAGCAAGACCTGGGTTTCTGGTGACCCCCGAACGGTCTCTGTGCTATCTTGCCCTCCTCGGTCCTGCTGAAGGCCACTCCAAGGTGTTCGAGATCGTAGATTGTCTTGGGCGCCTCCCTGACCAGCGTCTCGATGGCGTCCTGGTCGCCCAGGTAATCGCTTCCCTTGACCGTGTCGAACATGTGCTCTTCCCAGGAGTCCAAAGTTTCGTTCCCGAGCGATGCGGCGATGCCTCCCTGGGCTGCTCCGGTATGCGATCTAAGAGGATGCAGTTTGGAGACGACCGCTGTGTCAGCGACCTCACTGACCTTCCATGCCGCCTTGAGGCCCGCCAGACCGCCGCCGACTATGATCACGTCGTGTTTCTTCATCTTTGATCACCCCGCCAGGACCAGATTGACGAGCACGAAGGCTCCCCAAACAAAAACGATCACACCAACAATCAGGAGGACTCTGGAAATCATCTTTCTGGTTCCCGGTTTCGGGAAGTAGTCATAGGCCACGCTCCTCACCCCATTCAGACCGTGAAAGAGCCCAAAGCCCAGAAGAAGCGAATCGACAATGATGAACAGGAAGGCCTGCAGCCTTACATGTATGTCTGCCAGGGTTATCTCCGCACCTGGATCGACATAATGCAGCACGACCATGTGGAAGAGCAGGACTATGATGAGTCCGACTGAGGACACCCTCTGGAGGAACCATAGCCAGAAGCTCCTTTTCGATGCCTGGATATGAACAGTCTGCTGCAATTCACCACCACCCATGTGCAGCTCCGACCAGCCAAGTGGCTATCAGAACCGATGTCGCAGCTATCGCCATCATTACCCAGAAGAGCTCCTTCTGCCTTCTTGAGAAATATCCCATGTCAAAGAGCATAATCCTGATGCCGTTCAGACCGTGTATCATGACACCCGCGAACAAGACCAGGTCAATGATCAGAAATGGAGTGCTTGCGAATGTTGCCATCAGGTCGTCGAAGCCGCTTCCCGCATCGAAGTAAGTGTACGACATGGCCCCTATGTGGAGGAACAAGTAGACGACTATCAGAAGTCCGGTCACCCTGTGGAGCAGATGCGCCATCGTTCCCGTTTCCAACGAGACCCTGAGGACCCTCCTGAGATAATATCCGAGTCCGCTGTGCGCTGCCATCTCAGCCCCTCCCTGTCAATTGGTGCCAGATTATCTTCTTCCTCAGACTCTCTATGCTTCCCGCCGTGTCTATGTTCTTTGGACAGGAATCCGTACACCGGAATATCGTGTGGCAGCGCCAGACCCCCTCCTCATTGTTCACCATCGCCAGTCTTTCCTTGGTGTTCTCGTCCCTGTCATCCGCGACGAACCGCCACACCTTTGTGAGGGCGGCAGGTCCCAGGTAGTTGCCGTCCGTCCATACCACTGGGCATGAGGATGTGCACGCAGAGCACATGATGCATTGAGCCGCCTCGTCGTATGCCTTTCTCGCCTTCTGATCCTGGATCCTCTCCTTCTCTGGTGGGGTGGATCTGGCAACCAGGTAGGGCTTCACGGAACGATACTGATCGAAGAACGGTTCCCAGTCGATGACAAGGTCCCTTATCAGCGGGAAACCCGGAAGGGGCTCCAGTGTTATCTTGACCTTCTTGAGGTCATTCACCTGCGTGTTGCACGCAAGCAAGTTCTTTCCATTGGCACATATGGCGCAGGAACCGCAGATGGCAGAACGGCACGATCTTCTGAAAGAAAGCGTGGAATCCATGTTCTCTTTGATATGTGTCAAGGCATCCAGAATCGTCATTCCGGCAGTGTCTGGGAGATCATACGTTTGAAATGTCGGAGCATCGTTTTTTGTCGGGTCGAAGCGGAAGATCCTGAAGACGACCAGATTAATCACCCCTCGCAGGATGGCATTCTCCACATCCAGCTCCCGCAAAGTCAATACTGCAATCGTAGTATGCTACTCTGGTATGCATCGTTCTTGTCTCCCCGCTCCTCTGACCCCTCAATCAATGCCTGCATTGAATAGGAGGTCTATGAATATTGGTCAGGTATTTAAAAACTATAATCGGTCGTTGCGAAAATCGAATATGATTTGCACCTTTTCGAATGAGTGGAACGTGACTGTCCAGTATGTCAAACAACTACTCGAAAAGGCTGAATGGCTCTGGGCTTCAAAAGTCAGCTTCAGTTCAGATCATCGGTGTGCGGATAGATCACACACATGGGAAGCGACTTAATGTGCTTGCATTCGGTCTTCAGTGACACCACGTCGTACGTTTCAGTCCAGGAGAATTCTAGTTGTTCCATGTTTCTACCCCTTTCCTATTAGCATACATCTTGGGTCAGAAGGGGCTTAAGGCTTGGTTTTCGCTTATCATGCTTGATTATCAGAACTCGGAACATACTGGCCACCTCTCATGATTGGTGTTCCGTTGCGGGTTCTTGCACAGAGAGAGGACTTCACCGAACCTGTTCGATTTCTACTCATCTTTAGGGGCCCTGAAGATCTTCCTCACCCCTTTCCTCATGCCCTCTCCGAACACTAGGTTGATGAGCACGCCGAAGACCATGAAGACGATTGAGAACGCCCATACCGTAACTATGAATATTGGGAAGCTCCCGTAGTAGAAAACGGCGAAATCTCTCCAGTCATGAAGTCCCCAACCAATGTCAGACCCCATGGACACCAGCAGACCCGGGTCCTCGGTCATCATGTAAAGAAGAAGGAACCCCTTCAGAAAAAAATGGACGATGGGTATCCAGAGACAGGAGAAGAACAGTTTGGCAGTGTCATCTTTATCGACCAAGAATCCCAGAATGATGTATACGGGCGCAAGCGCTGCGAGGTATGCCAAAAAGTTGGCGATCACGTACACGATGTTCCATGTCCGGGTAAACTCCGTGAAAGGGTTCAGCACATCCAGTACCAGTACCAGTAATCCCAATCCAAACAGGAGCAGTGATAGTCTCACCCTGCTCTCGAGGATGTCATGGAGCTTCACGGCAGGGAATCCCAACCTAGGCAAATAGGCTTTCGGAATCGCAGAATACCCATGCGGAGATACTCACTCTGGCCTTTCCCTCCATAGATTGTGCACTCTGATAGCGCTCGCTCGACGCTTCTTCCCGTGGGGACTTCAACAAGCTCTGTGTTCGATTTGGATGCGTCACTCTTCTGAGACCTGAGGCATGTCGTGTTGGTCACCGAATCTTCGGGAAACTGCCCGGTTGACCAGTTTGGTGCCGATATACTTGAAGACCTTCTCGACGTTCTCTCCGGTCTTTGCGCTTGTGAACACGAAGGGAGAGTTAAGATCTTTCGACACCCGATTCACCTCAACCTCACTCACGACGACCTCATCAGTCAGATCCACTTTGTTGGCAATGAGGTGCGTGGGGATGCTCCCTGTCACATCGTAGGCGTTTTCCACCCAGTCATCCAAGCTGTCCAGTGTGTCTCCGCGCGTGACATCAAAGACGGCCATGAGTCCGTTGGCTCCCTGGAAGTATGCTTCCCTCAGAAGCTGCCTGAATCCCTTCTCTCCTATGATGTCGAATATCAGGAGCTTGACATCCACTTCTAGATCCAGGTCAGGAAATGGGACCTGCAACTTACGCTTGGTCACTTTTGTACCCAGGGTCGAGAGGTACCTGTCGTCGAACTCGTCGAACACGTATCTCTTTATCAGACTTGTCTTGCCTACCGTTGAGTCTCCCACAAGGCAGATCTTAGTTGTCATCTCTTCTCGTTGTGTCATGATTCCGCCTTCCCAAAACTGGGATACTTGTATCCGAAACCGAATATTACTATTAACATTTTTTGCTTTATTCTCATTTATCAGAATATCTCGAGGTCATGCGGAACGGAACTGCAGATAGCCATCGTGATAAACTGGTTGACGAATACGTCAGCTATGACAGATCAAGAAGATAGAGGATTCATTCGACGATTGATTTGCAGTCAGAATCGGAATCTCAATCCAACGGTTCACGCCCCTGCTTGCGCTGGTTTCTTGTTAGTACCCAGATTGTTTATCTCACCCTTAATGGGGAATCTCACCGTGAAGACCGTACCCTTGCCTACCTCGCTTTCCACCTCCATTCTACCCTGATGCCTTAAGACGATCATGGATGTCACGTAGAGACCCAGACCGGTTCCTTCCCCGACCTCTTTTGTGGTGAAGAAAGGGTCGAAGATCTTTGTCAGATGGTCCTTCGGAATTCCCCCGCCAGTGTCGGATAACGTAGCCTTTACGTACCCCTCTTCAGTCGAAGTGGACATCAGAAGCCTGCCTCCGTCAGGCATGGCGTCGGTGGCGTTGTTGATTAGATTCACGAAGATTTGCTGGATTTCATTCTTGTTCCCCTCAATGAGGGGGACTTCCTCGAAGTTCTTCTGTATCTCAATGTCCGGAGATGGCTTGGCGAGTCTCACGGATTCCAGTGAATCATTCAGGACATCGTTCAGCTGTACATCTCCAACTGTGTCGACCTTGGCATCCCTGGAATGCTTTGAGAGCCATCTCACGACCTCTGACGCTCTTCCAGATGCACTTAGAATCTTCGCTGCATAGTCCGTTTTCAGTTTTGCATCATCCTCATCCATGATTGCTTCAGCATACCCTGTGATTGCTGCCAGGGGATTATTGATCTCGTGAGCGATTCCAGAGGCCAGCATGCCGATGCTTGCCAGCTTCTCCGATTGTATCAGGTGGCTCTGAGCAGCCCTCAACTCTTCATTCGTGGTTTCCAGGTCCATGATCATCTTGTTTCGTTCGGTGGTATCTCTGAAGAAGCCGATGTTGCATTCCGAACCGTCCACCAAGGCCTTGGCAGTGCTAATGTCACAGCGTATTATTTCTCCGCCCTTTCTGATGCACGGTATTTCTTCCGCAAGCACTTTTTCTCCTTTTCCCGTGGCTAGAAACTCCGAGATTACACTTTCCACTGAATCTTCTGGATGAATGTCCGTCATAGACATGTTCTCCAGCTCCTCAGTGCTGTAGCCCAGCATTCTGCCTATTGCTGGATTGGCATACTTGAAGGTCTTCGTCTCAATGTCAGCTATCAGGATTCCGTCAGCGCTAGCCTCGAACAGCGCTCTGTACTTCTCCTCGCTCTCTCGTAGATTGACCTCCATACTCCTTCTCTTCTCCTCGAGCTCGATGCTGTACAATGCAAACGATATGTCCATGGCCACCTCCTCGAAAAGGGCAAGTTCTTCCTCGTCTATGACAACTTCTGGAGAAGCCGACACACACATCATGCCGAATACTTTCCACCCGGATTCAAGTCGTATGGCCATTGATGCATTGCCTTGATATACATTGCAGAGAGGGCATTCGCGACAACTTTCAGTTGGGCCTTCTATAACGACGACACGCGGTCCATCCATGATTAGTTTCGCACAGTGCAAGGCTCTGTCGCCTGTCAGCGCAATAGCCAGGTCCTTGAAAGAATCGCCCAACCCGGCTTCTGCTGTTGATACCAGGTCCCCCGACTCCTCCACTAGAGCAATCCAGGCACTGTCGTAGCCACGAGTTTTGATGAGACTTGAGCAAGCTCCGCGGATTAGGTTGTCCCTGTCCTTCTCTCTTGCTATCAGCTGGTCGACTTCTCTGATGGCCTGCAAGACCAGGTTCTGATGGGTTATCCGTTCTTCCGCCTTCCTCTGGTCTTCAAAGGCCTCGTTCAGGTCCTCCATGATGTTTAGGGAAGCAGCCTCGCTCTTTCCTAGCCTCTCTACCTTTTCGTCAAGCTCATTCTGCCTTGCCTCTAGTTCCTCGGTTCTCTCAGCGACCCTCTTCTCTAGAGTACGGCTGTATTCCTCGATTCTAGCCCTGGACGCTTTCAGATCGCCCTGCATTTGGGCAAGGGTCTGGGCGAGCAGGCCAACTTCATCAATCGATTTCACATCTATCTTGGTGGTGAGATCCCCTTTGCCAATCTTCTCGGCCGCCTGGGTCAACTGCTTGATGGGTCTGGAAATCGATTTGGAGACCATGAATGAGAAGACAGTGCCCACCAATGCCAGACTGGTCAGTATGAGGATCAAAGAACCCTGCATTGAGTACAGAGGAGCCAGGGCCTCTGACTCATCCATCTCCGCAAGGAGAGCCCACTCCATTTCCGGAATGAAGGCGTGCGTGCCAACAACATCTTCTCCCCTGTAGTCTTGGAATACTAACATCTCGAGATTCCCTGCATTGACTGACTCATTGCGCCCTCCGGCAAAGCATTCCCTTGAATTGACCGTGTCCACTACCTGTTTGTATATTATGTACTCTTCATTGTAGAGGTCGTCGTAGAATCTTGACGGGCTCACCATTATCATCGACCTGTTAACCAGATAGACTTTTCCCGACTCTCCAAGTCCCCTTCGGTCCTCAAGGATCTCATAGAGCAGAGTCAGGTCGATGTCGGCGAGGATTCCGCCCCGAGTCACACCGTTCTCATCACGGACTGGAAAGGCAATGCTCATACTCGGTCCTCCCGTGTCCTCGTCTGGGTGAATATCCTCGCTGAAGAAACCATTCTCAACCAGAGTCCCCATAACCTCCGATCCCTTTGTCGCATCAGAGAATACGCCTGTCGTGGCTACTGCGGAGCCATTCATCTCCAGAAGCGTTATCTTGAGGAATTCCTCTTGAACGCTTAATGTGCCGTTCAGCAGGTCGTTTGCCACGTCGAATGCGTCGCTGTATCGGGATTGATTCATTCTGTCCATCGTCAGCAGATTCGCGATGGGATTCAACACTGATAACAGTTCGATATCGTCTTTGTTCTCATCCAGGAATCTCTCGACATAAGTAGCCCTTGACAAGGCGACCGACTCCAGATGGCTGTAGACTTCTCCTTGTGTCGCATCCTTTGCGATTGTGAATCCCGTAATTGATGTAACAGGAATGATGATCAGAATGAGGCCAAGAAATGTGACAGCCAGCTTCTTTTGTATGCTGAAGAAGGTTGGCATCATCAACTCGTGTTTCACTACTGCGTAGGCAACGATGGCTCCCATCGCTGCTGTGAGCGTCGTTGTTAGTTGGATCGTTTGGAGCCCGAAGAATGGTGGAAGGACCTGTGTTAGCAAGCCTCCGACAGTCGGGATAGCCACGGCAATCACAACCAATCTGGCTTGGACCCTCTCCTCTTTTGATTTGGTTCTTATCAGGAAATCAATTGAGATGGCCAGGGAAACGATGACGTAGAGAGCTGCGTACATGGAGAACACTGCATACATAGGACCTGGCACTGGCGCATACCCCATCCAGGATTCTTCCATCCCCTCTGTTATCAGATTCGTGGACAGCCCCGCGAAGATGAAGAATATCGCCGGCAGATATAGGAGCAAATACACCGGGATTTTGGTGGCCTTCCTGATATGGACCTGTCTCTTCGTATAAGTAAGAATGAAGCGTAGGAGAAATCCCGGCATCAAGGCAGACCCCGCGGTTCCAATTGAGGTCAAGGATAGCGCCGTGTTCGGAGTCGGGGCTGATAGGACCAGATAATCGCCAAGGGACCAAATAGCTAGGGCAAACACAAATAGAGAGTAGATGATGTTCAATTCGCTTCTTTGGTTCCGGTAGAGCACATAGCACCCTAAGATCACGTTCACAAAGAAGGCCGCCAGTGGCAGGAACGCGAAAAGGTTTTCATCGTGCATGTAGTCCTCCACAAATCCTCAGTTTCACGCTTCAGCGATTGCACTTTCCAGATCTTTGATTCTCTCCTTCAGCTCGATCATCTTGAGCTCTCGTCCGACCGTGACCTCTTTGTATCTCTCCAACTCCTGCATCTTCTCGCTCAGTGTTTCTTCAGCCTTCTTTCTCTCGGTGATGTCTTTGGTTATTGCCACAATCGACATTGGATTTCCATTGGCATCTGGAATGACACTGGCAGAGACCTCTGTTTGGATTCTCTTTCCGTCCTTCGTGAGGGAGACATATTCTACGTTGCGCACATGGCCTTGTTCCAGGGCATTCATCATATGTTCCAAGGCTTCCTCTTGGCTCTCTGGACTTATGTACTCCAGAGCGTTCAATCCGATTGCCTCAGCCTTGCTGGAGAACCCAAAGGTCGTCAACATTGCTTGATTACACTCGATGATATTGCCTTCAAGATCGGTCACTGTTATCGGATCAGGAGACGACTCCAGTATTCTCCTGAATCTCTCCTCGCTCTCTTTTCTGGCCAGATCTGCTTTTCTGCGATCAGTTACGTCCTGAACGATACCTATCATCCTCACGGGTCTCTTTCCTTCTGAATCAAAGGAAACTTTCCCTTCCTCGTGCACAATGCGCTCTTCGCCATCAGGTCTCACTATGCGGTGGTCTATTGCGTATGGCTTCTTCTTGAACACTGCTTCATCAACCGCGTTCTGCACGTCTTTCCTGTCGTCCGGATGGATGCAGTCCATGAACTCTCCGTAAGTGGCCCCAAATTCGTTGAGTTCCAATCCGAATATTCGGTATATCTCATCTGACCATCTGAGTTCGTTGTTCACGATATCCCAGTCCCAACTCCCGAGATGAGCGATACGTTGAGCTTCTGCCAGACTATCCTTGATTTCCTTTAGGGTCTCATCAGCCCTCTTGCGCGCTGTGATATCTCTTATGAAGACCAAATCCGCGGGTCCGTCTTCGTACACAATGAGTCCCGCGTTCACTTCCACGGGCACTTCGGAGCCGTCCTTCTTCAGGATTGACATCTCATAAATCGGAGGCACTTCCTTGCCTATTATCCTGGCCGCGTATCTCTTCATGACAAGCTCTCTGCTCCCAGGGGCGACGAAATCTAGGAAGTTATTACCAACCATCTCCTCGGGATGGTAGCCAGCGAGATCAAGTGACGCGATGTTTGCGAACCTGATTTTCCCGTTCTGCAGTATGATGATGCCGTCTGTCGTGTTCTCAACTAGGGCCGAGTACTTCTTCTCGCTCCTCCGTAACTCTTCCTCGTTCCTTATACGACCGATGATTCTTGCCAGGTACTCACAAACGGTGAAAATCAGTGCTCTTTCTTCCATCTGGAAGGGGCCTTCTTCATTCTCGGCTCTTTCCTCGAGATAATACACTTCAATGGACCCGATCTTTCTCTCCTTTAGAATCACATCTTCTGCAAGTTTCCACTCCGTTTCTATGAAATTATCAGTCCTTACCTCTTCTTCTTCAAGCGTCATTCTAGCGCAGGCAATCTCGGGGTATTGCAGTGCTGAAGGGATGAGGTCAACGATTCCTTGGAGAAGCTCTTCACGTGATATATCCACCCGCTCTGCAAGTCTTGATATCCCATGGAGGCAGGCCAGTTCCTTGACCCTCTCATCTAGTTCATGCTCAAGAATCTCAAGCCTCTCATCTCGTGATATCCTGCCGATTGTCTCCTTTGCGGACATTTTCCAAACATCTGGTTTTCCTTTGACTTGATCACTCTTGCTTGCGGTCGAATCTGATTCTCCGACACTTTCATCTCTACTCACAAATCTGCGTCTTATTCCCAGATTCTCACCTTCTGGCTCAGTGAGCTATTATTGGGGTCCGGTAGGCCTCTTTTTCTTTGGATTACGCCTCTTGCGAGGTTTGGCGTTGTCCTCCGGATTTGGAAATGTCAGTGTGAAGGTCGTGCCCACCCCCTCCTCGCTGGTCACTCTTATCTTCCCTTCGTGTCTGCTCATGATCATCGATACTACATATAGGCTCAGACCGGTGCCTTCCCCAACCTCCTTCGTGGTGAAGAATGGGTCGAAGATCCTCGTCAGATCTTCCTCGGGAATCCCTACGCCTTGATCGGAAATCTCAACTTCCACCCCGCCAACCACGGTCCTTGTAGAGATGCTCAGTTTCCCACCCTCGGGCATTGCGTCGGCTCCATTGTTGATGAGATTAACGAACGCCTGCTGGAGTTCATTCAGGTTTCCCATTATCATGGGAGCTTCCTCAAGACTCGTTACCACTTCGATGTCAGGGCAGGTTCTGGTGAGCCTGATAGACTCCAGAGATCCTCTTACGATATCATTAATGTCGATATCAACCGCATTTGCGTCCTTTGCATTCCTTGAATGTTTGGAGAGCGATCTGATCACTTCTGACGCCCGACCTGCAGAACTGACTATCTTCGTGGCGTAGTTCCTCATCAGGGTCGGGTCCCATTCATCCATGATCGCTTCCGCATAACCGGTGATCGCCGCCAACGGGTTGTTGATTTCATGTGCGATCCCTGATGCCAACGCGCCAATGCTCGCCAACTTCTCCGACTGGATCACTTGATTGTGGACGCTTCTCAATTCCTTGTTGTTTCGCTCCAAATCGTCGATCATCTCTTTTCGCTGGGTTATGTTTCGGGTTACACCCAGAATCCCTTCAAGTTCGCCATCCTCATTCCGGAGGAAGCTTCCTTCGGTTTCAGTCCACACCTTGGAGCCGTTTCTGTGATAGAGTTCTAGTTCCAGCGTCACTGATTTGGAATCTTCATCTGGATTGAGACTGCCCCGGTCGATTCCATCCTCCAAGGCCTTTGTGATCATCTCTATCGAACTGGTTCCCATCAGGTCCTGCCACGTTGCGTTGACGAAGTCCTCTGCAACGTACCCGAGCATGTCCTCGATGGAGGGGCTGACGTAAGTGAACTGACCTCCAGCATCCGCCGTCCAGATTATGTCCGTGGCATTTTCGGCCAGAAGGCGAAAATGTCCTTCGCTCTTCTTTAAAGCCTCTTCTGCTCGTTTCCTGGTGGATATGTCCTTTGTGACTGTCACGACCGAGATTGGATTGCCTGATGGGTCATGTATTCCTCTTGCGGAGAATTCTCCAAGGAACTCTCCACCGTCTTTTCTGAGTAGAGTGCATTCCACATTCTTCACAGAACCGTCCTCCACGGTTTTCCTCAGGATCTCCATCGCTCTTTGTCTGTCTTTGCGTGAAATGAATTCAGCTACGTTCTTGCCTATCAGTTCTTCCTTTGTTGAAAAGCCATAGGCATCAAGCGCCACCTGGTTACAGGCGATTACAGTTCCATCCAAATCAGTAACGGTGATGGCATCAGGCGACGAATCGATAACATTCCGCATCTCTTCCTTGCTTTCTCGTAGCGCTTCTTCCGCTCGCTTTCGCTCAATCGCGAAGAGTGTTGAACGCACCAGTCTGTTGCAGTCCACTTCCCCTTTGACGAGATAGTCCTGCGCTCCAATCCTGACGGCCTCGATTGCCAGATTGTGGTCGTCCAGCCCCGTGAGCACAATTATTGGTATACGCGGGGATGATGAGTTCATCTCCGAAAAAGTATCTAGACCATGACTGTCCGGAAGACCCAGGTCCAGAAGGATTACATCGACACTCTCCGTCGAAAGGCGTTCCAGCGCAACTGAGAGCCTGTCGGCCACCACGACTTCGAATGCGGCTTCTTCTGATTCTGTCAGCAACTCATCCATTGTGCGACTGTCTGCTGGATTATCCTCAACTATCAGGACCTTTATCTCATCTTCCACAACATCACCTCAGTCCTCCTCATCCGGGGGCAACGTCACTATGCTCAGCCAGAAGTTCTCGATCGAATTCACAACCTTGAAGAAGCCGTCAAGATCGCCTGGCTTGGTTATGTAACAGTTCGCGTGATGGCTGTATGTATCCAGTATGTCATCTTCATGACTTGACGCTGTCAATATGATAACCGGAATTCGCATGAGGTCATCGTGACTCTTGATTTCCGCCAGCAATTCCCTGCCGTTTCGCTTCGGCAGATTAAGGTCAAGGAGAATCAGGTCTGGACGGGGGGCATCCTTGTATTCTCCTTTCCGGTACAAGAAGGCGGTTGCCTCCTCCCCATCCGTCACCACATGAAGGTTGTTGGGCACTTTACTCTCAATCAACCCCTCTTTCGTCAGGCGAACGTCCGCTGGATTATCTTCCACCAGCAGTATTTCGATTGGTCTGTATCTCTCAGATTTCCTCATTCTCCAGCCTCTCCGTGACCTTGGTCATTACACGGTAGCGTGAAGTAGAACGTCGAGCCCGATCCGAGTCTAGACTCTGCCCATATCTGACCACCATGCCTTTCCACAATCCTTCGACTTATCGCCAGGCCGAGACCCGTCCCCGGATACTCGTCTCGATGAAGCCTTTGGAAGATAGTGAATATTCGTTCAGCGTACTTGGGATTGAATCCAATGCCTTTGTCTCTGATGGCAAAAAGGCATTCCCCCCTCAGACGTTCCGCAAAGATACGGATATGTGGGGGCCTTCCATCGTGAAACTTGATGGCGTTGTCCAGTAGGTTCTGGAAGAGTCTGACCAGTTGCGTTTCATCTGCCATGACCTCCGGAAGGTCATTGTATGTCAAGGAGGTCCGGCTCTTCTCGATAACAGCATTGAGGTTAGAGATGGCCTTTTTCAAGGCCCTCAATGTGTCCGCCTCTTTGATTTCCTTTCCCTTTCTGTCAATACGGGAGAATTCCAATATATCCTGTATCAGGTGCTGCATTCGCGTGGACCCGTCTATTATGAAGTCCATGAACTCCTTCGCATCTGAGTCGAACTTGTCATCGTATCGTCTTTTCAGAAGCTTCGTGTAGTTAGATATCGTCCTCAACGGTTCCTGCAGATCGTGCGACGCGATATAGACGAACTGTTCCAAATCCTTGTTGGAGCGTGCGAGCTCCAGTGTGCGTTGCTTGAGGCTCTCGTTGAGACATTTCAACCTCTCCTCCGTTTGTACCCGTTCCGTGATGTCTTGTACGGTTCCCACGGATCGAATCGCCTTCCCTGTCTCGTCACAGACATCTACCGATTTCTCGTGGACGAATCGAACCTCTCCGTCCGGTCGAAGTATCCTGTGCACGACATCATAAGGCGTTTTGCTCTCCACTGAATCGGTGTATGCTTTATTTACCATTTCTCTGTCGTCTGGATGCACCGATTTCAGGAATCCTTCATAAGTGGCACCAAACTCCTGAGGATTTAGACCGAAGATGCGATATATCTCGTCTGACCATGCCAGCTCATCATTCACCAGATCCAGTTCCCAACTTCCAACGTGAGCGATTTCCTGGGCTCTGGCGAGGCTCTCTCCGCTCTCCCTTATCTCCTCCTCCGCCTGCTTGCGCTCTTTCTCTGTCATCTGCCTCAAAGCCGTTGGATGAAACAATGTGTGATTCTTAATCAGGTCCACATCCCCCATTTCACTCAAGTCACAGATTCTCGATTCATGGTTCAAAGGTCCTCCTGGAGAACCAAGTTCTGCTCACTTTCTTCGCCTAGATTCTCCATTTCCAGCAACTCATCAAGCTCACTCTCGATGTCTGCAAAAACCTCTGTACCGCCCCGCCACGAAGCGATTTCGTTCCCGTAGTTCCTTTCGACTCTCTTGACCGTCTTCTTCATCTTCTCCTTGATCAGCATGATGTCACGACCTTCGCCGATCACGACCAGGAAAAAATCTTCACCTTCTTCTATCAATATCTTTGAATTCCCGTACTCGAACATCTTGCCATCACCTTCATCGGAATCGAACGAATGGTCGATGAACATCCTAACTGCTGTTAGCATGGAGCCAAAGATGTCTGAATCGAACGTGGAAACCGAGTCAATGTCCTTGTGATAGATCACCAGGCCGCCATCGGCCAATATGTACAATTGCGAAACATGAAAGGATTCCAGTTCCCTCTCTGAATCTGTCTTCTTTAGAGCATCTTCCACAGTGGCGATCAGTTCTTTCTTCCTGACTGGTTTTGTCAGATAATGGAACGATCCCATCTTCATCGCGTCGACCGCTAGTTCAACATCGATATAACCAGTGAGCATGACCACCGGGACGTAGCCGTAGTTCTTCCTTGCATGTTCAAGTACACCGAACCCGTCAAGCTTAGGCATCTTTATGTCTGTAATGACTAGTGAGACCTCGTCCTCTTTGAGAGCCTCTAGCGCGTCCAGCCCATTCTCTGATGTCACAACCCTGTATCCTTCTTTCTCCAGGTGGATGCGAAGCGTGTCCCTGATGACTTCCTCGTCATCAACAACGAGAATCGTCTTCCGTATCTTTTCGTTCAATTCCATATGATTCGATTCCTGATTCTAAGTTAGTGCCTTAAAACATATGTAATCATTATCATCAAGGATAACACCAGTCATTTCTGGTATTGAGAATGATAGCGATTTGGACCCCTCGAATAATGCTACCCCTTTTCGATAGGGAGTATCCGATAGATACGCTCAGGACCTTATGAATCCAAGAGCTCGAAGTTACATGATCTTGTTGTACGACTCTCGGAGGATTCTCAATGTTACGGTGTACTTGTTCTCAAACATACTGACGTCTTCGATGCTAACACTCTTCATCTTCCTCACTTCGTGGGAGAACTCATTCAGATCGGATGTTGATCTGAACTCGAAAACAATCATTTCCATGGCCAATGATTTGGTCGGACCATTCAGCATTTCCTCCTGGATTTTTTTGACTTGGCACAAAGCCTCCACAACACTGTCAACATGTTTCATATCGTCGGGTTCTCGAGTATCGGCTTCGGAAATCTTCCTATCTTTCATGTCCCTCGATCTCAGCTCATTGCCGACGATGGTTATCAGTTCTTCTCGGTCCCAGGGTTTTTCAATGCAGCTGTGCACCTTCGCCTTAGTGATGGCGTTCTCGGCAACATCAATCTCCGAGTAGCCAGTAATGAGTATTCTGATGATGTACGGGTGCTCCAACCTCACATTGTTCAGGAACTCCACACCGTCCATCTTGGGCATCCGAAAGTCGGACAACACAAGATCGAAATTCCCCTCTGCCAGCCTGGCCAGACCTTCTTCCCCATTGCTGGCGGTCGTAATATGGCTAGTGAACTCATCGGTCCGTTTGAGTGTCATTTCAAGAGCCTTGAGGATCTTCTCCTCATCGTCCACGATCAATATACTGTATTCTCTCTTCATGTTGCCCGCACCTTCCACGTTCATTCATTCACCTCTACGGGGATTTTCACCGTCATTGTTGTTCCCTCACCAATCTCGCTTTCAGCGATTATGTCACCGCCGTGAGCCTGGACGATTCTGTATGAAAGACTCAGTCCTAGGCCGGTTCCTTCCGCTTTGGTAGTATAGAACGGATTGAATACCTCCCTCAGCTTCTCCTCCGGGATGCCTTTTCCATTGTCCCTCACTTGGACGTAGACGTTCTCATGATCATTCCAAGTCTTCAGCCATATGTCTCCTTCATCCATCGCTTGAGAAGAGTTCATGATGAGATTCATGAACACTTGATTCAATTGTCCGACGTTGCAGGCTAGGCGGGGGATGTCTCCATATTCTTCGTGCACTTCTATCCTGTGTTTAAGGCGGTTGTGCACTATCACAAGTGTGTCTTTGAGACCCTCATTGACATCAGAGACGACTTTCCCTTTGTCATCCGGTCTCGCGAATCTTCTGAGTGTTTTGGTGATTGTCGTTACTCTATTAATCCCATCCATGTTTGAGTCTATCAGTTCCCTCATCTCTTCGAACAGCGGTTGACCCTTTTCCCCACATATCTTCTCCAGGTCCTTCAGATTGTCCTCAAGGAACTCGGTGTTCGTCTTCAAGTAGGCCATTGGGTTGTTGATCTCATGAGCGACGCCAGCCACAAGCTGTCCGAGGGATGACATCTTCTCTGACTGGATCACCTCGTTTGTTCTCTCCTTCACTTCTCGTTCTAGGTTCTCAGTGTACTTCTTCAGCTCCTCCTCAGATCGCTTGCGTTCGGTGATGTCCCTCGCCACCCCGACAGCGTGCCACCTGCCCTTGATTCTCACTGGGGCAAGGGACAGTTCCATAGGGAACTCGTTACCGTTCTTGTGTTGTGCGGCAGCCTCTGTTATGGTGTTGATTAGAGGGCTTTCACCTGTTTCGAAGAACTTCTCGAATTCTTCATCCATCTTTGCGCGGAACTGTTCTGGCACCACTAGCTTGGTAGCAACACGTCCAACCGCTTCATCCGCAGCGTATCCGAAAACCTTCTCAGCACCCTCATTCCAGTACGTTATCTTGCCCTCGTCCCCGATAGTTATGATGGCATCCATTACTGCCTGAGTCAGGGAACTGTACAGCTCTTCTCTTTCCTTCAATTCCATCTCCGTTTTCTTGTATTCTGTGATGTCACGAGCAATCCCTTGGAGACCTGTGATTTGCTCATCTTCGACTATCGGGACTGCGCTCAATTCCAACTGCACCTCGGCGCCCCTGTTGTTCAGAAGTATCATATCGAAAAGGCCGACATTTCTGCCCGAGAGAACTTCTTTGAATCTGTCAAAGGCCTTCATGAAATCTGAGGGCATGAAATAGTCTTGAAGGTTCGTACCAGCGATCTCTTCGGGTTTGAGACCCAGGATTTTCTCCACTGATGGGGAGCAGTATATGAACCTGCCTTTCTTGTCGATCTGGAAAATGAAGTCGATGCTTGTCTCCGCAATTCGACGGAACCTCTCCTCGCTCTCCTTCAACTCTTTTCTCGCTTTCTCCGACTCTTCCTTTGACTTCTTCAAACCCTCCAACATGTCTGTGAGGTCCCTCTCATGCTCTTCCTTCTCAATTCTGTAGGCCTGTATCTCTTCGCCCAGCAAGTTGATGCCCATCGCTACTGCGTCAAATGCATCTCCCCTGTTCGAGAGCGGAACCTTGGCCGAGAAATCTCCTGTCGCAATCCTCTGAATGACCTCGCTTACGGCCTCAACGTCCTTCTTCCGTGGTTCTGCTGCTGTCATCTTGGTCCTTCTGGCTATTCTATGAACTGGGTCAACCATTCTCTGGCTTTTTCTTCCGAGCTGAACAGTCTGATGGGCATTGGGGGTTTATCGATGCCCAGGAAGAAGTTTCCCAGAACCCGGCTGACCGGTGAATCGGCAACCAGCGCTGCGGCTGACACGTATTTCGCCGTCTCCTCGCCAGAGTAGTACCGCCTGGCATCCCGCGAGACCGATTTCAATCCGGTAAGGTTGACCACTACCGGTACCTTCTTTCCCGCACCAATTCTCGCCGTCTCCTGTATGTCCTTCACTGCAGTCTCGAGGGTCACACTGGAGTTCGGCCTGTATTTCAAGTGCACCACACCACTGTTATCCTTCTCTATCTCAGTTATTGGCTCGTCGGTTGAATCAATGCTCATCTTTAATCACATCCTCCATTCCATGCTTCTGAATTCAAGATTTAGATGACCCAATTTCATTGCTCCAAAGAGTTCTTCTCAAACTTCTATCGTTCGATTGCATACGATTCTTCTCGGAATCCTGAATTAATGCCTTAAAATCTATGCAATCATTATCATGACCGATAAAGAAAGAATGGAACCATCCTGTATGAAAAGTGGTCAAACCAGAATGTCAGGTGGATTCAACTACCGACCTGGAAGACAGCGGCCACTAATCCAGCGGGAACGAAGACTCAATCGTAGAATGCAGAACTGGTTTATTCTCGTCGGTATACGAATTGACGACTAAAAGTGGTGAAGCCCTTACCCGCTTAGTTCTCCATTTCCACACGGGGATAGATCACAAAAATCGGCAGAGATCTGAGCTCCTTGCATTCCATCTTGAGCGATACCACGTCGTACTGCTCTCTGTAGTCCATCACAAAGTCATCCATTGTTCAACCCCATTCCCTTCTTTCGTACAGTTTGAGCTAGAGAGCACTTAAGCGTTGGTTTTGGCGTATCACGAGTGATTATCAGAAAACGAAGCAGAATGTGAGGAGATTGGCTAAGTCTGTTGGGCATCCGGCTCACAGTCCTGGACGGGGAGCGGAGTTCTTGAGGTCGTGTCACTGGTTATGTTGATAGTTATTCATTTGAATTAATATCTGATTCAGTTTACTTGTGCATAATTCGCATTCTTATGATGATGTTCTTATCTGTTTTGAGAAAGGGTAAGAAAGAGATTAATACCCGTGTCCTCTCAACTGTTGTAGCTAACTCTTCGGCTTGTCCGGAGAATTCGTGGAGCGAGAGTGGAGATTTGGCTGCAGATATGTCTCGGATTTGGGTTCCTGGAAGAAGCGTGGGGCGTGGCCCGCCCCTGGATGTAGAAGATTCAAGGATCCTCGCCGCGACAAGTTCCGAACCGCACTCACTTGAAGAGATATGTGAAGAGCTTTCCATTGCATCCAATGAATGCTTCACCAAGGTTCGCAGACTGGAATCCATGGGGTTGCTCGAGAGGATCCGGGATTGCGAGACCGTCCAAGACACTGTTGTGAGGGTTCAGAATCTCTACAAAGCCGTGGGACCTTAGCATCTTGTGTTCAGTTTTTAGATTCTTGATAAAAGCAAAAGTCCATTAATATCATATTCAATACCCATCGCAGAGAAAGTTTAAGTATGTGAATCAGTTCACGTGCGACTTTCGAGGAGTTCCGCCTAGTGCATCTTCCTTAGGTGTGCTTAGCAAGATTCCTCATTTGAATCACTCCAGGTGATGTGATGGGTAAGGATTCCGCAGCTGAGGGACACGGGGAAGTGGATACATCAACTATCAGTGTCTCTAAGATCTTTGAGAACGCAAGTGACGGTTTTGCGTTTGTGGACATTGAAGGAAAGGTTCTGGACGTCAATTTGAAGGCTCTGGAGATCTATGGTGGTCCGGGGGAAGAACTGATTGGCGCCCATTTTTCTGAATTGGGTTTGTTTCCTTCTAGAGAGGAATCGCCTCTCCTGGACAATTTCCAGAGAGCACTTGCTGGAACAAAAGCTCTCACTAGCATCCGCATTACAAACAAGAAAGGGAAGAGGATCGATCTGGAGTACAGTGTCACTCCGTATGCTGCTGGAGACCAGCAGGGCATTCTGGTGTTGCTGAGAGATGTGACGGATCGCAAGTGTTTAGAAGAGGCTCTTTTGGCTTCAGAAGAGAACTACAGGGGCATCGTTGAGGCGGCCCCGGACGGGATCGTCACCTTGGACAAAAAGGGCAACATCACATCAATGAACCCAGCCTTCGAAAGACTGAGTGGGTTCAAAGAAAAAGAGATTCTAGGATCACACTTCTCTAAGCTTCCCACCATTAGGAAGAGGGATCTCCCCAAGCACCTGAAGACCTTCGCATCAATGAAACTGGGAAGAGTGCCCAAACCCTTCAAGATCAAATGGGTGCACAAGGATGGAACAGAGCACAGCGCTGAGATCAGGGCCAACGCCTTGAGAAGAGGCAAGAAGACAGTTGGCTTTCAGGCAATCGCCAGAGATATTACAGGACAACAGGAATCCATCGACGCACTCGAGGAGAGTGAAGAGAGGTTCAGAGGCCTAGCTCAGGCGGCGTTGGATTCAATCATCACCCTAGATGGAACCGGACTTGTGACATTCTGGAACAAGGCGGCAGAGAGAACTTACGGATATACATCTGAAGAAGCAGTGGGAAAGGAACTCCTCGAGCTCATTATTCCTGAGAGCCATCGTGATTCTGCCCGTAAAGGCTTCCAGAATTGTTTCAAGACTGGCAAGGGACGCATGATGGGGGAAACCGTGGAGGTCCAAGCCCTCAGAAAGAATGGGGAAGAGTTCCCCATTGAGCTGTCAGTGTCCCCAATGAAGATCAAGGGAGAATGGCAGTCTGTAGCTATGGCCAGGGACATCACAGAACGCAAGAAAGCGGAGAAGGCTGTCAAGGACAGCGAAGAGAGGCTTGGTCTATTCATGGATTCGGCGACGGATGGGTTCACCCTGTTCGACTCCGAACTTAATCTTGTTGATGTCAATATTGCCACATTGGTTTTAGATCCTCGGGCTAGAAAGGAGGACATCATCGGGACCCATATCACAAAACTGATTCCTGACGTCAAGGAGACGGGGCGGTATGAGAAGTATTGTGAAGTTATGAGGACCGGAGAACCATGGCTGTTCAAGAATGCATTTGCACACCCCGAATTGGGAGAGAGATACTTGGATGTAAAAGCATTCAGGGTTGGCGAAGGCCTCGGCCTTGTCTCCACCGACATCACTGAGAAGGAGGAATCTGAACGGGCGCTCCGAGAGTCCGAAGAGAGATATCGAAGCCTTGTTGAGCGAGCAGGCGCTGGAATTGCCACGTCAGACATAGAAGGTAACTTCGTATATGTCAACAGGCGGCTATGCATGATGATGGGATACTCTGAAGATGAGTTGATTGGAAAGCCGTTCATAGATTTCATTCATCCAGAGGACCGGGAAGATATCCTCGAGGTCTTCCTCGGAACATACGAGGATTCCGAGCGTGAAAGGGAACTGGAATTCAGGGCGATTCACAAGGATGGCTACATCGTCCATATGTATTCCAAACCAACGGTTCTCTGGGAAAACGAAGAGATTGCTGGTTTCAACGCCATAATCACTGACACAACTGAACGAAAGAATGCAGAGAAGGCTTTGCAGGAAAGCGAAGCTCGATTGAAGGAAGCGCAACTGATGGCCGACGTAGGCGATTGGGAATGGGATCTAGTAACAGATAATGTGACTCTGTCCGATGAGATGTACAAGATTGTCGGACTTGACAAAGATGAAGTCATTCCAAGTCCCGAGATACTCGCCGAGATAGTCCATCCCGACGATCAGTGGATCCTCTCACAGAGCTCTTTTGAAGAGAGCTTTCAGACAGGATTTATCGAGACGGAATATCGGATTATTGACCAGACCACCGGGGACCTCAAGCATATTTATGTTCGAGGCAAGGTGGATTTTGACGCAAACGAAGAACCTGTCAGGATACGAGGCACCTTTCAGGACATCACCGAACGTAAGAATGCTGAAGAGATTCTGAGCAAGAGGACGTATGATCTCGGTGAACGGTATAAGGAATTGAACTGTCTCTACACCATCTCCAAGCTGGCTGAGGTTTCTGACCTCTCAATGGACGAACTCCTTCAGGGAGTCGTAGACATCATCCCACCGTCGATGAAATATCCGGATATCACCAGCGCAATCGTTGAATTGGATGACAAAGCATTCTCGATTGGGACTTCAGAAGAACCGGTCAGCACGATGTCAAGTGGCATCTTTGTTGATGATAAGGAAGTCGGCAAGGTTGCTGTTTCGTATACGGAGGGTAAACCTCTGGAGGACGAGGGGCCATTCTTCAGTGAAGAGAGGGCCCTGATCAATGCAATCGCTGAAGAACTAGGAAGAATCTCTGAGCAGCGACAAGCTCAAGACGAGCTCAAGAGAATAGATTGGTTGCTACGACCGAAAAGCGTTTCTGAAGTTCAGCCTGAGCCAGATTACGGCGACCTGACTCGTCTGAACTCCATCCGGTTGATACTCGAGTCAGTCGGCAAGGACATATTGACCGATATTACTAGTGACTATCTGGGCCTTCTTGAATCGTCGTCGACAATATACGAGTCCAACGGTGATCATGTCCTTGGTTTGTTCTCTTCTGGTTGGTGCAGGTACCTGGACGTCGCCTCGAGAGGGCTGTGCAAAACCGAGGACAACCGAGAGGCTTTGGAGTGTGGTAAGTGGTTGTGCCACGAGTCTTGCTGGAATGACGCTTCCAAGTCTTCCATCGAGACAGGCTTGCCGACCGATATCGAATGCAATGGTGGGATTCGACTGTATGCCATGCCCATTCACGCTGGAGGCAAGATTATAGGATCGATCAACTTCGGTTACGGTGATCCTCCCACTGACCCAGAGAAACTTCAGGAGATTGCCGATGAATACGATGTTCCAGTCGAGAAGCTCCAAGAACTAGCAGCATCGTATGAGTCCCGTCCGCGGTTCATCATCGACGTGGCTAAGAGCCGCCTTCAGGCTCAAGCCGGTCTTATTGGTGAGATCGTAGAGCGGAAACAGGCCGAGGATGAACTCCGTCGGAGTGAGGAGCGGTTCAAGATTATGTTTGACTATGCCCCTGATTCATATGTCCTTACGGATCAAGAAGGCGTCCTCATCGATGGAAATCGCGCTTCAGAGGAGCTTTTGGGCTTCACCAAGGATGATGCGCTCGGCAAGAATCTCATTGATCTGGGAGTGATTCCGGAAGACCAGATCGAGAAGACAATGGAGAACCTCCTAAAGACGATTGAAGGCCAATCAACCGGGCCAGATGAGGTGGAGCTTATCAATAAGAACGGAGAAAAGGTCATCATAGAGACAAGGACATTCCCTGTGACGATCGACGGTAAGGACATGATGCTCGCCACCGGCCGAGATATTACCAAACAGAAGCAAGTTGAGAATGCCAAGAACAATCTTCTCTCGAACATCTCCCATGAGCTCCGAACACCTCTGACAAGCATTGAGGGTTACACCAAATTCATGCTATCCGGGAAGCTGGGAGAAGTGCCCGAGAAACACAAGAAATGTTTGGACGTGATCGATGAGGAATCCGGCAGATTGAAGATCCTCATTGATAATTTCCTCGACCTGATGACCATTGACGCCGAAGGTTTGAGGATGAAGTTGAGACAGATCGCAGTTCCCGATGTCATTGAATCCCTGGTCTCTACACTCAATCTTGAGCTCGAAATGAAGGGAATCTCGTTCTCAACTGATATCAGACCAGACACAGGCTTCATATGGGGGGACGAGAACAGGCTTCATCAGTTGTTCTCCAACCTCCTCAGCAACGCCATCAAGTTCACACCTCAAGGAGGGTCTATCGAGGTCAGATCAAGAGAAGAGGATTCAGGTATCATCATCGAAGTGGAGGACACTGGGGTCGGGATCTCCGCTAAGGAACTGCCCTACGTGTTCAGCAGGTTCTATCAGGTGGATGGTTCTCCTTCCCGGAAGTATGGAGGTGTGGGTCTAGGTCTGGCCATATGCAACGAGATAGTCGAGGCTCACGGGGGCCACATGGAAGTGGAAAGCGAACCTGGCAAGGGATCAATCTTCAGAGTAGAATTACCGAAGTATACGGAGGTCTTGCATGGCGAAAAAGAAGATAGTGGTGGTTGACGACGAACAGAACATCCTTGACTTGGTCGGGATGATATTGGAAGCCGAAGGCTTCACGGTGTCTAAGGCCTTGAACGGAACAGAGGGGATCAAGATGGCACAGAAAGAACACCCGGACTTGGTCCTACTGGATATAATGATGCCTGAGATGGATGGATGGGTTGTCTATAGAAAGTTGAAGGAAGACAAGAAGACGAAGGACATCCCCGTGGCAATGCTCACCGTCAAGGCGCAGACCATAGACAAGGAAATGGCTTTGGACGTCATCGGAGTGGAGGACTACATCACAAAACCCTTCACTCCCGATGAGCTCGTGGAACGCGTCCAGAAGCTCGTTTCGAAGTAGTCACTGACTCTACAGAAAAGCAATCAGATCGATTTGAGAGCCTTGCCGACGAAAGGACCATAGTCGTGGTTCTTGACAGTCTGCATCTCACTCGTAGAGAACAGCAGTCTCGAAGGCGGCGAAGAGAACAGCTCCTTCTCCTTGTAGACCTCCGCAAAGTCGTTCATGGACTTCCTGTACTCCGTGAAGTTACGGAACGCGTTGAGAACGACCAATTCGTTTCTCGTGAAGGCTAGGAAGATGCTTGGACCTATCGTTTCCGAGAGCTTGGGAACATAGTGTTTAAGGCCGTCCTCCAGACCCCGGTTGAAGATGCCGTGCGTGAAGGTGAGCAGCTCAAAGCCCAGCCTTTCCAGGTTGGGGAACACCTTTTTAGTCAGTAGCCCTGAGTCAAAGAACTTTTTCCGCGCCCTTCCGACCGTCATCCGCGATACACCGATTTTCTCAGCAAGCTGAACGTCATTGGTCATCGGGAACTCACACATTCCCTTGAAAATCGTCTTCTCCTTCTGTCTCAACCTTCTGGTCGTTCCTGGCGCGAAGTAGTTCCTCTCTTCCTCGTCCTCTTCCATGTCAGGCCAGAAAGTGGTTCGGAGCAAAGAAGCGTAGTCAAAATACCGCTGGATCTCAGACAGGTCAAATGGTATCGTGATCGAGGTCATCTGTTCCTCCAGATATCCGCTCTCCTTGTAGAGTTTCTCCAGGTTCTCGGCGTTCCTTTTGGCGTTCGTGTAGTTGCTGGACATCTGAAAGAGCAGTTCCTGCCTCGGTTCGGAAACGCCGTAGATAATCTCCTCCTTCATCAAGAGCGACTTTGATCTCTCCAGACGCTCCTTCATTGAAGGTGAGGAGCTCAGAGGAATGTAGTTGACCATCAACATCTCACAATTCAGGTCCTGAAGGAAGGGAATGCACTTCTCAACGCAATAGCCCTGGTCGAAGAGCTTCCTTCGCACCGCCGTTACCGTGGATGTTTTCATGGAAAGCTCTGATCCCAATTCCCGATCTGTTGCGTTCGGGTACTTTGCCAATCCGTAAAGGACCTTCTTTTCGCTCTCTAACATATCGTCAGGGGACATGATTCCTCCGAATCTCAGGGTAGTTTATAATCCTTTCTGTTTTTCTGCTCAAAATGATAGCACTATTTGGGAAGGATAGTGAACGAGGGTCGACTCGGAGGCCGGCAATGAGTCGGATGCCGGAGAGCAATCCTTTCAACACATGTTGGTTAGATATTTTTCTTCCTATGATATATGCAAATCATCAGAAAGATATGAGATTTATCTAAGACAAGATTAATTTCGTTCTCTATTATGATAATCACTATGAAAGTCTTTAATATGTGACAGACGGGTTTCCGAATTGGAGGTGATCTGCAAGCAAACTTTGCAGACCATAGCAAGGAGCGTCAAAGTGTGGTGAGGACCATCGTGACCCGACAGAGTATGGTTTTTCATTGTTGGGAAGGCAGAATGGGAGAGTAGTCTATTGGTCGAACTCCTCGCATGATTTCGCCCGGATTTCTGCTGTACTACAGTCTCTTGCTGGCGGTCGCCTTTGTTTCTCACCACACGACAAATTTTTGTCACTGGAGGGGATGAGATCTGTTCTTTCAACGACGGATGCAGAAGTGAGTTCCTCTGTTCCAGATGAGTCCATAGTCTGCAACTGGCTAAATGTCGAGTCCTTCGTACGGCCGCTCCACGATCTTATACAGGCAGATTCTTCTTGTTCCCCTCTCCAACGTTATTATTTTCCACAGTCGCTCAAGACACCCCCTCTCGATCAGCCCCTCTATTCTCGGATATATTGCAGCCCTTTTGGTATGTTGCTGACCCGCGATTTGCTGCAGGGTTCTGGGTGCTTCAATCAAGGAACCCAGAATCGCTTTGTCTCTGTCATCGATATCCCGTACACTTATCCCCGCTGCTTCTGGCTGTTCTGGCACGCCATGCGGTCCAGGAGCTTCCCCCTTGGCGGCCACTGTGCTCGGCTGAACCGTATATGTCTGAACTTGGCCTCCGATTGGGACAATCCGTCTCCCATGAATTCGAGGGATCTCTGATTCTCCAGACACCTTGGGGTCACCCCTTTCCTTACTGTGCTTCAGCCTGATTGCCCTGTCGTACCATTCGACCGCTTCGGAGTATCGATCCAACTTCACGAGTGTGTCTGCCTTCCATTCGAACAATGTGTAGTCCTGATCATCCAGCCCGATT
>JAUVHO010000080.1 GCA_030593295.1 Methanomassiliicoccales archaeon | reverse complement strand
CATCGCCTACCATCTTTCTGAGGACTTCGGGGAAGACATGGTCCTCCTGGAGAAGGAATTCATCGCTTCTGGCAGTTCAGGTCTTTCGGCTGGCATTCTATCCCAACAGCTCTGGGACGCCATGAACACCGACATGGTCAGAAGAAGCATCGACTGGATCGAGAAGAAGAGCGAGGCCGATGAAGCGCTGGTACTGAACCGTAACGGACTTCTGAGAGTGGTGTGTACCGAAGAGGAGACCGAACCGCTGAGGAAGAACGTGGACCTTCAGAGGAGGCATGGATGTGATGTCAGGTATCTCGAACCTGATGAAATCCCGAGCATCACGTCGGAGATTGCGATCGATGACGTTCACGGAGGAGCCTTCTGTCCAGATGATGCATACGTCGACCCCTACCAGCTCTGCATTTCACTTGCTAGGGATGCCGAGGAGAGTGGTGTGAAGTTCTACCAGAAGAGCGAGGTCACAAAGGTCGAGAGGGACGATGACATATTCCATCTGAAGACCTCGAAAGATTCCTTCGAATCGGAGACCGTCATCGTGTCATCGGGTCCGTGGTCCAAGAAGGTGGGCAAGATGTTCGGCATCGATCTTCGCCTAAAACCTTACCGTACCCAGGTGGCGATCACGACACCGTTCATGGGAGAGGTTTCCATCCCGATAGTGCATGACGTCACCAACGACCTGTACATGAAACCCGAGACCGGAGGGACCATCCTCGCAGGCGACGGCACCGAGAACACCGAAAGCGACCCTGACGATTTCAAGGAAGGTACAGACTACGAATTCATGACATCCATCTCTGAGAGAATGTTGAGAAGGCTCCCGAGATCAAGGGAAGCCAGCTTGGTGAGAGGCTGGTCGGGGTTGTGCACCGCAACACCTGACAGACATCCTCTGATAGGATACCATTCAAAGGTGGAAGGCCTCTTCCTAGCCGTCGGGTTCAATGCACTGGGTGTAATGAGGGCTCCCGCAGTGGGAGAGATCGTCCGCGACGTGATCGCAGGCAAAGCCAAAGAAGAATACCTGACAAGATTCGACCCGAACCGATTCGAGACTGCCGAGGATTTCGATATCATACAGGGATTCACGCTGTAGCCTATAAATTTCTTAGTCTTGCCTTTTTCACATGGTGTAAAGTCTAATAAACAAGAAGCGCATTCCCGAAAGGTCAGATGAAAGCGTTGCTCGCCCTGGAGGACGGAACCCTTCTAAGGGGCGGTGCTTTTGGCGCTAAGACAACTGCTTTCGGAGAGATAGTTTTCAACACAAACATGACGGGGTACTGCGAGGCCCTGACGGATCCTTCTTACAAAGGCCAGATATTGATGATGACCTATCCATTGATCGGGAACTACGGTGTGCAACCTGAGACATTCGAATCAAAGAGCATCCAACCATCCGCCTTCGTCGTACGGGAGAACTGCAACCACCCTAACCACATCAAATCCGAGAAGACGCTCTCACAGTTCCTGGAATCTCACACCATCCCCGGCATATCCGACGTGGACACGAGGATGCTTACCATCAAGATACGAGAGCACGGAACTCTCAAAGCCGCTGTAACAACAGAACGTAATGCCGATTCAGAGGAATTGCTCAAAGAAGTCGCATCGATGCCCCATCCGACAGAAACGAACTTGGTGTCCACCGTTTCGTGCAAGGAGACGATAGAACATCCAGGGAACGGAAAGAGGAGAATAGTCCTGATAGATTGCGGCACCAAACAGAGCATCATCACAGGCTGCCAGAACATCGGGAATGTGATCCAGGTTCCCTATGACACCAGCTCCCAGGAGATCGAGGATCTGGAGCCCGACGGAGTTCTCGTTTCCAACGGACCTGGGGACCCTGCACATCCGGAGATCATGGAAACCACGGTGAAGACGGTGCGGAAGCTTTCTGAGGAATTCCCCATGATGGGCATCTGCCTCGGACACCAGATACTCAGCCTTGCTTTGGGGGGGAAGACATACAAGCTGAAATTCGGCCACAGAGGAGGCAACCAGCCGGTCAAGAACCTCATGAGCGGAAGGTCGTTCATAACATCTCAGAACCACGGCTTCGCGGTCAAGCCGGAGCTGCCAGAGGACATCGCAGTGGCAGAGATCAACCTCAACGATGGAACCGTGGAGAGCATACGGCACAAGTCGTTGCCAATACTCTCAGTCCAATACCATCCGGAGGCCGCACCGGGACCGCATGATGCACACCACCTCTTCGCCAGGTTCGAGGAACTAATGGAGGGCTCCCATGTTTGATGACCGGGTTAAGAAGGTCATGGTCATAGGGTCAGGCCCAATCGTGATAGGTCAAGCGGCGGAGTTCGATTACTCGGGATCTCAAGCACTGACATCATTGAGGGAGGAGGGTTACACGACTGTTGTGGTGAACTCGAATCCTGCAACTATCCAAACAGATCCAGCCATAGCTGACGCCGTCTATCTGGAACCTCTCACACCTTACTTTCTGGAGAAGATAATCGCCAAGGAAAGGCCGGATGGACTGCTCTCTGGAATGGGCGGTCAGACCGCACTGAACCTCTGCACCGAACTCTCAGAAAGAGGCATTCTCGACAAATATGGGGTTAGACTGCTCGGGACATCACTGGAGGCTATCAATAAGTCCGAGGACAGGGAGAGCTTCAGAGATCTCATGCTGGAGATAGGTGAACCGGTGCCGAGAAGCTTTCCGTGTTCAACCGTCAAGGAGGCGGAGGAGGCGGCGCAAGAGCTCGGATATCCGGTGATAGTGAGGGCGGCCTACACGTTGGGCGGAACAGGAAGCGGGATCGCACACGATGAAGAAGAGCTTGACACCACGGTAAGTCTGGGGTTGGTCTACTCCAGGATAAATCAGGTCCTCATAGAAGAAAGTGTTCTGGGCTGGATAGAGTACGAGTATGAGGTCATTAGGGACTCGGTGGACAGCTGCATTACCATCTGCAACATGGAGAACCTCGACCCGATG
>JAUVHO010000055.1 GCA_030593295.1 Methanomassiliicoccales archaeon | reverse complement strand
TGTCCGCTCGAAGCAGGTCCCCCTGCCTCCATATCGTCCTCGAATATCGGCGTCATGACCGTCATGGTCACTTGGGAGACATTGTTCTCCTGGACAGCATCCCCCACCAGCATCGTCTGCACTGTCAGGGTGTAATCGCCGGGCACATTGGGCGTGAAAAGCCAACTAATGATGGTCGTTTCATTTGGGCTGAGGTTCTGAACCTGCTGGACTGGTGTGTATGCGACCGATCCGGGTCCGTAGATGTCCAACGAAACATCGAACGATTGGGAGAATATCCCGAGGTTGGAGATGAACGCGGTGACGTTCGATTGATCCCCCGAAACATGGATCTGAGGTGCGACGAGGTCATCAACTGATACATCCGGCGAAGGTGTGGACACTCTTATGTACGCGCTGTCCCTGGGGGCTGAACCGATGAACGGGATGCCGTCAACTCTCACCACATCCTCGGTCGCGAACGGTGTTCCCGCTGGGACTGTGACCTCGACCACAATATCGAATGTGGAGCGGGGACCCAGAAGGCCGCTGTCCGGAATCCCGGGGAGACCTCCGCTGTCAACCAAGGGAGAAACGCCATCAGACTGGAAAAGGGATACCGGCCATCCAAGGTCCTCTACGAATGTAATGTCAACGATCTCAGATATCGTCTGGAGGTTCCTTACGGTCAGATCGAACCACTTGGACGTGCCCTCGAGCCCTATGACATAATAATCTGGCTCAATGACAACACCCTCCCTCACGGTCGCCGTCAATGCGACGTCGTCGATGTACCAGCCGGGGGAATCCACGAACAGATCGCTGCTGAATGTGAATCTGAAGGCCAGGTTGGAGGATCCGTCATACTCTGAAAGGTCCACTGTGACCTCGGTCCAATTGAACTGGTCATAGCAATAGGCATACAACCCTCCCAACAGGTTTCCGGTGGCGTCCCTCAGGATGGAGTCGTAGTAAGGGTTCGGGTTCGGCTTTGCCATGTCGTCGATCTGTTCCCAGGTCTTGCCGGCGTCGGTCGAGACCTCAATGATACCCCCGTCCCAGTCGTGTGTGAAGAAGTCGTCCGTGTCCATGTAATGCCAGAAGGTGAGAACCGTATCCGAGGAGAGGGCTAGGTCAAACGGCGGCGACTCCAGGTATGCAATCCCCCCATTCGTGTAGTTCGATGCTATGTTGGTTCCCCAAGCATTCGTCCCTGAGTGAGTTGCATTGGGCCCGAAGTTCTGTGGAGTTCCCCATTCCCATTCTGTCCCTGCTGCGTTCGAGTATGTTCTCCAGAGACCGGGGCCGGCCTCCATGTCGTCCGTCCAGGGTGGCGGAAGAGCCTTCACATTGTTCGAATCGAATGAGATCAGGATTGCCAGCGAAGAGAACAGAAGACATAGGACTATCACAGAGGATATGGTCCTGGACAATGGTATCGAACGAGAATTTCTGCCCATCTTACGCCCGCCTTCCCATTTGAAGGATGTGGTAATGGTAAACCATCGGGAAGTGGAGATTTAAAGATGACGGTGTTTGCGTCTATTTCTTCAGCTCTCTCGGTCTCTTGAGGATCCGTGACAATGTCTGGATGGTGGTGTAGACCCTCTCTCTGACGTCCGATACGTCGGGGTTCGTCTCGGAGGGATGGGCGGTCGAGTTCCTTATCTCGATGGTCTCACGCATGAGGTCCTTGGTGTCCTCCCACTCCTCCTCATTCTCCACGAAGAAGTGTTTGTTATGGTCGATCGCGTGCGAAAGGATGCCGAGCGAAAGGGTGTCCCACTTCTCCTCCCAGGTCCTGGATCTCGTGTTTATGTGTCCTTTGTCCCCGAGCAGTATGGTCGCACCTGTAGGGACAAGATCCTTCAGCTTCTCTCTCAGATATGCCTCCAGGGCGTTGAAGTAGACAAGGAGCAGAGCCTTCTTTCCTGATTCAGGGAGCTTCTTGGTCATCTCACCCGCCTCTGACGCCTCCGCCTCCGAAAGGAGAGTGAACGCCTTCGCATGTCTCTTGATCTCGTACAAGTTGTCCCCCATCTCCTCGGCGACAATCCTCTCGCCTGTAGCAAGATCTATCCTCTCTCTTGCGAGCAAAGAGGCTGCCAGAGATTCGTAGTGTTCGTCGAGGTCCCTCAGATACACTTCCCTTGTATCCAGGTCCATTTCCTTCGCTTCAATCTCCTGGGCTCTGGTGGCAAGGGCCTCATGCTCCTCCTCGAGCTTCCTGAGCAGTTCTTCCACTTCCGTCCTTTTTTGCTCTGTCACCCTCTCTCTTTCAACGTAGGCCGACCTGAAATACCGGTAGCTCACGGTTGCGCTGATGAGTATGATGATTGTCAGAAGTATCGGTATCCAGACCGGAAAAGGAACCACTGGCGCTCTGAGCCTGACGATTCTCTCATCGAACGAGGACAGATCCGAGGGGTCGGTCGCGTTCACCTGGATTGGGTAGATCCCATCTTCGTAGCCCGTGGTGTCCCAATCGTAGTACCATGTGCCGTTTGTTTCATTCAGGAACTCCGTGATGTCGATCCAATCCCCGAACTGGATGCTGATCTGAAGAAGGGCCACTCTATCCGAGTCCGTTGCTGTTCCGTTGATGCGGATTATATCCCCGGTCGTGAATCTCGAATTGTCTTCCGGGTAGATGATTGACAATGAAGGAGGGAGCCCGTCGGGAGCCGTCCTAAAGCTCCATGAGTAATTGTCCGAGGAAGTGCCTGAGCCCACTCCATCTCCGTTTCCATCAAGGAGGTTGCCCCCGGTGTCCTTGACCATCGAAGAGATAAATACTCGGTAATCTGTCGAGAAGTTCAATCCCCATACGGGCTCCATGAGCATGGTCCTGTTGACCGTCATGTAAGAAACGTTGATCACTTGTTCCGATCCCAAATCGTCCCACAGCAGCAGGTTCTGGCTTGTGAAGGTGGAAACGTTCATATCGTCATCAAAGATGACCCTGATGACCGATGAAACAGGAACGTCAACCTCGGTATCAGCTGGGAATGTGAAGACCACCTTCGGAGGTGTTCGGTCCATCGTTGAGAATGAGAAGACGTGATCGTCCATCGGCGAACCTTCCGAGAATCCATTCTGGTTGCCATCCAGAGTGTTTCCTTTGATGTCTGTTATCCCGTCCGAGGCGTTGCCGGAAAGCGTGACCTGATATGTTGTATCCGTTCGGAATGAGAGGTCGGTTATTGTCAGGGTAGTTCCGTTCAGATCGAAGATCCCAAGATCAAGGATGGGGATGTTGCCAGGGGCCGTTCCTTTTCCCCATATTAGTCCGTTGCCGGAGAACATCAACCCCGTTCTCAAGCTGTCCAGATCGATGGGTTCGGTGAAGTTGATGATGAGGTCTGTGTTCAAGTCCACGTCTGTCTGTCCGTTCGCGGGGTATGTGTCCACCACTTGGGGAGGGATGGAGTCCGCCACCGTCGAGAACTGCCATTCGTATTTGTCTGCATTACCCCCTTGGAGCGTTCCGTCTCCATTACCGTCCAACCTGTTCCCGTTGGAGTCCTTGGCATCTCCTGAAACCGACACAGTGTAGGTTGTGCCGTGCTCGAGATCAGCATCGACGTACAGACAAGACCCGATCCAATTCCACCACGACCATCGACTTGTCGCAGGTGAGATTGAGAGGAACTGCTCCATGGACGTTTCATCCATCATCTTGCTGAAGCAGATCGAGATCAAAGAGTCCACAGGCTCTCCGATGCCATCTGGACCGTGAGACACCACTTGGGCGATATCCTCTGTCCTGAATCTGAGTACGTAATCATCATTCGGACTCCCCTCCGAGATACCGTTCGAGTTTCCGTCAAGGCCCATTGACGAATTATCCTGGGCTGTCCCAGAGACGGTCAGTGTGTAGTCCGTCGAGAAATCCATAGTTGTCACGGTCGTCACGTTCAGAACGATCGTTCTTTTGGAGGGCCAACTGGTTGCAATTGACCGTGGAGGACTGAATGACAACGCACCTAAGACCAAGGGCTTGTCCATGTCCTTGTCGAAACTGATCGTTACGGTGGAAGTGACCGGAACTTCTTTCTGATTCTGGAAGGGATATGTTGATTGGACAACTGGTGGACAATTGCCGACATCGATGTTCATTCTGACTATTACTGACGTGCCCTCCGTGACATAAGGCAGAGGCGCAATGTTACCCAGGGCACCGCATCTCGCTCCCATGATACCAGATGGGCTGAGGTAGAACCTCTCTCCCTCGTCCACTCCGTCCATGTCTCCGTTCGTATCCCTCTGTTCGTATTCAACGACCGGAATGTCGTTGGCATTGCCGCTGGCATCGGTGAACGAGATCAGATCCCCAACGAATCTGTTGTTGCTGAACCACGTCACTTCTCCATTCAGGTTGCCTATGATCAGGTCCTCAAAACCATCCCCGTTCAGGTCCTTCATTGCCAGTATTGAACCGTCCCCCGCGTCGATGTCATGAAGGTCGCTGTTGTTGGCCTTGAGAAATCCTCCCAGCTTCAATTCTCCGAAAGTGTCATTGAGATAGAGCGCCACCGTTCCATCCATTCTCCCCACCAAGAGGTCCAGCAAACCGTCCCCATCATAGTCCTTGATGAATGGCGATGACCATGTTCCATGCTGAATATCAGATCCGTCCGCTTTGACTCTCTGGCTGGCATAGAACTCCCTGCTGCCATTGTTCCGGAAGAACAGGATATGGCCGTCACCGCCCGCGACGATGTCCAGATGACCGTCGCCGTCCCAATCGACGATTCTCGGTATGGCCTGAGTCGAGATGTTGATCGCGGTGCCGTTGGTCAGGTTCAACATCACCCCGTCGGCGAAGACCCCATTCCCGGTGTTGTTGAAGAACCAGATCGAACCCATTGCGTCTCCCAGGATTAGATCTTGATCCCCGTCCCCATCCCAGTCTTCGAGATCTGGGGAACCCGGACCCGGTACCCCGACAGGTACTCCCCCGCTCTTGTTCAGTGTTCCATTGTAAACAAACTGGCCGCTGATCCATATGAAGTGCTGTACATTCCCGTTACCGTCGCCGATCAGCAGGTCATCCCCGTTAGGTGAACTGAGGTTCGCGATCGTCGGCGATGCTGGACCGATGACTGCCGGGTTCAACGCCACTTCGAATTCGGTTGTGAACGTTGCGGGCCATACCCTCAGTTCGGTTTTGGGCACCGGTGAGGAAACCCCATCCAGCACCAGCACGTCGAGATACCAGCCAACTGTCAATGTTGACAATGAGTCCCGGAAGACGACCCTGGACCTGTCAAAGGAGGTGTTCATGGACACCGCACTTGAGTTGTCTGCAAGATCGAAATCATTCTCTCCAGAGACCACGGCACTATTCCGCAGATATGTACTGGAGTTCGAGGAGAGGAGCCCCGTCCTTCCCCTGATGGACGATGAGTCGATGAAAACGTCAATGACCCCATTAATCGAAAGCCCCACACCTCCGATACCGCCAGTAACGATGCCCTCCCTTCCTGTGCCACCGATTGCCGAACCGTTCAGGATCATTAGAGATCCATTCCAGGCCTCTACTGCCGTTCCTCCGTCCCCGCCTTCCAGCTTCTGTCTTGAGGAATCGCTTCCATCCCCTGCGTGGACCGGTGTATTTGAGATGATAACATCGGAGTCCAGAGCCAAGATCCCTTGCCCTCCGGTCGATGATTTGTTCACCGTTCCGCCTCCGTACAGGCCCTTGCCGCCAATGACCAATCCGTTGTCGCTCAATGATACGCTCGAGTTTGACGCGGAGAGTGCAAATCCGCCACCTCCACCTCGAATAACTTCATTGTGTGCTATCACAGCGGTCGTGTTGTCCAATAATACCCCATGCCTCGTCGAGAAGTCGCTGGATGATGACCCCCATCCCAGGACCATAGGCGCGGAGAAATTGTCCACGCTCAGGTCCTGAAATCCGGATTTGATGTGACCTCTGTCGAACAGTTGCCCGTTCATCCTTTCGAACCATCGGACCCTTCCAGAATCGTCGCCTACCAGGAGATCGATGTCGAAATCCTCATCGATATCGGCCGTGCAAGGTGCAGCCCGCTGACCAACTCTGATTTGAGATGCATCAGCATCCATCTTTCCCAGAGGTGTCAAGTTCCGCAGATCCCCACCGATGCTCTCGAACCTGTAAACGTATCCATCAAGGTCCCCTATCAATAAATCGACCAGGTTATTTGAATCCCAATCAACCGCTCTGGGCGCTGAACGGAATCCCACATCGATTTCCGAACCCCCCGCGCTCAGGTTCCACCGAAAAATAAACTCGTTTGAACCGTCGTTCTCATAGTATGACACTTTGCCGTCGTTTCCTCCGCCAAGCAGGTCGGGATAACCGTCCCCATTCCAGTCCACCATTGCAGGCGCAGACCAACCACCTGTGGTGATGTACCTTGGCAGTCCCTTGGTTTGGATTGTCTGGGCTGGCAGAAGTGTCACATTGCCAGTCTCGTTTCCTAGGAAAAGCTCCAGAGTGCCGTTGGCGTTGCCCACCAGAAGGTCGAGTATTCCATCTTCGTCCCAATCCACTACGAACGGAGCAGACCAGTTTCCCACACTCAGATTCAAACTGCCCTCTTTGAAGTTACTGGGAGCTTTGAAAGTGTTGTTGCCAGCGTTCTCATAGTAGAAAACGAGCCCATCATCACCCCCTAGAATTATGTCCAGGTAACCATCCTTGTCCCAGTCTTCCAGCGCGGGAACCGCGTTTCGAGGGATCTTAAGATCACTCCCATTATTCAAGAGAACGGAGCCATTGTATTGAAATGCAATACTACCAGAGATATTCTCATAGTGCAACAAGTTCCCCTGTTCATCACCAACTATGAGGTCCCAGGATAGGTCGTAGTCCAGATTCGTCAGGACCGGAGAAGAATTGCCCGCTACGACAATCGGCGCAAAGGTTTCGTTAACCAAGGGGAAAAGTACTGGAAAAAGGGTCGAATTCGTACCTAGGTATGACCAAATCCTGCCGTCACTGTTTCCTGCCACCAAATCAATGGGGAATTTTCCAATGTAATCTTCAAAATAGGGTGCTGCCATGGAGTCCAAAAATGACAATCCTTGCAGTGTCGCGTTGAACAAGAACGCATCGTTCCCATCATTCATGAAATATGATATCTCTCCGTCACCTTGACCCACCATCAAATCGAGATCTTCATCATTGTCGTAATCCATCACAAAGGGGTGAGAGTACGACCCGACATCCAGGTCTTTCGAAGTTGTGACATTAGATAGAAAACCCATATCTTCGTACCCGTCCCCAGTGTTCCTGTAGTAATGGAAGTACCCCTCCTCGTTCCCCACGATCAGATCCTCATAACCGTCATTGTCCATGTCCACCGTCGTCGGGACCGCGTTAGAATCGACATCAATCTTTGCTCGATCGACCGTCCTCAAAGAACCCAGTCCAGTGTACTGCTGCTCCCCGTTGCTGTAGAACTTGAGAAGATGCCCATCTTCGTTGCCCACCACCAGGTCCTTACCATAGGAGTTCGTTATTATGTTGCCCTCGACCACGATGTCCCGGGAGTTGAGGGAATATATTCCATATTTATTGTCCTTCATCACGTTCCGTTCTATCGTCGGGGAGCTCTCCTCAACGTGGACGCCGTATTGGTTGGCCTCGATGGGATTGTTCCCGTAGATAAGTGGAGATGAGCGCCAGAGGCTTATCCCAGCATCGTTAGTGGCCAGTGTGTTGTTCGATATCCATCCGCTGGATTCATCCATGGAGATCCCGTCCCCTCGGTTCCTGGCGATGTGGTTCCATCGGATGACAGCGTTGGACTCCTCCAGACCGATACCTGGGTAGTGGTCAGACTTGCCGTTGTCCGCTATCATGTTGTATTCGATCACGGAGTCCGTATGCATCGCCTTCAAGCCAGACCAAGAGTTGTTCGCTATTACGTTGGAAGTGAGGGTCGCGCTCGTTGTCTCCTCGAGCAGAACACCATGATGTTTATTGAGGGAAATGTCGTTGTTCACCAATATGGCATTTGCACCTTCGCTCACATGGACCCCGTCGTTGCTGTTTGATAGAATATCGTTGTTCCACAAGGACAGCGAACTGGAGGACTGTGCCAGAACCCCGTCGGCTCCGTTCCCTGATATCGAATTGCCCCAGAGCGTCAGGTTTGATCCCACCGCATGGATGCCTAGACCTAGATTTCCAGAGATCGAGTTGTTCTCTATGTTTGAATCTGAGTTGATCGTGTAGATGCCAGAGAAGAGATTGTTCGTGAAGACGCTTTCCGAGATCGATGGAGACGCACCCATGCATTTCACCCCGACCTCACCGTACTCGAATTCCGCATTTGATATAGTACTTGAGACGCCGCTGGTTGAATTGAATTGGACCGAGCCCCAATCTCCTGGCTCTTTGTAGTCAAGACCTGAAGTGAACAGTATCGGATCAGCGATCGTGCCCGTTGCCTCAATGCCCCCCTCGACAAAGATGCTGAAATATCCTTCGAACACTACGCTGGCCCCGAATTCAATGTAAAGGGTCGTTCCGATGGGAACCACATAGTTCTCGGTGATGTAATTGGTCGTTGTGGAATTCCAGTAGACGTCAGCTCTGCCCCTGGACATCGGAGGAGGCAAGGCGACCTCGCTCCCCAGGTAAACGGGAGCGAACAGTGATGACAACAATAAGGAGATTACCAAGAATGACACTAGTTGGCATCTTCGCCATAGGGTAGTTCCAAGCACGAATATTCTAGAGAGAAGCAGTCGATAAATACCTTTCCGTCAAGGCCATCTGGCGGCACCAAGTTAGAATCTAACCCCCACCGCCAGGTGCAGTGCGATATTCCGCTTCTGTCGTGAACCAGGAGTTCCACTCTTCGGACAATCTATTCCCGCTCATGTCCTTGCAGTCCCGCGTCACCTTCAGATTGTATGTGGTGTTCGGCTGCAACCAGTTGTCAAACAACCAATCGTTGTCGCCCATCTTGCTAGGTATGTATGTCAGGAAGTTCTCATGCCCTTCAAACCCGGACCAGAACAATGTGCCATTGATCGACGGGGTTAGAGAGAATGCGTTCATGCATGATTGCTTATCGATCTTGGAGACGTTGAATGGGTGCCACTTGTCGAACTCCACTGAGGGATGGGCCCCCAAGTAGGCGGTCGTGTTTCCGTCCACAGGCGTGACACGATAAACGGTCAGAGGATGCGGCTCTTCTGCGGGAACAGGTCGCCAGAACGGGTATGTCCCTATTATCGAGGCAATGAGGATCACAACAACGAAGATGGCAATCGCCCTCTTTCCTGAACCGAACACCTTTCCACAGTGAGGGCATTTCCAGTTCCAGTCATGAACCAAGCCTCCGCAATAGAAGCACTCAACGAGTTCTTCGGCTTTTGAGGCCTTCCCCGTACTCCTGCCACCTGATGCTCTTCTAATGCTCTTAGCCATTTCCTTCGATCCCACCTTCCATCAATCCAATCGGATCGCTAGATTCCGTCACCCTGACTTACTGTAAATAGTGATTTCTGCTATTATAAACATTTCTGTTACGTTACCGACCATCAGAACGATATCATCGGCCCAGTCCCGCTATTGGCCTTCTCAGGTCCCCGGAACTTGTTCATTCATGAGGTATTCCATTCTGAATCTCAATAACCTCTAAATATCCACATATTCATATGATTGATTACATCGGACAGCAAGCTTCGAGTATGAGTCCTGGGGAAGGAGGGGAGACGGATCCCTATATCGTATGTAACCCGCAATCCGTTCTGTTCTTTTTTCTTGACTGGTCAAAGTCAACTTTTCATAAGGAGCGCCGAGGTGGGGCGCCATGAGGAAATACCAATAAGTTCTAAGGAGGAGAACAAATGAAGTGGAAATATGCGGCAGTTCTTGCATCATTCCTAATGGTGGCAACAGCATTCGCTGTTCTCGCTACTGCAGCGGACGATGCTCCGACAGCACCCGTTATGTCCAACCTCGACAAGTATATGCAAGCCCAAGAGGGCCTTGCACAGAGGGCTGACTACGGTGTGTCTCCGACGAACGCCCCAGAGAAGATCTTCTCGTACACCGACGGACCTTATCCGATATACGCGGATAACGGTGCTCCGCCCGGTGTGCAGGTAGTTCCGCCTTGGGGTAGCCACTACGTCTCTGACGTGATGTATGCTCCACCTTACAACCCTGGTGGCTGGTATTCAATGGATGCCACTGGTGGTGCCGGTGAATTCGGTATGGGCGACACCCACGAATCGTGGATTGGCGACCAGAACGGAAACGGCGTCATCGAGTGGATCACTGGATTCAGCTTCAAGACCTGGGGTGAGGACGGAATAGACAACGACGGAGATGGCTGCGTTGACGAGAAGACATACGGCAACTGGGACGGTCAAGTTGGCTGTGACCTGGTCCCCGACCAGATCCAGTACTTCGAGACCGGCGGTCTGCCAGACGCAGGCGGTGATGACGGTACCCTGATGACACTTGTCGACTGGTACTCAGCTATTCAGGCCACAGAGGTTTGGAGGGCTTTTATCTCACCACGGTGGATGGCATATCAGGCAAGAGGGTTCATGGAATATCCTCAGATAGCTGGAGAGTTCATCTCCTACTATGCTTATGAGGGTACCAATGGCGTGAACTCGAACCCTGAGATGGACAGCGATATGTCCGACCAGTATGCTGGAAACGTGGACGCTCGAGGATTCCCTGCGAGACCACCTGTCGACCGCGCCTGCTCTGCTGGGTATCAGCTCTATATGGGCATTACCTTCCAGAGAGAGGACGGTTGGGTGGTCACAAGCCATGAATTCAATGAGTACTTCGACGGCAACACGGATTGGAACGGCGATGGTGACACGAACGACGACGTCGCTGGTTACTACGCCATCGATCCTGCCACCGGAAACTGCAGAGACAACGCTGTGAACACAGGCGTCTATGGATGGTACCCCAGGAACACTGGGACTATCCTGACACCTGGCTACACCTGGGAGTCTGACGACCAGAGAGATTGGAACGGCGATGGAGACATGTTCGACACTACACTGGTCTACCACGACATCGAGACCACATGGGCTATGAAGGGTAAGGTGTACACATCTTACACCTTCACAGCATCCGTCCCCTCATGGGGATTCGGATGGACTGCGTACTACGGTGATTACTCACAGTTCCAGACCTTCCCGCTGAAGTTCGGTTCAGCGTGGTATAGGTACGTTGGCATGAGTCTAGGATACTACCACACCATGGTCTCCCTGGTCGGGGAGGAAGATGGTAACAGGAACACAATGCTTCCGGCCCACTATGTAGGCATCGGAATGCCCAGCGCCTCACCTGGAGGTGAGTGCATCCAGATCTACACAGCTGAGATCTATGCCTACTATGCTGGCCTGCAACTCTTTGGTGGTCGAGCCGACGCCAATGGTGACGGAGACTACTCAGACTCCTACTACAACACGGTGTTCTGTCCAGACGAAGTTGGTGGCGGAGGAAGTTGGGTCGTTGAACCCACATCCAAGTTCGCCAAGGGAATGTACAGGGATCCAATACCTGCAATCAACATGGGATACGTGTACTACTCTGCTGACGGAACAGCTGGCGGACTCTGCATCCTACCAACCTTCTGGTATGATTCCTACTTGAACGGCGACGACGTGGATGGTAACCTCATAGGTTACCAGTACCACTACTACCACCAGTACTACTGGATACAGTTCACCAAGCCGGACTTCGAGTTCGTGCCTGGTTCGCTTGACTGGGTCTTCACTGGAGACGCACAGCCTGGCGGCACCGTTATCGGAACGTTCAAACTCTTGAACACCGGCGGGATCAACATAAAGATCAAGGAGGACGGTGGAGTCGAGAACGACATGGGATTC
>JAUVHO010000009.1 GCA_030593295.1 Methanomassiliicoccales archaeon | reverse complement strand
GACCACCGCGAAGGCAGAGATCCTGCTCGTGATCGGAGACAGCACATTCACCGAGAACCGCGTTGAGTACTATCGAAACGCGTTCAGATACGGTGGATGGTCGTTCAACGAGTGGTACACCGAGAGGTCCGGGGACCCGCCACTAGCCACCTTGCAGGAATACAAGGTCGTCGGCTGGCAGACCGGACTGGAACAGTACCCACCGTTCGAGGACACGCAGCTGGTTCTGCTCAACGATTACCTGAACGGAGGTGGAAGGCTCTTCGTCTCATCTCACGATGTGGCATGGGCTACCCATCCTGCGTCCGGTTCACAGTTCAGCACCCCGGAAAGGCATGAGTTCCTGAAGGGAACGTTGAAGGCGGACTATACCGCGGATCCGTCCTTTTGGTATGAGATGGAGGGCATAACCGGAGACCCGATCAGCGGTGCATGGGGCCCAGCTAACAGAGTTCCGTACGCTCCTCACAGGGACGGTGCGGCGGGCGACGAGGTCGTTGCCCTGGCTGTTGGAGGCACCACGGACTACGTGTGGCAGGCCAGGGGCGGAGTGTCCAGCAACGACAACATCGCGGTCAGATGGATCTCATCGGCTCCCAACGGCACGGCTGACCCGAACATCACATGGGGTGGATATCCGTCCAAGGTGGTGTCCATGTTCTTCGAGTTCTCCGGAATTAACTTCGGATTCACCGACGACCCCACAAGAGGCGAGATAATGAACAGGACCATCATCTGGCTTCTGGACAACAACTTCCATCCCATCGTACAGATCAGTTCACCTAACGGTGGAGAGGTCTATTCAGGGAACACGGTCAACCTGTACTGGAACGTGACCACCGCAGCAGGTGTTGCGAGCCAGGCTCTAGTGTACAGTGACGATGCAGGACAGACCTGGACACCCATCAGCATGACCGTTCCGCCAGGAGACAGGACATTCGCGTGGGACATATCAACGCTCCCCAACGGTGACGAGTACTTGGTAAAGGCCATCGTGGAAGATGCTGCGGCGCCCCCGTTGAACGGCACTGACCTTTCCGACGGCACGTTCTCGATATTCAGACCCGGCGGAGACAGTGTTGGTCCGGTGACGACGCCTGGAAGCGTCAAGGCCAGTCCCAATCCGGTCATCGAGACCATGATGCTCACGTTCGATGGAACGATCGACGACGGTAAGAAGGGCGATTCTGCCATACAGGCAGCGGAGTTCTTCGTCCAGCCCGGCATGCCAGCGATACCCACTGACGACGGTACAGGGACACCATTGATGCCTTTGGACGGGACCTTTGACAGCGTGAAGGAGAACGTCACCTGGACTTCCCCCGACCGTGTCAATCTGGAGACCTGGGGTGCGATAGGACCGCACACCGTATGGGTACACGGACAGGACGCCGCAGGTAACTGGGGAACTTACTACAGTGCGACATTCGAGATAATCGCGGTACCGCCTGACAGAAGGGTCGAGGCACCAACGGGACTGATGGCAGAACTATCACCGACTCCGTTCCAGGACGTATACCTGTCTTGGACGCTCTCGGCCGATGACGGAGCCGGAGAGAACGACGTTCTTCAATACAACGTCTACAGAGGAACAGCCTACGACCCGAGCGGTGCGAGCTATGGATTGATAGGCGCCGTCACAGCAGGAGATTCTACCTACTCAGATAACGGCGCGGGCGATGGCGACCCCAACGACTACTTCTACTACGTCGAGGCGGTTGACGACGACGCCAACACAGCGAACACTGCCGATCAGGCAGCCAAGGTGACCCGGGCGCTCACAGCCGGACCTCAGCTTATGTCAAACCTCCTCCGGGAGGCGGACATGACGCTGACCACGTTGCTGCAGACAGTCAGCTTCGACAGGGTCTGGACGTACGATCCGATGGCATCCAACCCGTGGCCGGTCTACGATGTGACCAAGCCATACAGCGTGGTCCCGATAACGGACAACGCCGCAGGTGCCTGGGTGAACGTGCTCTCAGCCGGAACCATCACCTATGCAGGCATTGTACCGACACCTTGGATCAACATTCAGCTGTACGAGGGATGGAACCTGGTTGGATATCCGTCGTTCTCGACGACCTACACCTCAGCGGACTTCATTGCCGACACTGGTGCGACGGATATAGAGACATACGACCCGACTGGACCGTATAATCTCAGAACCGTCATGGCGGGAGAGGCATTCGTTCCAGGTTCGGCATACTGGGCATACGTTCCTGTTGATGTCTTGTGGACCGTGGCGCAGGCCTAGTTCACAGCAGAGATCTCGACGAACACCAAACCATCTTCCTTCTTTTTCACTTTCAAGTAGAGTGAGCTATGGCCCTCGTTCAATTGGAAGGCTTCTCCGCTCTCACCGCATACTGGGACTTCGCCTTCAATGGGGATGACATTCTCTCCTTCGCCAGCCAGCTTCCATCTTATGGTGCCTTTCCAGTGTGTGTCCAACCCACCTCCTAACAGAACATAGTCGATGGACGTGAAGATACCGGACTTGAGATCGAGTTCAACGATCATTGTATTGCCAGGACCGCTCCGATAGACCTGATTGATCCTGATATTGAGATAATCCATCTCCGACAACAAATGGTTCCCTATCTGGACCTTCTCCACATTGGCCCACATCGCCAGGATTGACGGCAGCGTTATTCCCATCACCAAGGCCACGATCAAGAGCTTCAGAGGCATGCCCTCGAGGGCCTTCTCATCCCGTTCCAGTCTGCTCAATCAGAGCCCTCACGACTTTGTCACCACGATGTTAAGGGACTTGGTGATGCTGAGGGTCCCAGAGAACTCGGCTTCCACCCGGATGGTGCCGAAGTCCGATGTACCTATGTCTATGTCCAGATTTCTCGCCGTGAAGGTCCCGTCAGCTCCGGTCATCCCGGCTATGATGAGGTTGGCTCCCGACATCTTGATGGAAACGCCTTCCAGAGGGTTCCCTTTCGTGTCCCAGGCCTTGACCGTGATCGATGTCGTGTTCTCGGTTATCCTGATCGGGTCCGCCTCAGGCTCGGCGCTGTAGACCTCAATCTTGGAGAGGTCTGGAGCGGTGAATATTGTCAGCCAGGCAATAATTATTGAGATGGCTATCCCTGCTATGACCACCATGATGATCAATTGCAGAGGCATTCCTTCCAAAGCACCTCTATCATCTAATCTAATCCTTTTCTTGAAGAGCACCCCTCTCACGGAATACACCGCCCCGGCAACACTGGTGCAGTATATAACACTTCATTCGAAGCGGATATATCTCGATCGACCGTTACCGACCGGATGGTTGTCGGGGATGAAGCTGGAACAGTCGATATATTCGAGGAGATCCCGGCGATACTTGTCGTCATAGTGGCCGTTTTCATCTTCCTCATGACGATCGCGGAGGGTTTTGTTTCTTATTCCGAGCGCAGGGAGGAGGACCGCCTAACCCAACAGTTGGAGTCGTTCTGCGATTCAATACTATCGTTCGAGCTTCTGCTCTTCGGCTCAGAAATAGGCCGGTTCGACTCCTTCAGACTTGATGCAGAGGGGAGAGAGAAGCTACATGATTCCTTCCGTCCAGATATGTTGGGATTTCACTACAATGTCACCATAGCGGATGTCGGCCTGTACGAAGAGAAGTACGACTGGTCAGCGGGAGAAGAGGTCAGAGAGAGCGCACTGTCAAGAACAACGTCGGTCCCGGTCATCATATCCAATGCATACGGACAGAACCACCCAGCGATGATGAGGGTCACCATTTGGGAGGTATGAGATTGCGTAGTATCGGCAACACGAACGGTCAAGCGGCTGCCTTTGACGCCATCATGTTCCTGGCCATCCTCCTGGTCGCTTCGACCTTGATCCTGGGAGTGTCCACGCACCTCCGACAGGCCGAGGACGTCTCAGAGTTCAGTGATCTGCATACCCTGACGACAAGAACGTCAAATGCGCTACTGGGATCCACCGTACCCAACGCTTCGTACGTGGACGTCGAAGGGGGCGTGATCGTGTCCAAGGACATCTCGGTGCTGGACATGATGGTGGAAGAGCTTCTTCTGGTGCAATCTGGAGTTCCGGAGAATAACTTCGACGGAGATGGAAGGTACAACCACAGGATCACGCAAGTGCTGTCTTCGTTGGTGGACGAGGACAGATTCCAATTCGAGCTTTGTGGCAGATACATGGATGTCTCAGTGTCCTTTGGCGAGGCCGGTGGTCAAACGGATACGGCGGCGAGGATGACGGAGATCTTCCTTCCAGGTGTGACCCAGCCGATCCAGATCACACTCTCCATTTGGCCGTGTTAGTAATTGTCACTCTCGGAAGTGAAAACAACACCTTAAAAGGATAGACTGCAAATAGTATGTTAGATGCCGAAAACGTTCGATGAGAGATTGAGAGAGGCAAAGGACCTCCCTGCGATATTCGAGCTCGTGAAGCTCGCGGTCATCAAGACCAGAAGAAAGAGGAGAGCTGGGTTAATGCTGGGAATAGGTGACCTGGGGAACCACCCGAAGGGGTTCCTGGGAGCGTTCTATCCGGTAGCCACCAACATCATTGTGATGAACAGGATCCCGATGGACAGGATCAAGGAGACGGACCCGGATCTCTACAAGCCATATGTCTTCCACGTACTGCTTCATGAGTACATTCACGCCCTCGGGGATGTGGACGAGTTCTCCACCAGGATGACAACGTACGAGATAACGAAGGAGCTCTTCGGTCCTGACCACCTGGCCACCAAGATAGCCGAGGATTATACACAGTTCTTCCCGAGCCTTGTGTATCCGGACGTTGCCTGGCAGCCTCAGAGCTTGGATTTTGAGCTGGTTGATAATTTCGACGCTTCCAGCGTCAGGTACATACACTAACTCTGCAAGAACCTGGCCAGTTCCATTTTCAGGTCGCGCATGAAGATGTCCCCGACCACGATTCTCTTCCCGAGAACATAGCTTGGGACCTTATCCACGCCAATCCTTTCGGCCTCCCTGTCGTTCTCATTGAGGATGGCGTCGAACTCCGGGTTGGCGAGCTCCCGTTCAAAAACACCTGGGTCCATACCGACGCTTGAGGCGACCTCTTTCAGAACGTTGACGTCGGCAATGTCCTTCTTCTCCTCCCAGTGAACGCGCCAGATCGAGTCCTGGTACTGCTTGAACTTCCCCATCTTCCTTGCGATCTCCGCCCCTATCAATGCGTTTCGCGAATTTGACCGGTGTTCCGGCAGGGTGAAGTCCACGTTTATCTCCTTTCCAAGCGATGCGGTGGCATAGGATGGTGACAGGCTTCTCCGTATCAAGGGCGGGGTGGTCCTTTCCGGATGTATCTCCCAAGCCCTCCAGTTGAACTCGACGTCGAATTCTGCTTTCAGCAGAGGCTCTCTTTTAGATGCGACGTAGGTATAAGGACAAACATAATCGAAGTAGACATCCACGGTTCTTGTCATATCCTCCCCTTCCTCAGTTGAATCCATTGGGTAACCAATACGCGACCTTATTATTCTTGCTCTTCTGGATCGGGCTCAGTGGCTCTTAGGGTCGGTTACCACGTCCTCTGACGCGGATCACTCCAGATAATACTCTCCCGGCGGGGCCAGGTCGTGGATCTCTTTCACTCCTATCTTCACCACTGATTGGACCATAGGTCTCTTGGTATACGGCTTTGAGATCTCTTCCACTATCTGCTCGTAGAGCGGTCCGTCAGTGAGAATCTCCGCCTTGCCCCTGAACTGGAACCCCTCCTTCTTCCCCACGTCCACCACGCTGACCGCGATCCACGGGTTCTCCTTGAGGTTGTCCCTGGTCTTCTTCGAGAAAAGATCGGCAAATGCCAGCGTCTTGTCGTCAACTATCCTCAACGGTCCCTTTGGAGAGATGTTGGGATGGCCTTTCTTGTTCACGGTCGCAACGTAGGATATCTTCTGCGTCTCGACGAACTTCCTTATCTCATCGGTGATCTTCACCATATCCACACACCCCCATTCGTTCTTGGGAGACCTAATTCAATCAACCCTAAATGCTTTTTCATTACGCTCAGACATATGCCCGAATGACAACGCATAAAAGGAGCAGAGTATTATCGAACACCCGCCGGAAGAGGGACACTTCTTAGCAACGGGGGAGTTACCATGGTCAGTGACAGACAAAGGATATTATTCCTATGCACGGCTAACTCGTGCAGATCCCAGATGGCAGAAGGAATCGTGAGGCATTTCGAAGGAGGCATAGTATGAACAAAACGCCTAACAAGGAAGTCCTGAAGGATATGATCAAGAGGCTGCACGACGGTGAGAACTTCGATGACGTCAAGAGGGAGTTCGGCGAGATGGTAAAGAACGTCACACCAGCTGACATTGCAAAAGCGGAGCAGGAGCTGGTAGACGAAGGCATGGAGGTGGAGGAGATACAGAAGCTGTGCGAGGTGCACCTAGCTCTGTTCAAGGATACGCTGGAGGAGCATGAGGCAATTGCGCCGGAGGGGCACCCGATCAACATCCTGATGGGGGAACACACGCAGATGCTGCTTCTGGCTGACGAGCTGAAAGCCAATGCGGCCGAGGTCAAGACCTCAAAAGGCTGGGGGTCCATAGAGGACAACCTGAAGCATCTGGACCATGTCGTGGAACACATGAAGGACTCTGACAGCCACTACCTTCGGGAAGAGAACGTCCTGTTCCCGTATCTTGAGAAGCACGGCATCGTAGAACCGCCCAAGATCATGTGGATGGACCACGACCAGATACGTGGGTTGAAGAAGAAGCTCTACGACCTGTACGAGGGAAGGAAGGGCATGAAATTCCACGATTTCGGAAGGCAACTTGATGAGGTCTCATGCGCCCTGGCAGATACGCTGGCAAATCACTTCAACAAAGAGAACAACGTACTTTTCCCCGCAAGCATGCAGGTGATAGAGGATGATGAGTGGCCCGAGATAACCAAGGAGTTCGATGACATCGGATATTGCTGCTTCACGCCACAGCCCGAGAGAGTTGCGGTCGAGGAAACGGAAACGGCCCCGGAGATCGGAATCGAGGGCACGATAGAGTTCGAGACTGGGACCCTGTCAGTAGAACAGATCGATGCTGTGTTCAGCACACTTCCCGTGGACCTGACCTTTGTTGACGACCATGACGATGTCAGGTTCTTCACCGACGGTGGAGGAGGGTTGTTTCAGAGGAACAAAGCGACAATCGGCAGAAAGGTCCAGAACTGCCACCCGGAGAAGAGCGTGCACGTGGTCAACAAGATACTGGATGACTTCAAGAGGGGTGAAAGCGACGTAGAAGAGTTCTGGATAGACATGAAAGGAAAGAAGATCCACGTCAGGTACTTCGCGCTGCGTGGCAGGAGCGGGGATTATCTGGGTTGCCTGGAGGTCACCCAGGACATCACTGACCTGAGGACATTAGAAGGCGAGAAGAGGCTGCTGTGATGCTGAGAATAAGCAAAGAATATGTAGTTCGAGAGAATCATAAACGATTGCTTTGAGGTTAGAGGAGGAAGGAAATATGGCGGAAATGGTCAAATGGAAATGCGAGGTTTGTGGATACATATACGACCCCATTAAGGGAGATCCAGATGGCGGCATAGAGCCGGAGACGACCTTCGATCAGCTGCCCGAGGATTGGGTCTGTCCGATATGCGGCGCAGGTAAGGAAGACTTCGAGAAGGTAGATTAGTATGGCCGTGCGGGAACTGAAGGTAAACGTCCATAGCGTTGGAGCCATAGACTGGGATAGGAGACTGTTCGACGCCCTCATACCGCTTCCCAACGGGACCACTTACAACTCGTATCTGATAAAAGGCAGCGAGAAGACGGCATTGCTGGATACCGTGGACCCATCCAAAGAACACGATCTTCTGTCCAACCTGAAGAAGCTGGGCGTGGGACAAATCGAATACGTCATCTCACACCATGCCGAACAGGACCATTCGGGTTCGATACCGAAGATCCTGGAGCTCCATCCAAATGCGAAGGTTGTCACCAATCCCAAATGCAAGAAAATGCTGATCGACCATCTTTCGGTCCAGGAGGACAGGTTCATTACCGTTGAGGATGGGGAGACGCTGTCGCTCGGGGACAAGACGCTTGAGTTCATCTATGCGCCCTGGGTGCACTGGCCCGAGACCATGTTCACATATCTGAGAGAGGACAAGATCCTTTTCACCTGCGATTTCCTCGGATCTCATTTTGCCACCAGCGACGTCTTCGTGAGGAACGAATCGAGAACGTACGATATGGCCAAGAGGTACTACGCGGAGATCATGATGCCTTTCAGGAACAAGATCCAGAAGCACCTGGAGAAAATCGACGGGATGGATGTGGAGATCATCGCGACGAGCCACGGCCCTTCATATGACAATCCCAAGTTCATACTGGACGCCTACAAGGACTGGATATCGCCTGATGTCAAGAACGAGGTCATCATAGCCTATGTCAGCATGCACGACAGCACGCGGAGAATGGTTGAGCATCTCGCGGACGCTCTTGTTGAGAGGGGTCCAGTGGTTAAGGTGTACGACCTCACGAAGACCGACATCGGCGAACTGGCGATAGACCTGGTCGACGCCGCGACCATCGTGATTGCGTCGCCCACCGTTCACGTCGGGCCCCATCCGGTTGCCCAGAACGTGATATTCCTCGCCAATGCATTGAGGCCGAAGCTCAGGTTCGCCGCGATCATCGGTTCCTACGGCTGGGGCAGCAGAATGGTCGAACAGATAGCGGAAATGATACCCAACCTGAAGGCCGAGCTCTTGGAACCCGTCGTGATAAAGGGACATCCAAAACAGGAGGATCTCGAAGCCCTGGACAAGTTGGCAGATGAGATTATCGAAAAGCACAAAAGCATAGACGTTATGAAATGAGGGAGGAGGACAAGAATGACGGGAAGATTGGAAGTGTATAAGTGCGGTGAATGTGGGAACATAGTGGAGGTCCTGCATGCAGGTGGTGGAACCCTGGTATGTTGTGGCGAGGATATGACACTGATGGAAGTCAAGACAGAGGCCCAGGAAGGAAAAGAGAAGCACGTCCCTGTTGTGGAGAAAACGGACAACGGAGTGAGGGTCAAGGTCGGTTCAATCCCGCATCCCATGGAGGAGCAGCACTATATCGAGTGGATACAGGTCGTGACTGACTCGAAGGTTCTCAGAAAGTTCCTGAAGCCTGGAGAGGCTGCTGAAGCCGAGTTCGAGACATCGGAAGAAATCGCATACGCAAGGGAATACTGCAACGTGCACGGTCTCTGGATCAAGGAGTAGCGAAGGAACCCGGGATCAAGGAACTGGATCTTTAGTGAATCTGACATATTAATGGTGAGCAAGATGGATTTGAGCAAATACAGCATGGACGATATGCTCCTGGCAGCGATCAAGAGCGAAGTGAGCGCCATCGAGGTGTACGCAACCTTGGCGGAAGGTGTGAAGAACGCCTTCCTGAAAGACAAGTTGAACTTCCTGGCGGGAGAGGAGAAGAAGCATCAGGAGAAACTCGAATCGATATATGGAGAGAACTTCCCCGGGAAAGAAGTGGTATTGCCGAAAGAATCACCAGTGCCGCTTCCGGAGATAATGTTCCCCGATGAGGCGGTGCCGCTGTCCAAGATACTGGAGAGCGCCATGAAGGCGGAGATGGCCGCGAACGAGTTCTACAAGTCGCTCTCAGAGCTGTTCGAGGACCCGAACACAAGGGCCACGCTTGCCTATCTGGCGGCAATGGAGATGGGGCATTACAAACTGCTGGAGATAGAGAAGGAGTTTGCGGAGAGGTTCGAGGACTTTGACGAATACGTACCCATGATGCATTCGGGACCGTGAGGATTACTAGGCAAACAAAGGAGTGATAAGATGGAGAGTTTGAAAGGAACCCAGACGGAGAAGAATCTGTTGGCAGCCTTCGCGGGGGAATCCCAGGCGAGGAACCGATACACCATGTTCGCCTCAAAGGCGAAGAAGGAAGGATATGAGCAGATATCGGCATTGTTCTTGGAGACCGCACGGAACGAGAAAGAGCACGGGGAGGTCTTCTTCAAACACCTGCAGGGCGGAATGGTCGAGATAACGGCCGAGTACCCAGCCGGTGTGACGGGGACCACGGCCGAGAACCTGTTGGCCGGAGCAGAAGGCGAACTGGCTGAATGGGGAACGATATATCCCAACTTCGCGAAGATCGCGGACGAGGAAGGGTTCCCGGAGGTCGCTGCGAGCTTCAGGGAGATAGCCAAGGTCGAGTCCCACCACGAGAGGAGATACCGAAAGATCCTTGATAACATCGAGAAGGGACTGGTGTTCAAGAAGGAACAGCCCACGAAGTGGAAGTGCGACAACTGCGGCTACGTCCACGAGGGGGCCGAGGCGCCTGAGATATGTCCAGCGTGCAAACATCCGAGGAGCTACTACGAGATCTGGACGGAACCGTACTGATATGATCGGCCAAACGGGTCCAGCCTCATCCCCTTACTGAAAAGTGATTTCTTCACTCCAGTTGCATAACTAATTCTGATTAGAATCCTTCATTGACAAAACACTGTACCAAAAACACCATCTATAGCCCTTTACTTAGATAGATAACGGTGGAAGCAGATGAAGAAAGAGCATTCCCAAGTAGTGTTCGTGTGGGCAGTAGTGTTTCTGTTGTTGGCCATTCTGCTCTCCGCTCTGGTGGCCTTGAACCCGAATGATGATGATCTGCCAGTGGGGGAGTATGACGACGACGTCAGGAGCTTCTCGAACTCCTCTGAGATGAAGAAGTTCATAGATGATTCCAGGGAGGAGTATAAAGACAGGAACATCGGGGACTCGAGTGGACCGACGGCTATGTTGGGAGGAACCGGCGAGACGACAACGATGATGATGGATGCTAGCGGGTCCACTGACTACTCTGAAACCAATATACAGGTGGAGGGAGTGGATGAGCCTGACATAGTGAAGACGGACGGCAAGTACCTCTACGTGCTGACCGGAGACGAAGTGGTGATCCTGAGAGCATATCCAGCTATCAACGCTCAGGTGGTCTCCAGAATCCAATTGGACTATCATGCGAGCGGTCTTTTTGTGACCGATTCACGACTTGTCATCATAGGGTCCGAGTATTACTATGGGTACTACGTCTGGGACTCCAGACCTTACTACCGCGGAGCGTCCGTTCTAGTCTACGACATATCCTCGAGATCGAATCCCAACCTGATACAGAACGTGACCACAGAAGGGTACTATCTGGATTCACGCCTCATAGGTGACCATGTCTACCTTGCCGTGACTTATTACATGTACTACTGGTACAACGATGATGAAATCCGTCTGCCCGTGACCACCAACAACGGAGTCACGAATCAGATCAACCCGTGGGACATCTATTACTGGGCAGACCCTGCGTACTCGTACACCTTGACCTCGATCCTCTCCATAAACGTGGAAGACTCGACATTGAATCAGAAGGTCTACCTCACCGACGCCGGCCACGTGATGTATGCCTCCATGGATCATGTGTACCTGGCAAAACACCACTACATACACTCGCCTTCAAGCTCTGGAAGAGAATGGTTCCCATGCACAGTGATCCACAAGATAGCCATCAGAGAAGGCAGGATAAGTTATGTTGCCAGCGGGATAGTCCCAGGGACGATACTCAACCAGTTCTCGATGGATGAGCACAAAGGATACTTCAGGATCGCGACCACGGTCGGATCGTGGTGGTGGGGGAGAGATGACAGCAAGAACAACGTGTACGTGCTGAACGAGGACATGGAAACTATCGGCAAGCTGGAAGGACTGGCGCCCGGAGAGACCATCTACTCGGCGAGGTTCTTAGGCAACCGCTGCTACCTCGTCACGTTCAAGCAGATCGATCCCTTCTTCGTCATAGATCTCAGGAACCCCAAAGATCCCAAGGTGCTTGGAAAGCTGAAGATCCCGGGATTCTCGACATACCTTCATCCGTACGATGAGAACCACGTCATTGGGGTAGGAAAGGACGCCGATGACCAGGGAAGATTCGCATGGTTCCAGGGGCTGAAGATGTCCCTGTTCGACGTCACCAACGTGTACAGGCCGAAGGAGGTCGCCAAGATCGACATCGGAGACCGGGGAACGCATTCCGAGGCGCTCTACGACCACAAGGCCTTCCTGTTCGACAGGTCGAAGGACCTGCTCATAATACCCATCCAGCTGCACGAAGTGGATGAGAGCAAGTACACCGGAGAGATACCTTCGTGGGCATACGGTGAGTTCGTCATGCAGGGTGCGTTTGTCTTCAAGCTGACCATCGAGGATGGTTTCGAGCTCAAGGGGACCATATCCCATATGAACAACGATCCAAACGACCCATACACCTACAGGTGGGACTCATACGTGAGGCGATCGCTCTACATCGAGGATAGCATATACACTGTCTCCAACACAATGGTGAAGATAAATGACATGGACACGTTGGATTTGATCAAGACCGTTGGGCTCTAGCCGTCCTCCAATTCATAATTATCAGAAAATTCTGATTTCTCAGAAGAATATAAATACTCTGAAGTCTATCGAGTTCTAGGTGACATGATTGGACGCGGACAGACTAAGAGCGGCTAGGGACCGAGGCGTGGTCACATCGGACATAAGCTCGAGAGGCTAGATGGTCACGCCCATCAAGGACGAGGGAAGTCATATGGTCACGTCCAGAAAGGAAGAGGGAAGCGCGTGGGCGAGATTGCTGAGGATCAAGCGTCCGAAATGACGTGAAAGATGAAAGCTGAGAAGAGGTGAGGAGGATGGCAAAGAATGAGGAAGAAGAGTCCTGCGGGGAGGATTGCTCGGAGTCGACCTGCTGCCAGGTCATTTCCATCATAAGCGTGGACGATCGAGGACAGACGGTCCTGCCCAAAGAGGTCAGGGACAGGATGGGCGTCAAGGGAGGAGACAAGCTGGCCGTCGTATTGTCCGAGGGAGAGGGCGATTCGTGTTGTGTGTTCCTAATGAAGGTCAATGAGCTCAGCGACGCGGTCCGGGGGAAGCTCGGGCCAGTACTGGAAGAGATGATAGGCTAGGCAAGAGGTGATAAGAATGAAAGAAGCTGAAATCAAGAAGACCGTGCGGGAAGGCTATGCCAAGGTCGCTAAGAACAACACCCCCTGTTGCGGATCCTCAGGTTCAGAGTCATCTGGTCCGTGCGATTGCGGACCATCGATCGATCAAGAATCCGTCAGCAAGGCCATCGGCTACTCCAAGGAGGAGCTTGAGGCCCTCCCGGAGGGAGCGGACCTGGGCCTGGGCTGCGGCAATCCCACCGCCCTTGCTTCCATCGAGGAAGGCGAGACGGTCATAGATCTGGGCTCCGGCGCGGGAATAGACTGCTTCCTGGCCGCCAAGAAGGTCGGGAAGGACGGCAAGGTCATCGGCGTCGACATGACCCCGGAGATGCTGGACAGGGCGAGGGCCAACGCAAAGAACGGCAACGTCGAGAACGTGGAGTTCCGCCTGGGAGAGATAGACAACCTTCCGGTCGCGGACAACACCGCCGACCTGATCATATCCAACTGCGTGATCAACCTGGCACCGGATAAGAAGAGGGTGTTCGAAGAGGCGTTCCGGGTACTGAAGCCGGGCGGCAGGGTAATGATCTCGGACATCGTACTTCTGGGAGAACTCCCTGAGGCGCTGAAGGCATCCAAGGAGGCATATGTGGGCTGTATCTCTGGGGCGATACTCAGAGAGGACTACCTGCAGGCGATCAAGGACGCCGGATTCGAGAGGGTGGAGGTCGTCGGCGAGGCCACGTTCCCTGTCGGGGACGTCATAACCGGCGAGAACGCACAGCAGATACTCAAGGACGCGGACCTGACGACCGAGGAGGCGTTGAAGGCTGCGACCAAGGTATCCAGCGTTAAGGTGAGGGCGTACAAACCAAGCTAGATAGACACCCAAGGAGGCGAAGTTAGCTATCCCCTCGGATCGTGCACCGCAACCTGGGTCGGTCTGGCCCCCTTCACTTCGTCTTTTGTTTTTCAGACCATCAGATAGGATAAAGAAGTTGAAACTCGATTAGAGGTCCGGTGCGGTGAATGGAAGAGGATGAGGAACTGAAACAAGAAGCGACCAACCTGGCAGATCTGGTGGAATACCAAGAGGGGTCCATAGTCAGCAGGACTTTGGTCGACAAGAACGTGGGAACGGTCACCCTTTTTGCGTTTGATGAGGGACAGGCGCTCAGCGAGCACACCACACCTTATGATGCAATGGTCCACGTGCTGGACGGGGAAGTGGAGATCACGATATCCGGCAAACTGCATCTTCTGAAAGAAGGTGAAATGATAATAATGCCGGGCAACGAACCGCATGCTTTGAAGGCGGCATCCAGGTTCAAGATGGTCCTCACGATGATCAAGTCGTAGAGGTTGTGCACATGCTTCGATACAGGCCAATGGACGTCAAGAGGGACAGGCAAGTTTTGCTGGTCGTCCATTGTCAAATAAACTACGCCGTTGAGACGCCGGCATTTCGGAATATGCCTTACGAGGAGTACTGGGAGAAGTGGATGAGATCTCCGCAACCGGAGGAGTTCCTTTCCCGCCTTGAGGAGTCCGCCAAGGACAAGAGGACGATCGCCGAGATAGTCGAGGATGAGCACGGAACGATCGTTGGGTACCTGTGGGTGACCTTCGAGGACATCGAAGGCTATGATACGACTATCGCCTATGTGATGGACATCGCCGTAATGGTCGACTTCAGGGGAAAGGGCGTCGGGACGGAGATGCTGGAGCACATAGAGGAGGTCGCCAGAGTGAGAGGGGCCCATCTGCTTCGCTCGGACACTGGCATTGAGAACGAGGCCTCTCAGAAGTTGCACGAGAAGTTGGGATTCAAGCGCTATCACGTTTTGTATGAGAAGAATCTGCGCGAGTGAGCGGGGGAGGGACGTGGAGAAGCTGAAGGAACATGATATCACACTTCGAAGTGGAAACATAGTACTGCGTCCGATGACAGAAGATGACTGGGACATTCTACACAAGTGGAACAGCGATCCGGAGGTGCTTTACTATGCCGATGGAAATGCTGATGGATACAGCCTGGAGATGGTGAAGAGGATCTATCGGGGCGTGTGCAGGCACGCGTTCTGCTTCATGATTGAGTTCGAGGGAAGACCAATCGGGGAGTGCTACCTCCAGAAGATGAATCTGGAGAGGATACTTGAGAAGATGCCTATCCAGGACCTGAGACGGATTGATATCATGATCGGGGAGAAGGAGTTCTGGGGAAAGGGAATTGGAACAAATGCGGTCAGACTGTTGGTCGAGTTAGGTTTCGAGAAAGAGAACGCAGATGCAATCTTCGGATGTGGAGTGAGCGATTACAATGTCAGGAGTCTCAAGATGTTCAGGAAACTTGGTTTTGAGGCCCACTCGGAGATCGAAGAGAAATCGAAGGGCGGAAGCCTGGCATATGACATGATATTGACTGAGAGTCGATATAGATCGCGACACATTCGGTCAGCGGAGTAAGCGCAGAACCAGAGCTAGCAAGTAGTAATCAAGCATCTTCTTCTTGTTCGAGATCTTCTTCCTTACCCGTTCTGAACTTCAGAATCAGCACAACCAGCGAAGCCACGAGCACAACGACCAGAAGTATCAAGACCCACAGCCAAGGTTCCTCAAGAACCCCCTTCTCAGCCGGTTTGGGCACCAAGGGGTTTGGATCATCGCGGTCACCAATCCCATCCCCGTCGGTATCGTCATCTAGGGGATCGGTTCGGAGGTTGTATTCCTGCAGGTTTGTCAGGCCATCGTGGTCGGGATCGTCGCTCCCGTCCATAGAGAGGTCGCCCAGTTTCATCATCTCCCAATCATCCGGCAGACCGTCCAGGTCGATGTCATCTTGGTAGATAACCGTGAATGACCAGTACCTGATCGCTTTGTTCCTGTTGCTGGAATTGTCCCGTACCTCAATATAGACCAAGTGGAGTCCGTCTCTCAGCTCGAATGTCGCTCCGTACGTGATGCCATACTGGGTGACAGAAGCTGAAGAGGTGACATCATTCCCGTCCAACCTCAGAATGACGCTGCTGATGTCTATCCCTGAGAAATCTCCGTATCTGGCAGATATCGTTGGGGTGCTATCTTCATTAGCTGAATTGTCAAGAGGTCGCAAATCGGTGATCACGGGTGGAGTCGTGTCTGGGAGAGAAGTCTCCACACTGAATCTCCAGAGAACACTGGCTTCGTTGGAATTGACTGAGCTGTCCCTCAAAGAGACGTAAGCCTGATGAGAACCTTCGGACAGTGGTGTTGTTGGAATGTAGACAACACTCGAGGAAGTGACCAGTGCTGATGATGTGACGTCAATCCCGTCTACCTGAAGGAGGACACTACCGACGTTGATCCCAGAGGGATCGTAGTATTCGGCGTAGATGGTGGGAGTGTTGTCATTCGTGACAGAAGAATTTGACGGCAGAAGACTGCTAATGATCGGTGGATTGGTATCGAGAGCCTGCAAATCCATGATAACGTATGTGTCCCCCAGTCCGCCTGAGTAGTCCCCAGTATTGCCGGCGATGTCCTTGGCTCTTGCACGGAAACAGTAGGTGTGACCATCCTGAGGATTCACGGGACTGATTGGTCCGAACAATGCAGATGTGAGCGGGGTCTGAAGCATCCAGTCCGACCAGGTTCCGGAGGCCCCGTCCCTGTATTGAACATCGTACACAGCGATTCCGCTGTCGAAATCGAAACCTCCCCAGCTCACAACGAATGACATGGAGGACTGAATGGAACCTGGCGGTGGATCGTAGACATATCCCGTGGGAGGAACGGTGTCCAAACCAACGGCTGTCAATGCCTCGAATGTGTTGTGTGCATTGTCCATTAATTGACACCAGACGATCTTCAGGCCATCCCCCGAGGTCAGATTCCAGTTCCGGTATGATCCGAGAGCCTCCCATTGCTCAGTGTCCCAGACGCCATCATCGCTGAACCGTATCTGGGAAACGCCCGAAACATTGTCCCATGAAGCGATATTGAGAGTGACGAACACCGAGTTCGTCCATAAACTGCCATCGTTGATCGTAATCACCAATGTTGGAGGTGTCGTATCCAGTGTGATGTAGTCCAAGTAAGTGATGGATTGATGGCCAGCATTGTCGATTATTTGGTAGTAAACCGACTTGATTCCGTCACCCGGTTCCAGAGTCCAAGGTTTGATCCATTGAGGAGTTTCCCAAGGTTCAGTGTCCCAAATGCCGTCGTTGCTGTACCGGACCATCGATACCCCAGACGAATCGTCGTAGAAATCTAAGTTGAGGACGACCGATGTCGAGTTGGTCCATTCATCTCCCCCATTGATGGATATAGAACCCTGTGGTGGAAAGAAGTCGTTGATGAAGATCGGATCTATGAACTCCACGTTCGGAACATTCTCAATCACTATGATGTGATATGGGTTTGAAATCACCTGAAGCATTCCATGCTGATAGCTCCTGTAAATCCATACAGTCAGATTGTCCCCGTCACGATAGGCCTTCGTGAATTCTATATATGATTCGCAACAGGTAGTGACCCATCCTTGGATTGCTGCCAGGACCATGTCGGTACCCCAACTGATGTTCGTGGGTGCCGGACTGCCGCTGTGATTGGCCCAGAAGCTTTCCCATGCTGTCTGGTTTCTTATGACGAAGTGCTCACCAACATAGTACATGTCTCCATACCTAATGCCGCTGAAGAACCCTCTGTCATATGTGGTGAAGTTGACCCAGCCATTGGGGACTGGGGTCTCCGAGTCGAGTGGCACAATAGGATCAGGCAGATTCGTGCCCTGTATCGATGGTGCCATCACACTTGCCAGAAGAATGATCCAGAGTGGCAATACAATGAACCTGAATCTCATATTCTCCTCCACTGTTGGTTGTCCATCGACCTTTGGAGTAAAGTATTTTGTGGTTCAGATTTTGGACCAGTGTTAGATTGGCATAGGGTGGCCTTTGAATCGGAAAACCCTGAGTGCCACAGGAACGAAGACATTCTCTGTCTGCCGGTTCACTCATCCTCGTCCAGACCAAAATGCCTCTTGAAATCCTTCACTTTGACAACCGGCTCCTTGCTTCTCTTCTTCATCTCCTCCACGAACTCCGGTCTGAGCTCCGGCTCCAAGAACTCCTCCTCGAATGTCTGGATAATCAACCTCGGAGGATGTTTATGATTCATGATGGACGAAGCTGTGGGGTAATTGAGGTTGCACTCATCATCAAGCAGGCGTTGAGAACGTTGTCGAAGTAATCTGGTCACCAGTGGGTCCCCAGACCATCTTGAGAGTGTAGTCAGAATTGGGATATAGGTTGGTCAACTTGAGCTGGTCGCCTATGTTTATCCTTTGGTTGTCAGCGAGGTCCGCATATGTCAGAGTCCCAACATTCGTTCCGCCATCCAGGTACAGAGGTCCATCGTCATTTGACGAGAAACTGTACATACCTTCTGTCGTTCCATTTCTGATCAAGATAATCCTTAGGTCGATGGGCTGGGGCTCAGGATTTACCTTTCCGAAGTCGACGTTGTATGCTGTGTTGCTGACGGGGGTCTTGGCTCCCCATGTCCCTGTCGGGATAACTGAATCGGGGGTCGAAAAGACCCCATAGTCAAGCAGATCGCCAGTGGGATCCCATGCCAATAGAATCACATAGTCCTCCCCCGAGTCAAGTCCGCTCAGTAGTAGTTCGTCTCCCACGTCGACGAATTGATTGTCGGCATGGTCGATGTAGGTGATGCTACCCAGATACGTCCCGGACGAAAGAACAAGAACGGTCCCGTTTGCGTTGTCTGGGAACTGGTACGTTCCGCCAATCCCTCCTTGCCATAGGACTATGTTGAGCCTGATGGGCTGTGGAGGGGCCGGTGCGAAGCCGCCGAAGATGGCTGTCGCGGTCGTCTCGCTGGTGTCAAAAACCGAGGTAAACCCGCCGCTCGTCACACTGGTCCCAGTGAATTGGGTGGTGAATGTTCGATGATCAAGCTCCCCGCTCGTATCGTGGGCAAGCACCCGAATCGTGTAATCGGTGTCTTCATCAAGATCTGTGACCCTGAGGTAGTCTCCCGTCCTGACTCGTCCGTCATTCGTCAGGTCTCTATAGGTGATAGTCGCCACATCGCTCCCGGAGTGCTTGGACAAGACGGTCAAGTCAGTGCTAGCGGGGAACGTGTAGGCACCCCAATCAACAGAATCTTCGAGTATTATCATCAGATCGAGCGGGTCTGTGCTTCCACCCATTTGGCAAAAGGTCACGGTTGCGGATGATGTTCCGGTAACCTCCACCCCGCAGAACGAGACTGCGGGAACACTGAGCGGCAGGAGGCTGACGGAGTCGAACAGAGAACCGGTGGAACCCGATATCAGGCGTATCTCATAGCCAGACAGTGGATCCAGATCGCTCAATTTGAGCATGTCATCCTCGTTCAACCTATCGTTGTCAGCTACATCGATATACTGCATCAGTGGGGCGAAAGCTGAGCCAGCGGTAGGTATCAACATCACGCCATCGTCGTAGCTGGGCAATGTGTATGAGATCACGGCAGAGGCGTTCGAAAGACGGATTCTCAGGTCATGCGGTTCCGGATTGCCGCTGACCTCTGCAAAGGTCAATGTTGCTGAGGTGTCCAACTCCCGGATGAATGAGGCAAATGATGCACTGGCCGCCTCCTCCTCGCCATCTGTCTCGATTCCTTCAATAGCAGAAAAGAGAAGTGCGGTCGCAATCAGCTGCGCTATGATGAGAACTGCTACAGTCACAAGAACTGCAAGAACGATCTTCGAGTTGCCGCCAGTTGGCGTTCCGCCAGGTCGTTGGGATTGTGCAAACTCCTCCTCTTCGGTCTCCTCCATTTAATCCCTCTCCGAAAGAATGAACCAATCGGCGGTATTTATGTTTAACGGGGATACTGGCTATTCTTCGCCCTTCTTCTCCAGCTTCTTTCCGATCTTCGTCAGCGCCCCACCCGTTGCCTTCAGACCCTTCTTGGCCAGGGGTTTGGCCTTCTCACCGGCCCTCTTTGCCAGATCGATTGTCTTCTCACCGATATCCTGCACCACGGCCATGCTCTTGGTGACCGTGCCCACCTTGGTTCCGCAAGAAGCGCAGAAATCTGCACCAGAGGTCAGCTCCACACCACAATTCTCACATTTCATTGGATCTCCAGTGAACGAACATCCTAATCACGATAAAAGGCTTTCGGGAAGGGTCGCCCTGGGGATAATGGCAAGTGTTCCGTCGATGCGCGGAACCGGACCTATAAGGATAACACCAGCAGTCCCGTGATCAGACCGGCTGCGATCAGCAGTCCAGAGCGGACTACCGGGTCCAGGTCGTGCACGACGAAGGCCGGTATCAGAAGCCCGAGGACGAGCATCAGACCTCCGACCTCTCCGATTATCTCACCGATGGCCAGTGTGTCGCTATAGTCGTCCGTGAATGTGGCTGCCGAGCCGACCATCAGGCCCACGACGAGCAGAATGCCCCCGAAGATCGCGAGTCCCATGTACATCCCCGGTATGGGCGGGGGCGTCACGGGCTGGGCTGGGGCGGCCGGATATGGCTGGGGGTAGTAGGGTTGCTGATATGGCTGCTGTTGTTGCTGTTGCGGTTGTTGCTGCGCTTCCACAGGTTGACTTCCTTCCATGGTATTCACCGAGGTTTTATTGAGAGGCGGTATATAATAATTTTGTAGATAGTGGGACGGGTGAGTGGGGACCGAGAAAGGCTCGAGGATGCCTGGATCATTGAGAAAACCTGCACTGAGAGGGCTCAAAAATAGCCTGGAATGAGAGTCTCGGCCAATCCGTGCATCAATAGCTTGGCCAGATGAGAACGATCGCCATTATTATGACACCGGCCAGGTAGAGCGTTGACCGGTTCCTGGGGTTCATGTCCTTCGATGCGAACCCTGCTGCCAGAAGCCCGATGGAAAGCAGCATCGCACCCAACAGCATGATGATCCGACCGTACACCATTATGTCCTGTCTCTCATCCCACTCGACCGTAGAGAGAGAACCTGAGGCGCCGTACAACGCACCAAGCGCCAGGATCACCACGCCGGTAACGCAGATGACCATGAAGGCGATCGGCACGGGCGGCGAAATGTCCTGTCTCACGGTGGTCGGTCTGGAACGTTCGGGCGGAAGCGGTGCAGGGGCCATCGGTTGAGGTCCGGGTGGCTGAGGCTGGTAGTAGGGACGTTCGAATTGAGAAGGTGGCTGGTCCGGGGGCATTTGGGAAACTTGTCTTCTTTCCTCCACAATATCACCATAACACGTATCGACACGGGTGCAAAATAGTTTTCGATGGAATGGAGGTGACAATCACGGCGAAAAGTATATGTCAGATGGGTCTGTCAGCACTCAAAGCGAGGTTATGATCATGAGGACCAAGGCAATCTTCAGCATGGTCGCCCTGATGGCACTTGTGGCGTCACTGGCGGTCCCCGCTATAGTGAGCGCGACAGAAGTGACCATCGATGCCGGAGCGACGCACACCAAGAAGTACAATCTGGACACCTGGGGCACTTTAACCTGGTGGTGGGACGTCGAGGGCTTTGACACAGTGGACTTCTGGGTGGAGGACGAAAGCGGGAACAGATATAACGAGGAATTCGACAGGACTTCGAGCTCAGGAGTATATTATGCCGATTCAGCTGGCGATTATTGGCTGAAATGGCGGAACGATGGATCCACACCCATAGTGGTAGATTACACTATTGTGCCATTCGGCGACAATCCTGTTGAGGAGGCCTTGGACACACTGGTTTGGATCGGCGTTCTGATCGCGATCATCATAATCGTGATAATCGTGGTCGTCGTTGTGGCGGTCGTCATGGCCGGCAAGAAGAAGGCCCCGGACGCGCAACAGCAGCAACAGCAACAGTACGACCAGCAGCAGTACTACCAGCAACAGCAGTATCAGCAGCAACAGTACCAGCAGCCGCAGCAACAACCCCAGCAACAGTATCCGCAACAGCCTTATCCCCAGCAGCCTCAGGACCCCCAACAGCCGCAGCAACCGGAGCAACAGCAGTATCAGCAGCCCCCTCAGCAGCAGTACCAGCAACCGTATCAGCAGCCTCCGCAGGACCAACAGTACCAGCAGCCGCAGCAACCGCCGAAGAAGGATCCGCCTCAGCAATAGGTCCGTCTCATTGCTCGTTTCCTTCCTTGCGATACTTCCTGACAACGACAAAAAGCAGGACGACAGCACATATGTCGGCGATAACAAACAGGATGAGAAGGACTATCCCCAGAGGATGTGGACGCGTCACCTTTTCCGGTTCCATCACTTGAACGATCATCGTGTCCGTGTCGGTGTTGCCCGAGACATCCGTGACCTGAAGTGTGACGGTATATGTGCCGCTTTCCCTGTACTTGTGCCGGGTGACGTTCGAGTTAGAGTAGTATCCATCACCGAAGTCCCAGTAATAGTCCACGATCCCGTTGTTATCAGTGCTGTCCAGGGCAAAGAACATCAGATAGCGATCGGCCCACACGTTGAGGTCTGGACCCGCATCGGCTATGGGTGGTTCGATGTCCAGCACGGTCACGGTCAGCCAGTCCGAATCCCAGTTCCCGGCGGCGTCCTCGACCCGGAGGGAAAAGGTGTGAACCCCGTAAGTGGGAAATGTGCAATCGAGTATCGTGCTGAAGCTAACAATCTCGTGATCAAGAATCCAGTGCAGTCCTGTTATGCCGATGTTGTCCCATGATCCAGAACTGTCCAGATGGACCGACCCACCCTCCGGGATGACCCAGTCCAACCCAGCGACAGCGACGGGATATACGTCATCTCGAACCTGAACCTCAATCCGGTCTGTCGCTTCCAGCCCGAAGGCGTCCATCACCGTGATATTGCACAAATAGATCCCTGGCCAGGAATACGAGTGGGTTACATTGCGTTCGTATCCGAAGGTCCCGTCCCCGAACTCCCAGGTGTAGCTGATGATCCCCATGTCATCCTTTGGGCCCAATGGGCGGAGCTCGAAGGTGTCGGTCAAGCCCCCATACTTGTCATGAGCTTCCCGCAGGGTAGGTCCGGTGTTGACCGTGGAAAAGAACATGTGAACGTAGCCGGCGGAGGTTCTCTGGGCCCTTCGAAGGAGGGTGCTGGCAGCGTAAGCGTAGTAGTTGTCGCCCTGACTGTTCGGGCCGTTCACGAAGGTGTAATAGTCGATGCTGAAGTGGGCGTTGTAGTCCACCCAGTCCATGGGACTCAGTTCGTTCTCGTAGTGGCCGGGGAGATATGAGGAGAAGTTGTAGATGCCGCCAGAGGAGACCGGATAGCTCTGCTGGTTGTCGTAGACCCATTGCTCGTATTCGGCGTGGTAGTTCAAGGCGGTCACGTGTGCGTGGTGTGGCACGGTCAGGTCCTGGACCAGGTGGGTGGACCACCCCAGGTCGTAGAAAGCGCTGTCTTTGTCCCCAGTGAACCAGTGGGTGACGGCCTCGTCGAACCTCTCGAATGCCAGGGTACCGGCGGATTTGAATGTGAGATAACCCAGATGGGTGAATGGGTCCATGTAATGCTCTCTCGAGTCCCAGAGCGTCTCGTCGGCCCTCATGCTTCCGTACTTCATCTGGTTCAGGTACGGGGTCAGGAAATCAGAGAGGAACGTATATCCGTCGTTCTGAAGGATAATCGGGATGCGGTCCATGATGAACTGATGCGTCGTCTCGCCGCCGTTGAGCTGATCTGATTCTTTGTAGGCAGTAACTGCGGGACTGAACGACAGTAGAACGAGTGCGAGACCGACCACAACGAGCTTTCTCATTCAAGACACGAATCTCAGTGTGTGTTTATTTGTCTTCCGCTATTGAACAGGCGGTTGTTGTTCGAGAGAGCCATCTTGAACGTATCCTGCAGCCTTCGGTCTGCCTCTAAGCACGAGGAATATGATGATTACGACCATAACCACGATGATTGCCAGCAAGAGTATCCACAACCAACCGTCACCGAGACCGCCGAAGTCATCCTCTTCAACCTGCTCCACCACGATCACCAGGGAGTGTGTGTCCTCATCTCCATCATTGTCCGTGACTTTCAGTGATACAGTGTACTCTCCACCTCTGGAGTAGCGATGAGTTGGATTCTGAACATCGGAGAACTCGCCATCGCCGAAACTCCAGTTCCAGGCATCAATTGTACCGTCGTCATCCGTTGATGTGTCAATGAAGGCTATGTCATCATCTGTAGTTGCGTTTAGGGGTCCAAAAGTGAAGGCGGCAACCGGCTCTCGATTCATCACATTGACCGTGGTGGTATCGTAGCCGTGGACGCCCAAACTGTCCGTTACCCTGAGGCGGATTGCGTGTGAACCTTTGGTGGTGTACGTCCATGTATCGATCTTGGATGAAGAATCGTAGAATCCATCATCGTTGAAGTCCCATGCATAGCTCTCGATGGATGAACCCGCAGATGCGGTTGAACCAGAAGCGTCAAAGCCAAAAGTGTCCCCCAGGTACCCCGATTTGGAGGATCCTGCATCAGCAATCGGCGGGGAGTAGTTGTCAGTGATGTCGAACCACACGTTGGCATCGTTCTCATCGTTTCCGGTGCTGCCATCATAGTCTCCCGAAGTCTTGAAATACCCTAGCTCCAGGATTGTTGAGTCACCGCTAAGAGATTCCGACACAAGGTCCCAGTAGCCGACGTAAGCACCGGTAGGGACTCCGCCAGGGGATGGGATGCAGCTAACCTCATCGTCGGCACCGCCAGTTGCATTTGAACTTATATCCGCCCTGTCATCATTCGTCCAGAAATCGCCTTCACAGAACACGAGTGAGAACGTGAATGTATCAGTGGTCACCTGGAAGTCATGGGTTTCGTTTATTATGACGTCCACGCCGTTGGGCGCCTGATAGTAGGACCATGTCCATACTCCTTCGAAAACCCCGATGTAGTAATACCAGTCCCAGTCTCCAAGGGTAAGATCAATAGGATCGATTTCTTGGACTCTGTAGACTGTCACAGTCACAGTTGGATATGTTTGCGCACTGGCGTCCTGACCGACAAAAGCCATGAGAGATGCAGCTAGTATCCCGACAATCAGAACGACTGGAATCCTGTTCCTTTCCAAAGACTGTTGGCTTGGAGTGCCCCTCCACATTTGTGGTTTGCTCATCACTTACTCCCCCTTGATTGAATCGGAATCGTATTCGAGGTATAATAGTCTTTTTCAAAACGAATGAATCCAGCATAATACGATATTGGCTCTAGACATACGATACGAACTTGTATCTCATGTACAAGTTCGACTTCGAAGAGGCAACCTGGAATGATATTGCTACAAGCCAAACACAATTTAAATACTCCAGAATCGTACGCTCTGCTCAGGAGGAATCCAGGTGAGAGAGGACCTTACAATAACTGGGGTCATAATGCTGGTCGTGGGAATTGTCCTGATCTTCATACCGTTCATATGCTTCTTGGGACCCATACTGGCCGTGGTCGGTCTCATTCTTTTCATAATCGGCCTTGCGATGGACGGCACGCCGCAACAGACGGTGGTCTACGCACAGCAGTATCCTCAATACCTGCAGCAGTACCCGGCGCAATACCCGGCACAGCAACCGCCGCCGCCCGTACAACCGCAACCCCAGCAGCCCTCGGCACAGAGGTTCTGCAGCAACTGTGGAGGACGCGTCGATCCCAACCAGAAGTTCTGTCCGCACTGCGGTTCGCAGGTGAGTTAAGGCCTGGAATGCGCTAATCCACCATATCCACAACATTTTCGACCCCTTGCGAGGGAGGCATCGAGAACCAACATGTTATATTCCCAGCGCCATTGCTCTGTCAGATAAACCAAAAGAGGTGTGAACGAATGAAGAAATTCCTATGGGACGAGGAGAAGGGCATATGGAAGTGGGGGTGGATCATACTCATCCTGTCCATACTGGTGATCATCATCTCCTTCATGGCGGCCTCCTTCGTGGTGGTGCCAGCGGGACACAAGGGAGTGGTCGTCACGAGCCCGTTCGGGCCGGACAAGGCTGAGATAAACGAAGGCTGGAACTTCAACCCGGTCTTCGCTGTGAGCGAGATAGAGATAATCAGGTATAACACCCAGACCAGGGACATGACGTCGGCAACCGGGTCGACGCTGACGGTGAGGTCGAGCGACAACCTGGACATAAGGCTCGATTGCTCTTTGATCTTCAGGCTGCCATCGGACAAGGTCGCGGACATAAGGATAGAGAGGGGCGACTACTACGACCTGGTGGAGAGGTACATGAGGACCACTCCTAGGAACGTGGCGTCCAACCTCACCGGCGAGTTCATCGGCGGTGTGGGAAGGGTCGCCATGGAGATGCAGGTGCTGACCCTGATCACTGCAGACCTGGGCGCGTACGACATCATAGTGGAGGACTTCCTGATCCGGTCTGTTGATCTTCCGTTGACCATGGACCAGGCGATCGAGGAGAAGAAGGCGGCCGAGCAGAAGGTCCTTACCGCGGAATACCTTCGACAGGCGGCGGTGATCAACGCGGATGCCCAGAGGCAGGTGCTGGTCATAGAGGCCGAGGGCTTCAGGAACGCGACCATAATCAAGGCGAACGGGTCTGCGGAGGCCATCAGGCTGGTCATCGAGCAGTTCCTTGCGAGCGATCCCAACCTGACGAATGCGACACAGGCCTACCTGACACAGCTGTACCTTCAGGCGTTGAACGATCCCAACAGCAACATCGAGTACATCATCATCACGGACGGTGGCGTACCGATCATCATTCAGCCGAAAGGTGGATAGAAGAACAATCTAATCTTCGATTCTAGAATCGAATAATCGATAGACATATATAGTCCGGGGATCATGGTACAGACAATGCTAGAGAACATCCTGGGCTCCAGATCGAAGATGAAGCTCCTCAGAGAAATGGTGAGGAACGAGGAGAGGGAATATTGCCTTGAGGACCTGGTGAAGGCCACGAAGCAGTCTTTCGGCACGGTGCATCCAGCGCTCGGAAGTCTTGTCGAATCCAGGATAATTGTGGTCAGGAAGATGGGCAGGTCCAAACTCTACAGGGTGAACCAGAGGCACGTTCTGTACGAGAAGATTACAGATCTCATTTACGCAGAAAGGGACGGCTACCTGGACATAGCTAAGGAGTTCTCCGAGGGTCTGGAGAAAAAGCACATAAGGAACATCATCCTTTTCGGCTCGGTCGCCAGAGGTGATTTCACCGAGAGAAGTGACATCGATGTGTTGGTGGTATACTCGAGAACGAAACCCGAGGATGCGGTCCTGGAGATCGTGGGGACGCTAACGGACAAGTACGATGTGACGATCGTGCCGGTGTATCTCTCTGTAACCGAGGTCAGGGACCGGATGAAGAGAGCTGATCCGTTCATCTTGAACGTGCTCGAAGAGGGAAAGGTGCTCTATGGTGATGCGAAGTGGTTAGGAAGGTGAAGAGATCGGAGGCTTCTGGGTATCTGAACAAGGCCAGGGAATTCCTCGCATCGGCACAGGACAACCTGAAGAGAGGAAGACATAACGCGGCGGGATTCAACGCCACCCAGTCGATGATAAACGCTAATGACGCCTTGACGGTCTTCTTTCTGGAACAAAGGGCGTCCACCGACCACAGGGAAGCTGTTCGGCTGCATGTAGATGTGGTCAAGACGATCAAGGACGGCAAGAAGAGAGAGACACTGAAGAGGTCCCTGGACATGCGGTCGGAGGCTGGATACCTTGGAAAGACGATCTCAAAGAAGAACAGCGAACGTTTGGTGAAGGATGCGGTCTCGTTCTTGGGATGGGTGGAGAAGTACTTGAAGCTGTGACAAATGCTGAAGGATGGCAACCGGAACAGGACCTGATCATCGGGGAGCACGAAGAAAGAAGAGGCCGCCGAGAATGCAAATGAAGGCCTCGTATTGTGGAGGGATGCTTTTCATATCGTTTCGGAGGGATCATCCAGAGTCACGGTCATAAACGCTCTTCCGATGTCCCACTTTGACCACTAGAACCCTGAGCTCCTTCCTTTGGATGTCGACCAGGACGCTGTAATCCCCGACCCGGAGCCTGAAATAGGGTGAGTTCACAATCCTACTGACGACCCTGTGCGGGTCGGCGAGCAGTTTGTCCACAGCGTCGACGATCCTTTTGGCCACGGAGCGGTCGAGCTTCTTCAGTTGCTTGAGGGCGGACTGAGACCAGATGATTTCGAAGGTCACTTGAATCCCAGTTCTTCCTTGACCTCTTCATGGGTCTTGTACTTCCCGGACTCTATCTCCTTCAAGGCCTTTTGGATGTCCTTCTTGGTCTCATCGTTCAGCTCCTGGAGGTCCTCGAGAAGGCGCTCTATGATGTCATTGTAGGTCTCCCTCGGATGGATCTTCATGCTGTTGAGCCTGTCCCTCAGCTCTTCCCTTATCTGGATCGTCGTGGCCATCGTGGTTATGATGCGGCCCGCCATACTTATAGGTTGCTATAGTGATATATAGGAATTTATAGTACATGTAGGATACATCACGGATGGGGGGGTGCCGGTGATCATACAGCCGAAAGGGTGAGCTACAAAGATGTCAATCTCGTCCAGCAGGTCCTGATGAAGCTCTAGGGCTGCGGCGGGTACTGCTGAGGCTGTTGTTGCTCGGTCTGCTGCCATGGCACCGGTTGTGGTGCTGGCATTGGTGTTATTATCGGTGATGGCTCAAGCATCATTCCATAGAATGCTATCGCAATGCCAATAAGAGCGATGAAGAACCCCAGGCCAGTGACGATCTCTGCGTTCCGCATCTCCTCATACGCTCTGACCAGTGTGGAACCATTGGCCCATGGGTCATCTGCGTACTGTATCAGTGTACCATAAGCAGTGTAGCCCAGGAAAATGCCAAGAACGAAAACAACCGCACCCAGAAGAAGAATGGCCACACCAGCTCTGACGAAATCTCTCCTCATCTCTATCACCTCCAACAACTGTTCATCACCTCATCACCAGGTGACAACAAGGCGAAGAATCGCGGGATTTGAACAGTCAGACCCGAATCTTGCAGAGGCTATTAAAGGATTGGTTCCCAAAGCAACCTATTCAGTCCAGAGCCGGTGGACATTCTATCTCGTCCTCGTTCTTCTCAAATAGACCCATAACGCAACCAGACCCATCGACAGCATGAAGAAGAGCACGCCGAGAGTCCTGACGGTAATCCAGAGGCCTTCACGTTCTGCCCAGTACACCTGCCACTCGTCGTGGTCCTCGAACAACAGCTTGCCGGATTCAACGGACATGGCTATTGCGTAAGCCGCGAAGATAATCGCGACGATGAAGAAGACGACTGCAAATATGAGGGCGGTCTTTTCCCACTTCCCGGGAACTTCCTTTTCTTCATTGGCCTTCATCGGGTTTCCCCACAAGGATCGGTCAAAACCTCTGAGGCGGATATTGCTGAGATGATTCCTGCGGTGGATGTTCCTCCAACAGTGGTAGCACCTTACGCGGTGGCAATGGGGCCGGAGTGGTATCTTGACCCATTCCGTAGAATGAGATGGCAATTCCCACCAAAGCAATGAAGAGTCCGATGTTCTTTGTGAATGCCGCCAGCCTGGTCTCCTCATACGCCCTGACGAGCAATGAGTTGTCGTAGAGGTCCTTTGCGGCGCTCGTCAAGGTAACGTAGGCGCCGTCCTCGGCAAACGTGCCGAAGAGGTATGCGATCGATCCCACGAAGATTATGGTCACTCCCAGCTTGATGACGCTTTCTTTCATACGTATCTCCTCCAAAGACCCTCCAGTCCCTCCTGGGTTACGTGATTGCGAAGGATCAAAGGCCAATCGGATTGATGGTAATAAAGGGTTGGTGCTTGAAGCAACCTATTTATGCCAGCATAAGATTCTGAACATAGAGGAGGGTCTCAGATGGATTCAAAAGTTAGAATATGGCAAGCAATAGCCACAGTGAGCCTGATAATAGCCGTGATTGCTATGATCATGCCGTTCCTCATTCCCGTCCGCGAGGGAGCTGAAGGACCGCAGGGCGTGGCGGGAGATGATGGCCAAGACGGGGACGACGGTGACACCGGACCGCAAGGATCAACAGGGGCGCAAGGGCCACAGGGACCGCCTGGGCCTGGAGCGAAGATCTACGAATCAGTGGGGTTGTCGTTCTCAACACCGACCAACCAAACCTGCGGACGGGTAACAGACCTCTCGGTAACGGTGACGAACGACGTGAGTCCCGGGTCCACGATCATCGTGACTGTGACGGTGGTCACGTACATGAGTCATCAGAATGGTGTGTACGACTTCATGGAGATGTTCATCTCCAATATCCCTGACGACTGCACACACTATCCCGGCCATGCCGAGGTGAATGTTCCCACCAATCTTCCTTCGTTCGGATACACCTCCACCGCCACCTTCCAGAGGGCGTTCTATTATCCAATCGGTTTCACGGGAGGAGAGACGTTCTACGTCAACAATAGGTTCTCGATGGGCTGGGAATCCTCTGACAGGATATCGACTGGGACAACGATCGCAATATACTATCCGGACTAGCTGGTCATCTCATCCACAAGACACAATCAGAATATTCCATGATGTTCCGGAGAAGCTGCACACTATCGGTTGAGGACCTGAAGCAACCTATTTAAGCCAGCGTAAGATTCCGAACGTTGAGGAGGGCCTCAGATGGAATCCAAGACTGGGATTTGGCAAGTAATAGCAATAGTGAGCTTGATAATAGCAGTGATCGCATTGATCATGCCTTTCGTGATTCCTGGACAGGAGGGACCGGAAGGACCGCAGGGCGTGCAGGGAGATGATGGACAGGATGGTAACGATGGGGACACTGGACCGCAAGGAGCAACGGGAGCACAGGGAGCGACGGGAGCCCAAGGACCGCAGGGACTTCAAGGACCGGTGGGACCTGCAGGACCTGGTACGCTGATGGCCTACATCAACACCGGCGTGGACGTCTTGTTGTCCTCGCTTCCGTGCAACAACTTGCTCTCCATCACTATCGATGTACCATCTGCAGGGACGATTGTGATCACGGCGAATGCGAGGCTCTTGATCGAACACACGTTTGGAACGGAGGATCGGTGGGGCTTGACAGTGGCGGAAGATGCCGGCACCTGCAGCTTCCAATCAGGCGATTGGATGGATGAGATCCCGGACCAGTATCCGACCGAGGTCCAGACGCAGACAAGTGGACATGTGCAGAGGGCGTATGTTGTCGGAGCCGGCAGCCATACATATTATCTGAACGGCTGGATGTATGCGGGCATGAGCGTGGGTGACATGGTGATGTCCTCTCATGTGGTTGCGGTGTTCTATCCGTCGTGATGACCTGGAGGCGGAGTCAAGGCGACCCAGCTATTTGACTCTCTTTCTCCTATTGGAGTACGCGGCCAATAATACTATGACAATTCCTGCAATAAGGGCCACCAAAATCGCCACAACTTCGAAAGAGATGACAGAGGCTGAATCGCCTTGACCATCGTTCTGTCCACTGCTTTCCAAAGACACTTCAACTACTGTATCCCCATAATTCCCGGAGTTGTCGTAGGCTCGAATGGTCATCTGATGCGTACCCTCTGACAAATTCCTCAAGGTGTGGTTTGTCTTGTTTCCGATGTCTTCAAAGGGTCCATAGTCCACGCTGATCTCGTAGTGATTGATGCCAGTCGTGTCATCGGAGCCTTCCCATTCCACCGTTGGTTCGGGGTCTTCCGTCTGGACGGACGGTGGGGCCACTACGTTGGGTGCAGTGGTGTCGACATAGGTTGACGCGTCCGGTATGGACGGAGCCTGCTCAATGTTCCCCCAATTGTCGGTGGCGATGGTGTAGAACTCATAATAGCCGTCCGAGGGAGTGTTGAAAGTGATTACATCGTTCGAGAGAATGCCGTATTCTGTCCAACTGCCATAGTCCAGCCGATAGTACAGCTTGACATCCTTGACCCCGCTTAGCTGATCGCTTGAATCAGCGTTTATGACAAAGGTCGAAGCGGAGTAGAGTGGAAGGTCGTGCACCTCTGAGAATGGAGGGGTCAGGTCTTCACCGGTGTACTCATGGAAGAGGTATGTGTCGGTGAACGAATACGTGTTCGCAGATCCTTCCAATGTTTCGCCCTCCATGATCGGTACATCGAGCAGAGTTATCTCAAATATTGTGCCAGGGAAGAGCACGGTCTCGAAGTTGATTGAACCCTGAACCGCGGCATCGACATGCGATTTGACCAGCCTGAACACGCTCGTTTCAATGGTCTCACCCAGATTTGCCGAAAGCGAGAGTTCGTGTGACTTGGTGGCTGTCTCCCCAGGCGGAGATTGGAATCCGAACCAATGGAGATCCGCATCCTCTCCGGTCTGGAATATCTTGCTTGTCTCACCATACGTCCCAATGAGATAGTAGAACTCTGCCTGAACGTTCAGGTTGAAGTTAATATAGAGGCCCACGAACCAGCTGGCAAGCCGCAAGAACAATCCACACGGCGAACAAATGGATGAGGAGAGCTGGCCGATGAGCGCAAGAAGGTCAATCTTGGCCAAAGTGACGGAGAGCCCCGAAATCGTCTGAATCTTTCCGGCGATGTTCGAGCCAACGTAATGATGAATCTCAGCTGGATTATCCCAGAGGTATAACTTATGTCCGAACATGGAAATGTAATTCCCATCGCCATCAACGTCTTCAAGCGTGGGAACGGGAAGTTCGAGGTAAAAATACACTTCATGTAGTTCGCCTGTCTGCCTGTTCCACGATTCCATTGATAGATCGAAATGTGGCTGGAGATAGAGTGTATATTCATCATATGAACTGACGAGGGTTGACTGGATTGTTCTATCAAGCTCTTCACCAGACAGGTGGTGGTTGAAGACGACATATCCTTTGTGTTCGAGAATGACATCATACACGAGGTCGAAGCCCAGAATGACCTCATGAGTTTTGTTCCCTCCTAGCCTCAGCCTGGCATGTGCCCATGGCTCATAGATCCGGGCAGTTGTTTCGTAATCTGTTGTGAACTTGTCTGTTGTGTCGGTTTGCACCAGGTCAATCCTATCTCTCAGGTTACTGAGAGTTGCCAGTTCGATGAATTCTTTGCTGGAGTAATCGGGACTTCCGACGCCGTTGTCGTCCATTCTGAAGCTAAGTTCACTCAGTAGGATGGTTTGCTGCTTGTCGGCGAACCACTGTGTGGTCTCAATCCATCCTTTATCGAGGAGAAGATTACCGTAGGTAATTATGTCGTAGTACGGAGACAGAAAACTCCTATCATAATCGACTTCGAAGTTCCAGTGTTCGTAGGTGTGTCTGATTCCGTAGGCCTTGACGGTCTCATCGCCAATGATCATGAGCTTGGAACCCATTGGTTGTATGATATGCCTTCTCTGGAAGGGCAGGTACATCTGGGTGCTACCATAGGCCTTGAGTTGTATGTTGCCATTCTCTTCGTAATACTCAGACTGCTTGTACATGGTGAAGTGCCACAGGTCCATCGTCTGAGGAGACTGAGGAGTGTCCTTGAGTTGAATGGATATCGGCTCAACGATATCCATTGAGTAGAGTTCGATCCATGCCTTCACCGATGTACCGTCTGATTTTTGTCCATTTAGCTCCATATAGGTTTCCCTGTCCTGGCGGATTGAGAAACCGTTGGAACTGCGAAGATACTCCCGGGAAGTGTCATGCCATTCGAGACTTATGCTGCTCCAGCTGTCACCATTATCATCCGTCAAACCCGTTGCTGTTGTGGTGAGTTCGAAGTCCCGTTGGAATACCTCAGCGTCTATCGATCCAAGGTTGAATATCCCGAGAATCGACAGGTCCACTAGTTGATCGATGCCCGTTGACATGGACATATCCAGAGTCGTGGTGAAGTTCTCGTTGAAGAAGGGCCATTCGAACGCATAGTCGTACACAAGGTTCTGGGGCACAAAATTACCTTTTTCAACATGGATCGTTATTGAGTCGCTATGGGATAGCCCGTAGTTGTCGGTCACGGTCAGAATCACAATGAAATCGTCTGCACGGAAGTATGAATGCTGAACTCGTACCCCAGAAGTCGTGATGCCATCTCCGAAGTCCCATTCATAGCTGACCAACTCACCGGTGAAGTCATAGGACTCAGATGCATCGAGGGTAACAAGTCTGAACATCTCAGTGGACTGGTCCCCGCCCGCGACAGCCACGGGGCGTCCGTTGGATTCAACCTGGAAGGTCCAAGAAAGGGTTGCCCCAATATGCAATCCATTCAAGTCGGCTGCGGCGGTGGTGAGGGTAACGCTGTACGATCCGAGGCAATCAAAAGGCGAATCTGGGATGAAGAAGAAGGAACTGGAGTCGTTATTCCATCGGAACTGGCCAGCGATCTGAGGTACTATTGAGAAAGCGCTCTCGACGGCTACTTGATCCATCCTGGCTCCAAACGTGATTCCTATAGGGGATACGTCGTTCACATTTGTACCCTTTGGGCTCCAGTCAAGGATCTTTGGGGGCATGGAGAATATCCTGAACCAAAGTTCCGCATCGTTCTCGTCGATGCCAACACTCCCGTCGAATTCACCGGAGGTCTTGTAATACCAATTGTTGTCCTCGACGTAACTGTCAAAGCCTGATTGGAGCGTATTGGATGTCCAGTCAAAAACGCACAGGAAATATGCATATGATGGAACACTACCTCCTGGGAAATTATCCTGTCCGCCGCCGACTTCGCTGCTGATGTCTGCAAGGTCGTCGGTTGTCCCGCCACTGTCATAATCAAAGAGGATGATTGCCACATAGATCAATGGGCCATCCATATGAAAGACGTGGCTCCTGTCAACCATGAGGTCATCTTCATTGTAGTCCAGAGGAACGGGTGAATAGTAAGATTCCCAATTCATTGAATCGATTGAGACAAAGACCCCATAGTACCATTCGGCTTCACTGCCGATATCTATCTCATCAACAGCGCCGATCTTGTGAATATACACCTCGATGGGATACTTCACCACCTCTTCAACCTGGAACCACAAGTTGGCGTCATCCTGATCGATCCCAGTACTGCCGTCATAATCGCCACTCGTCTTGAGCCATGGTCCGTCAGGAACATAACCGTCCCCCAGAAGGGTGTGAGTAGAGAAGTAGTAGGTGGCCTTGAATATGGAGTGCGATGGGTAAGAGGACGCGTTGGTCAGATCACCGAATATTGACCCACCACCTCCTGGCGTGCTGCTTATGTCAGCTACGTCATCGGCATCCAATGAGTCATAGTCTACTAGCGCAATGAAAATCTGGATAATGTCTGAGTCACAGGTGAAGAAGTGTTCTGCATCCACAATCACATCCCACGCTTCGTCGACGATTGGTCTGGCTGAGACCTGACCTTGCCAAGTGATGCCGTCCTCGCTAATGCCAACCGCGTAGTACCAGTCAGGGGACCCCAAGAAGTCGATGGAGTCCACTCCTTGCATTCTATGAATTGTTATCTTCAGCGTGTGATAGGAGCTCAAAGGTTCCAAATCCCTTTCTCCCAATTCAAGAACGGGACCCTCACCATTGGATTGACCATCTTCTTCAGAAGATGCCAGAACAGCGTTCACTCCTAACATGATCACAAGCATCGAAACTACCATTAAGCTAGCAAACTTGGTCAAGACCAAATGGGCCATATCTCCTCCTCATTGTGGATTCCCTCCTCGTATAGGACATCCCTGCAATCGGCAGATGATTCTGGGGGAATAAAAGGATTTCGCCGCATCAACCAGTTTTGCGTCTATGTATCCATATAGTCAGAAAGGACATGAAACATATTACTGCGATGACAAGAACTGTGACCGTGGTTGTTAAATCGGCTGACCCGACCATTTCTTCTTCGTGGACTTGGACATAGAAGGTGTCAATGTCGAAGTTGCCAGAGACGTCCCTCACCAAGAGCCAAGCAACATAGATTCCAGGACGTTCATAGATGTGGTCCACAGCCTTACCGGTCTCGACTGTCCCATCGCCGAAGCCCCAACAATAATGAACGATTTCGCCATTGTCAGTGCTCTGGGATGCGTCAAAATCATATGACTCGCCAACTTTGAGGATCACGTTGCCCCCTCCATCAGCCAGTGGAAGCTCTCGGTCAATGACAGCAACAACAACGGTATCTTCGCCGCTGTTTCCAGATTCATCCTCGACCCTTAGATCGATCGCATACACCCCGACCTCAGAGAAGACATAATCCAGGGCAGGTCCGTTACCCAGAATAACCCCATCAAGTGTCCATTCATAGACTGCGATACCCACATTGTCGGATGTAGCGGATGCGTCCAGGTTCACCATCTCACCTACTTCGGCATAGATATCCTCACCAGCACGCGCAACGGGCGGTATCGAATCTCTGACGATGACCAAGAAGTCATCAATGGATTCCTCTCCAAACGAGTCGCGAACGGTCAATCTGGCACTGTAGTTGCCGGGCAATGTGTAGAGATGCCCAGTATCACTCCCATACCCGTAAGATCCGTCGCCGAAGTCCCAAGAGTAGTTCACAATCGCCATGTCATCTGAGGACAAATGACCACTGAAAAGGGCCGGTTGCATTTGATTGATGGTGCGATTGCCACCTGCATCGGCGACTGGTGGGGCATTGACAGACGAGAGGAACATGAGCATGAATCCAGCCGAAGTTCTCTGAGCGCGAGGCAGCAGTTCGCCTGCCGCATAGCCATAGTCATTATCACCCACTCCATTCTCTCCATTCACATACTGAAAGAGATCGATACTGAAGTGTGCATTGTAGTCGACCCAGTCGAAAGGGTCCGATTCATCCTCAAAGTGTCCGGGGAGATATGAAGAGAAGTTGTAGATACCACCAGATTCAACAGCATACGCTTCCTGATTGTCCAGAACCCATTGTTCGTACTCGGAGTGGTAGTCAAGAGCAGTCAAGGCTGCGTGATGAGGCACAGTCAGATCCTGGACAAGATGCACAGCCCACCCCAATTCGAAGAAAGCGTTATCCCGATTACCAGAATTCCAGTGGTTGAGGGCTTCACTGAATCGTTCCTGTGCCAGTTGGCCTGCAGACTTGAAACCCATGAATCCTCCGTGAGCAACGGGGTCCATGTAATGCTCGCGCGAATCCCAGAGAGTCTGATCAGCCCTCATCGTTCCGAGTTTCATCTGAACAAGGTTCTGACCGCCAATGAGTTCCGCAAGCTGTGGGTAGCCATCGTTTCTGAGGATGATTGGAACCTGACTGAGAATGAACTGATGAGTTGATAGCCTTCTAGATATGCCGTCCGTCTCCGCATATGCTGAGACAATAGGTGAGATTAGAACAATCAAGATCACAATTGCCGACGGAAGGACTTTCTTCATCTCAAACACGAATTATCCGTTCTGCCTAATAATCTTGTTCAGGCTGAACTTCCTCCTCCACGACCTCCGAAGGCACTTCGTCTGATTCCTTTCGCCGTCTCCGAAGGAGCAGCCATGCGAGGATTGCGATTACTAGGATGACGATGATTATGAGGATAATCAGAAGGAGGTCGTCTGAAATAAGTGGTTCTTCAACATTGATTACAAGAGAGACCGTGTCAGTATCCCCATCGTCATCTGTCACGGTCAACTGGATGGTGTATTCTCCACTATTCTCATACCGATGCGTTGGATTCTGGTTTGTAGAGGTATAATCGTCCCCGAAATCCCAGGACCAAGACTCAATGGTTCCATCACTGTCGGTGGAGGAGTCAGTGAATTCGACCGTATCATCTGTTGTCGGTTCCGCTGGATTGCAGTTGAAGCTTGCTATCGGGCCCACGTTCGTAACTGTGATCGTCTTTGATTCGGTATCTTCACCACCTGCATTGTCGGTCACGGTCAGAAGGACATTGTAGCTGCCATCGTCCATGTACCTATGAGTCGGATTCTTCTCAGTGGAGTCTTCTCCATCCCCGAAATCCCAAGACCACGATGATATCGTACCATCAGGGTCGGTCGAGGTGTCGATGAAGCTTATGTTGTCTGCCGTAGACGGATCATCCGGAGCATAGGTGAAGGCCGCAACCGGGTCCTTGTTGAGGATCTCCACCGTGGTTGTGTCGGTCGACTGGACGCCGATGCTGTCGGTGACGGTTAGCCTTACTGTGTGGATTCCATGAGTTGAAAATGTTGTTGAAGTTATCATTCCAAAATCGTCCGGTGTGCCATCGTCGCTATAATCCCATTCATAGGTGACTATGGATGATCCAGTTGAAGCGGTAGAACCGCTGCCGTCAAGGCTGATGCTGTCCCCGATATACCCCGTTTTAGGAGGCCCTGCATCCGCGACAGGAGGAGCGTAGTTGTCAGAAATGGTGAACCACACGTTGGCATCGTTCTCATCGGTGCTCGTGCTTCCATCGAAGTCGCCGGAGGTCTTGATATATCCAAGCTCCTCAACGGTTGTATTCCCACTGAGGGTCTCGGTGACAAGATTCCAGGTTGCGACAAACGCTCCGTGTGGAGGTTCTTGAGAGGGAACGCAGTTGGCCACATCGTCGTCCCCGCGGAACAGGTCCGAGCTGATATCAGCTCGATCATCGTTCGTCCAGAAATCGCCCTCGCAGAACACCATTGAGAAGGTGAGATCGGGAGAGGTCACATCAAATTCAATGAGCTCGTCAATGATGACATCCTGTCCGTTCGGAGCTTCGTAGAACGTCCATGTCCAGGTTCCGTCGAAGACACCGACATAGTAGTACCAGTCCCAGTCGCCTCCGAATAGATCAATCGCGTCAATTTCTTGAACTCTGTAGACTGTGAGATAGATGGTTGGATAGGTCTGAGCGAACGCGTTCTGAGTCATTGGCAGAAGAGCAGTGAAGAAGCAGAGAGTGATTATAAAGGCCAGAGCAATGTGAAGTGCTCCTCTTCCATTCTTCTTTCTCACAACCCTCCAGTCTGCATGTGTTGAGATCATAAGCTCCCCCTCGGATTTTCCAATCATCGATGTGCGCCTATTTCTATGTTGTGGAAGATTGGTTGAAGAAATACGAAACAGTATCGAAGTTTGACAATTACTGGCATTATCGGAATGTTGTCCGATTGACATAGTTGCACTTGCGTTTAGCCCCAAGATCAAGTTCAGCAGGACGAGGTCGTTGATGCCAAGTGGTGAGGATTGTCAACTCAGGGTACGCGTGAGAAGACGTACTATCCTTCTGAGTTGAGAGCAAGATAGTCGAGCTCTTAGATGGTCCTAGAGCATGGGTAGTTCACAAATTCCACAGCAAGAAATATATATCCCCACTTATTCACCAACCCATAAGAGAGGGATTGTTGCCTCAACACTTCGAAAGGAGGGAGACGGGCAACAAACAGATGGAGATGGAGCAATGAAGATATTCCTAAGCTTCGCATATGATGAAGACAAAGAGCAGGTGAATGGATTTCGAGGAATGCTTGAGAACCCGAACGCTAACATAAACTTCGTTGATGGCTCATGTAAGAAAGACTATCAGAGAAAATCTGAACCTGAGATTGACAAGTATATGAGGGAACTGATCGATCAATCGTCAGTGACTGTCTGCTTGTTATCGGGGAAAACAAAATCAAGCGACTGGGTGAATCGGGAACTCCAGATAAGCCAGTCAAAGGGAAAAGGGATTGTGGGAATCGTCCTACGTGGGAAGGACAATGAAATAGTCAACTACTCTGACTGTCCATCGATACTGGATGGAAAAAGATACAAGGTCCACTATTGGAAAAAACCGGAAATAATCCAAAGCCATATCGAAGAAGCCGAAAGACAAAGATAACCGCCCGGTTGACATGTGGGTCAGATATGACTGCATTGGCCACAGGTAGATGGTCAACCAGTCTCTTGAAGTGATAACATGGATCCGAAGGGATTTGCACATTACCTGAAGAGTAGATATGAAGACCAACTTGATTTCTACGGAAGGAGATCAGCGGTCAACAAGTGGATTTACTGCATATGCACACTATTGATAATCGTGTTCTCTCTCTCAGTGCCAATAGTGATTGCCTATGGTTTTCACAGAGATATTCTGGTTGTTGTGTCATCACTGGTGGCAATCCTTTCGTCGGTGATTGCGGCATTCAGGTTCCATGAAAAGTGGATGAATTATCGCTCGACCGCCGAGCTTTTGAAAAGAGAGAGACCTCTCTATGATTCAGAAGTGGGTCCATACGAGAACGCTGTGGATAGAGAGGCTTTATTCGTGAAGAGGGTGGAAGCTCTAATATCAAGAGAGCATATTGAGTGGCTGTCCATTTGGGACGAAAAGAAAAAGAAGAACCCGTGAAGTGGTGTGACGAATGCAGATAACTAGAAAAGGAAACCGGATATTTGAGATTGAAACGCAAAGGAAGGTCATGAGGACACCATTCTTCTTTCCTGCGATTTCAAGCATCAAGACTAATTTTCCAGTCAAGTTCTACATCGATCTTGTGAAGACGATTGGATATCCAGCATTCCTCGTTTCTTCTTACGACATAAACAGAGCTCCGGAGGATGAAAGGAAGGAACTGACTGGCATAGTCTCCGAGTCGACCGAGAAGGGAATCATCACCCTGCTAGACAGTGGAGGTTATGAGGCATATTGGTACCATGATAAGAAATGGAACTTCGAAGATCTGGAATCGATATTGAGTGAAATAATCGTCGACTTCTGCTTCTCATATGATGTATACTGGGAGGAGGGTAAGAATGAGGAAAAACACATAAGCGAAACAATAACCTCTATCGCAAAGACTGCGGCGGTTCAGAAAGTTGGTACTACAATTCCTTCACTTCACTCCCCATCAGTATCGTTCCATGAATTGGTGCCTAAAATCGTGAAAGGAATATATCCTCAGATTGTGGGAGTTCCGGAAAGGGAGTTGGGACCAGGCATCTTCGAGAGAGCCGAAACAGTTAAGAAAATCAGAGATGAACTAGACAAGATAGACAAACAGATTCCACTGCACATATTGGGAACTGGACATCCGTTATCGCTACTGACATACACTGTCTGTGGGGCGGATCTGTACGATGGTCTTGAGTGGTGCAACACAACTGTTGACCATGAGACGGGTCAACTCTATCACTTTGTGCAGAGAGAACTGTTTGATTGTAGTTGCAGCGCCTGTAAAAACAAAGGTGCTTCGTACCCCATAAAGACCATAGGTCACAACTTGATATTCTACAGGCAGTTCACCGATAAGATCAGGAATTCCCTGGAGAAAGGTGAAATCGATCATATTCTGGATGTATGCTTATCTGAGAAGAGTTCCGCCAGAATCAAAAAGATAGCGGGATTGAAATGAGCCTTGCCAGTCTTGTCAATACCAGGCAGATTGAGAACGCTGTCATGTCCGTTGGGGAGAAGCTTGACCTTAGATTGGATGAGAGAACTGACTGGAGCGAGCTCCGCGAAGAACAACTGTGGTTGGAGTTGGTTTCGTGCATTTTAGGGAGCCGAGTGTTCTATGAAACCGCGAGAGCATGCGCGAGACATTTGATGAACTCCAATCTGCTAGATATCTCGAAAATAGTGAATCATCGTGCGGATATGGAAAGAAGATTGGCCATTGAATTGTCCAGACCCATATATCCTCCGTATAAAGGCAGACGCGGGGTGAGATATCAATACCCTAATTCCAAGTCCAACTACATAATCAGAACTGCATTGGAAGTATACAAGGACAATGGGCTGTCACTCAAGGTAATCCTGATTGACTGTCAAGATGGTTACGAGGCCAGAGAAAACATAAGTGAATTAGCCGTGGGAATAGGCTATAAACAGGCGAGTCTTTTCCTGAGGAATGTCATATATTCGAGTGAATTAGCCATTCTAGACACGCACATAGTCCGATACTTGCGATTAATGCGTCTGGTGGAGAATGGGGACAAACTCAATCTATCTGGGAAACGCAACTACATGTCTGTTGAGAAGATCTTTCAGGAGTATGCAGAATCGAATGGCATGTCCGTATCATCCTTGGATATTGCGATATGGATTGTGATGAGATTAGTGAGGAGGGAGTTCGCAGTATGGCTGTAGTAGCTTTGGTGTCTGGAGGAATAGACTCGTTGGTGATGTGTCGGATGCTAGTGAAGCAAGGAGAGGAGGTAAGTCCTGTTTTTGTGGACTACGGTCAGCTCGCAGCAGTGAATGAATGGACTGCGTGCAAGAGAACCTTCGAGATATCTGATCTCCCCACACCTGAAAAAGTGGATGTGAGGGGTTACGGAGAATTCTTCAAATCAGGTATAACGGACGAAAGCTTGGATATCCGGAAAGAAGCATTTCTTCCTGGAAGGAACCTACTACTTCTACTAATAGGATCGTCTTTCGCGCACCAGAGGGGCATTACGAATGTGGCGATTGGACTGCTGTCCGAGGCTACTCATCTTTTTCCTGACCAAACACAGGAGTTCATTGTTAACGCGAACTTCGCACTCAACTCTGCCTTGGGTAGTCAACTTAGCATAGCGACACCTCTAATCAATTTCACCAAGAAAGATATTGTCAGACTAGCCAAGGAGTATGAAATCCCATTAAGTGAGACTTACAGCTGCCATCTTGGCGAGGAAAAATACTGCGGAAGATGTATCGCCTGTTTGGAAATAATCGGGTCTGTGGGAAAGGCTTCGTTTCCTCAGTTTGAAGACGGAGGTGACTGAGATGGGAGGCAGTGGAGGTGGAGTGCCTGAGTCTATTCCTCCATCCATTGGGGATTTGGAGGAAATTGCCAGAATCGAGATGAGAGAGGAGAAAGCTCCACCTCCCCGTAGAAGAGTGTTCTTGAGCTTCAGACATGTAGATCTTGACGAGGTCAATCTCTTCAGAGGACAGGCGAAAGACGAGAACCAAGAACTTGACTTTATAGATTTCTCTCTAAAGGTTCCATTTGACAGCGAGAATGCCGAATACATAAGAAGTGGCATAAGAGAGAGAATAAGAAACAGCTCTGTGACGGTAGTTCTGATTGGAGAAGATGCCCACGAAAGTGTATGGGTCGACTGGGAGATAAGGGAGAGTGTGAGACTGGAAAAAGGGGTTGTCGCAGTGAACCTGCGAGAAGGTGTTAAGACTCCAGCAGCATTGAAGGAAAATGGAATTGAACCGATACCCTGGAACCAGAAGATGATTAACCAGGCAATACAAGATTCGGCAGAAGAATAACTTCAACCTCTACATGGTTACGAGGTCGTCGTTGAGGCGGCTAATCCTCGAATCGAGTTCAATAGTTCAAAGTCATTGATGGAGGAGAATGAGGAACGGGATACAGAGTGAGGGAGGAAGAAGTAGTCGTGTTTCAGAGGTGGTTGTATGGACTTAAAGGAAGACAGGATTGATGAGGTTAACGTGGACGAAATCCAGGAGATTCTGGACTATCAATTTCATAGCAGAAGCTTGCCCATTAGAGCACTCACGAGGTTTCAGTACGCGAAGGAGAAACGTGACAAACTGGAAGAATGTGATGATCAGTTGCTTCTCGCAACTTTGGGGGACGCGATTTTGAAAGCTGCACTGACTGACATCTTCTTCGAATCTGGTTACGAAGACAGTGATCAGGTGACAAAGGCAAGAGAGAAGATTGAGAAGAAGAAACCACTTGCCAGAAGAGCCAAGGATCTTGGAATCGGGAAACACATCGTCCTCGGGATTGGTGAGAAGAAGCAAGAAGTGCAGGAAGAGGAAAGGGTTCTTGCAGAGACTCTCGAGGCGTTGATTGCGGCCATCTACCTTGATAGTGACTTCGGGAAGACAAAGAACATCGTTGCTGGACTATTCAAGGATCGATTAGCTGATATGCAGAAGAAACGAAGATTCGAGAATAAATGAATGGCGAGACTTTTTGCCTCGCCATATGGCTGTTAGGGGCTAGTTAGGACACGCCCCTTTTCGTTTTTCCTGTTCAGAGCATTTGGCTTACTACTTCTTGTCAGCCGCAGACTGGCTTCTCTTCTTGAAGCCCGGGTTCTTCCCAGTCCTATCTGTGTGGCTCTGAATTCTTCTAGAGGCTTTCTTTGTCATTCCTCTTTTCTTAGCCATGCTTCTTCTTTAGAAACTGGAAATATTAGTAGATTTCCATACCAGATTGTCGATATGTTATACATGCAGCGTTCAGAATTAACCCAGGTGCATGCAGACTTCAGGAGCAACCCAAAGGAAAGCATCCTCCACAACAAAGCCCTTCAAAACACCTCATCCTCCCGCAACCCATCCCCCTCTTCCCTCATTCTCACAAGGGCCTCAACAGCCTCATTCGATATCGCCCCCTCCCTGTAACACTCCGGACACATCACGATCCGATTGATATCCTTGTAGAAGAACACGTCCTTCAGTTCAATCTCGTCGACCAGGCTCAAAGCTATCTGAACGGACCTCTTGGTCTCCTCACCTATCCCCCATTCCTTCCCGATCTCCTGAATGTCCCCGTCCCCCTCGATGCAGACCGACAACGGCTCGAAGTGCTCCAGGAAGCAGGTAGCGACCAGGCCTCCATGCCACAGGGCGATGCGGTAGATCCCCAGCTTGCCCCTCACTACCAGCGAGAAGCCGTCCCGCGTTATCTCCGGGACATCAGCGATTATCCTGTCGATCTCGGGCACATCGTCGGCGACCTTCAACAGGGACTCCTGCAGGGGTCTCAGGATCTCGCTCTTGTTCTGGCTCTCTTTCTTGATCGTCTCGCACATTGCTTTGATAGAGTGCTTGACGGCGGCATCGATGATCCTCTCCAGACGGGGCATGTCACCGCACATTGCGGCCTCGGAGAGCTCCTGCTCGTTGTCGCACAGGTACCGGAAGATGAACGATACGTCCGGGGGATAGGGGAAGAACTCTGGAGTGAGCACAGTTGACATATGTTGGAAGTTGCGAATGTTGACTCGTTCAGCATTGTAAGCCAGAATATTATCATTTCTGTAACTGTGAGAATTGTTTAAATAGTGTTTTTGTATTATTGCACATGCAGTTAATGTCACACTTTAGAGTTTTACAAAAAGATTTAAATAGTTTTTTCGACAATATGAATATTGATGATGAACACGAACGACAGATGCAACAGCATAAACAACCGGCAGCTTGCGATACTGGAAACCCTTTCCACGCAATCAAAGGCCATTGGTCAAATTGCAGAAGATGTTGGAATAAGCAATGGTCAAGCGTCACAGCTAGTGATGAGACTGCATGATCTGGGCTTCTTGTCCAAGGAGAGGAATGGGAACTCCGTTACTGTGAGTTTCTCTGATCGTCTTTTTGCAGAGTATCTGCGAGGGGTCATACTTCGTGATAGGATCGACCTGCGTAACACGCTCAAGCATCCCTGCTTCGACATACTCCTTGTACTTGGAGACAGAGAATTGGATCGAAAGATGATCGGATTGGAAGTAAAGGCCAGCCCACACCAGGTCAGGAGCTGCACTCGAGAGCTGGAAGAGAAGGGGTTTCTGGGTAGACACGATGACAAGATCACACTCTCAAGATCACTGCCTTTCCTTGCTTCTTTCCTCAAGAGTTATTCTTCATATCTGAATTTCAGGAAACTCAGAGAACTGACAAGGAAAGGAGTAATTGTGTGGCAAAGGGCCAATGAGTTCATATTCTTCGCTCCTTCAGATGAGAGGATAGAGAACGCGCAACTCACGGGTGTTTCAGCCATGAGCCGATATGGGATCGATATAGTCTCGGAGAGAGTGTACTATCATTGCTTTGAGAACGGAAGACAACTTCGGATTGAAGATATTGCAGTTGACACTATACTGGCAGCAAATCCTCGGCCAAGGGCCATTCTCTACGCTCTTTTGTTTCTGAGAAAGATGAAGGAAGACGTTGATTCGGAGTATTTGATTTCTACAGGGAGAGAAGTCGGAGAAGAGAGGATCGTAAGGGACCTCCTGGCTTTTCTAAGAGGTAAGAAGCCGAAATCAGAAGGCTTTCCTTCCCAAGAAGAGTTCTCTCAAACTTGCGCGGTATATGGGGTGAATCCATCGATCCAGAATTCTTCACAAAAGAAGACATCATCAACAAACTCAAGCAAGTGAGTCAGTTCGTCAGCTCAGAGATCACGGCATATATGGTCGGCGGAGGGGCGATGAGCATCCGGGGCGACAAGGCTTACACGAAGGACGTCGACCTGGTATTCGAAACAGAAGAAGAAGTTGATGAGTTCAAACAGGCTTTGGAGAGGGCGGGTTTTGAGGAGAAAACCGACCTCACGAACACATACCTGGATCTAGGTGCAAGAGTTGTAATGGTTGCCGAAGACGGCTTTTGGATAGACATCTTCCTTGAAAGGATAGCGAGAAAGATGTACCTGTCTGACAGTGTCAAGACCAGAGCCGAGGATTGGGGTTCGATGGGGGAATTCAAACTCAAGCTCTGCAGTCAAGAGGATATCTTCCTGTCAAAGAGCGTGACCGAACGGGACAGGGATCTTGAGGATATGATGGTCCTGTACAGAGAAGTGCTGGATTCGGATGTGATCTTCGAGGAGTGCGATACGCAAACTGAGAATTCTGAGAAGATCTGGCATTTGTTCCTGGCAAAGAAGATTGACGAAATGGAAGAGATGTATGAGGTCAGTGTTCCATGGAAAGAGGACCTTGTGGAAATTGGAGGGAGAATGCTCCTTGAAAGAAAGGTCCCCGACTTGGTCGCGGATGGACCGAGCACCGTAGCACAGATCGCGGAGGAATGCCAGGTTGAGGGGGACTTGGTGAAGAGCGTGCTCACGGAACTTGAGGACAAAGGTGTCATCAAAGTGGACAGAAAGAGGAGACCGTACATCTATTATCTCCCAGATCCATGATGTGGCTTGATGCGTTCCACCTGAGCCAGATCAGCATCTCACAATGCGTTTTCCGGGACTGTCATCAACCTCCCTCAACAAGTGAATGAAGAAGTTCTCCAGAGTGAAAGGTATTACCTTCTCTACCCGCACGAAGATCGAGGTTACCTGACCCTTTCTGAGCTCGTGTCTACACTTCACCATCAGGCTGCTTTTCCCAATTCTTCTCTTTCCTACCAGCGCGGCGTGCTGCTTCGCCTTGCTTCCGTTTGATTGGGCTATTTCCTTGACTTCCTTCTTTTTGTCGCAGAAACACTCTTCGAGGTCCTCTTCTTTGATGTCTTCCCCTGCGTAGAACGGGAGATCGTACATTCCTACCATAATGACCGATCGGTAATAATGGTCATTATCAACCCACCATTCTGTGGAACCCCCTCTTCAGAAACCTCACAACTCCTTGATCCCTCAAAACCTGCAACTGCTGCCTGATCTTCGGCCTGATGAATCTGTTCCTCGGATGAAAAGTGGAAACCTCACCTCGCAATCCAAAGGCTGGCGGAATTTCTAGTCCTTCTTTTTCTTTGCAGGTACCCTTGGTACACCTACTTCGTCAAAATCCCCATCAAAGCTGATTATTCCGCCTAGGCCTCTGAATTGAATTATGTGGTAGGAGACCCAATCTGTAAATGACAATGTCTTGTCTGGATTCCTCCTATAAGATTCGAAGGCATCGTCAATATAGGCTTTTACCACACGATTCATCATTGTGTATACTGAGTCATTTATCATTCTACCTACATTCATGGCCGCATTGTGATCATTGGTCTTCTGCCT
>JAUVHO010000037.1 GCA_030593295.1 Methanomassiliicoccales archaeon | reverse complement strand
CCTCTCAAAGCACAGCCTTCCCGACAAAAAGATATATCTCATCACCCAGTTCAACCATCCACGGGAGCTGACACCGCAGGCTATCAAGGCCGTGAACATGCTTGGGGAAGTTCAAGTCGCATTCTCCAATCAAACACCGATTATCCGAGGGGTGAATGACGACCCAGATGTGCTTGCTGAGCTTTTCAACCGTCTAAGCTATGTTGGCGTCCCGCCCTACTATCTCTTCCAATGTAGGCCTGTTATTGGGAACAGATGCTATACTGTTCCTCTTGAAGAGGGATATCGCATTTTCGAAGAAGCCAAGAAATCCATGAGCGGTCTGGCTAAACGAGCGAAATATGTCATGTCCCACGCCACTGGGAAGGTGGAAGTGGTCGGGATTGACAATGAACTCATTCATTTCAGGTATCATCAAGCGAGGAATGAAGAGAAGATAGGTGCGTTTTTCTCTTTGCCCAGAGATGGTGAAGCTAGATGGCTGGACGACTACGATGGAGAGGAGTTATCAACGCTTGAGAAGACGTTTGGGCTCGCAGAGAACTGGTAGGAAACTGGCTCCGCCTCTCAATCGAATTATTTGAATCGCTCCCCTCCGCTCTTCCTGCGTGTCAGCCGACCGTGTGTTTTTGCTCGACTTCTTCCCGTCTCAACGATCGAACTGTTGGAAAGAGGACTATCCCAAAGGCAATAATCGCTACAAGAAGTATCTCCCTCCCGCCCACAAACAGTCCCAGAGTCATCTCCCGAACTATTGATGCGCAGTGTCCCCGACCTACCATATAGGTTGTTCATAGGAGGATACCAATTTGGGGATAGAAATTGTGCGAGGCCGTTCCGACGGAAAATCATAGTGTGAACGGCCTCTTCGTTGTGGAGGGATGATTAGGTAAGCATTGACGGAATGGAAGTTACTCTAAATAAGCATGAACCTCCGTTTTGGCTTCCAGACAAGGGAAGAAATGTCGTCCTGCAACGAGAACTTCGTCATTTCTTCTGTAGTTTTCCAGAGTGATTTCGTTGCTCCTAATGAGAATGTATTAGCAATGTCGGGGGCGGGGGTTTGGGTTCGAGTTTGCCGGTAAATGGAAGGCGCCTCTTGTCAACTTCTTTGGACCCTGTGACTCTACGCAAATGTAGCAAGTGGTTTGCCTGCTCATCCTTGAGGGATATGAACAACACACATACTTCCCAGAACAACGAATCTAGGTCCATGCTAATGTGAAGGGGCTGTGATAGGGAATCTCTGGAGGTTTTCCAAGAGCTTGAGCCGTGATTCTAATAATGTTTCTCAGGACTTCTTTCCTCGTGTTCGACACCTCTTCTGTTAGGCTGGTCAATCAAGTGGTCGGAAAAAGGGAAACTTACTAATACTCACGGAGAGCATAATCTCGCACAACCAGGTCTCCTGGATGGAGGAGACACTTGTGAGGGGATTTGAATGGTCGAGGGAATACTTCGGAAGACTGCAACAATCGTAGTTCTTGCATTGGGGACGCTATTGGTCTTCAGTTCCCAGATATCACTCGCGCAACATAATCCATCACTGAAGATGACAGTGGAGAAGATTGAAACTCAGCCAGTGAATCTTGGTTCCTGGAGAATCGAGTATGTGGATGAGGAATATTGGGTGGGCCATTGCACTTCGTTAGCTCTTGACAAGTACAACCGCCCCCATATTAGCTACTGGGACTTGACGAATAGATATCTCAAATATGCCAAGTGGACAGGATCGTTCTGGGACGTCGAGTATGTGGAATGGACAGGAACATCTACTAGAACATCAATTGCCCTAGACGACAATGGTCATGCCCACATCAGCTTCGCTGCAAAATATCCACACACGGTGCTCAGATACGCGGAGTGGACTGGAGTTGACTGGAGTATTGAAACTGTAGATCCAAGTAAGGGAATTGGCGGGGAAAGCAGTGTGGCCCTCGACAGTATCGGCAATCCGCACATTGCGTATGTAGGTAATAGTTCCCTCAAGTACGCCAAGTGGACAGGGAGTGAGTGGAGTATTGAGACTGTGGATTCTTCAGGCAACGTAGGTTCGTATCCGTCCATTGCTATCAACAGTAAGGACCTCCCAAGAATCAGCTATCATGATAGAATGAATGATGACCTGAAGTACGCCAAGTGGACAGGGAGTGAGTGGCTCAATGAGACGGTAGATGCTGCTCACAATGTGGGGCAATGGACTTCATTGGCCCTCGATGATGATGGCTTTCCCCACATTAGCTATTATGACGAAGGCAACGAGGACCTCAAGTACGCCAAATGGACAGGGAGTGAGTGGCTCAATGAGACGGTGGACGCCTATGGTCGTATGGGATGGTTCACCTCAATAGCCCTCGACGCCAGCAACAATCCCCATATAAGCTACCTCGGCAAAACTGATCATCGCCACCTGAAATACGCAGAGTGGACGGAGAGTGGATGGAGTATTGAAATCGTGGACTCCAGATGGTCCTTCGGTTTGTGGACCTCCATTGAGATTGACAGTAACGATTTGCCGCACATAAGCTATTTTGACGACCACGATGGCAGTGTGATGTATGCGACCAAAGCAAAGCCAGGACCACCACCATGCTCGGCCTACCTGAACATCGATCCAGATACTCTAAACCTCAAATCAAGGGGGAGATGGATAACTGCCTACCTAACGACTGAGAACTGCGGGGCTCAGGACATAGACCCATCATCTTTGCTATTGAACGACGAAGTCAAGCCTGCATGGTGGGATATTCAAAACAACACGACGCTGATGGTCAAATTCGATCGAGCTGCCGTTCAAGCCATCCTGCATGTTTCGGATTCGGTGGACATCAAGATTACCGGTCAGTGGAAGCGTGGCGGAAGTTTCGAAGCACACGACGCGATTAGGGTCATTGACCCAGTTCACTCTCAACGGATCTTTCAGTCATTTCCCCCAAGACTGTCTAGATTGCATATCGACGAAAGGGCCGCGATTTGCTCTATAGTATCGGGAATTCGTCTAGCCAGGGGAGATGTGAAGCCCATAGCAATGTCGGGGGCGGGGTTTGAACCCGCGACCTCCAGATTTCCAAGAAGCGCCCAAGTCAGAACTCTTTGGTTCTCCCTATGAGTCTGGCGCTCCACCAGGCTGAGCCACCCCGACGCTACTCTTCTTCGGGTTCAGAATCCTCTTCGGGTTTAGTCTCAATCTCTTCCTCTGGGGCCTCGGCAGGCTCCTCAGGTTCCTCGGGCTCGGGCGCTACCTCTTCTTCCTTGGCCTCCTCAGCTTCCTCAACCTCTGGAACTGGTTCTTCCGGTGGTTCTTCCGGTGGTTCCTCAGGAGTCTCTTCGGGCGGGGCCTCTTCCGGGGGTCCTTCCGCAGGAACCTCCTCGGCGGGTTCCTCGACCGGCGCCTCTTCCTTTGGAACAGGCACTTCCGGGGTTTCCTCTTCGGCACCTTCTTCGATCGGTGCTTCTTCTTCCAGTTCCTCCGAAGGTTCCTCTTCCGGTGCAGGTTCCGGCTCCTCCTCAGGCTCCTCGGGAACCTCCCCAAAGGAGATTACCTCGGATTTGCGGATCTCAACTCTCTGCTGGGGCTGGATGGGCTTGCAGGAAACGGCTATGTTCTTGGCCAGTTCGCCCGAGATAATGGCCTTCATGAACTCGCCGATGGTTTTCTCCTTCGCCGCCTTGTGCACTACCTTATACATGATCGCCCTTATCGCGGTCTGCTTGGACGACTGGATCCTCCGGTCGGCAATGGCCATCGGTTTCACCCTGAGCCTGGTGCCGTCCGTGGTGGTGATATCCAGTATTGTGTCCGTTCGAGTCTTCTTCCTTCTGGTCAGCCTTCTGACGTAATCACTTGTAAGATCATGACCGACGAACTGGGTGTGCGCATCATTCCCTCTGACGTCCTGGATCTTGAAGGCCAGCTTTATGTGCATCTTGCTGAAATCGCCTGTCAGGTCCTGGACCGTGACCTCGGACACCCTGCCCATGAGCAGTTCCGGATCATCCGCCAGAGTCTCGCCTATCATTGCCTTGTTGAACATGGTCGGCGCGATCAGATTGTACCAGTTCTTGGCCTTCCATTTGTCCTTGACCTTTCTTGCAGCTGCCCTGCCTTTCTTCGCCATGCAGTTCTCCTTCGGTTTCCTTGCCAATACTGTCAGTGTTTATATATATTGTCTTTCGAGGGTGTTATCAAACCTGAGTCCAGTGGGGACTTTCGTAACTCTCATTAGGGACAGACACACATACTAATACCATCCTGAGGGATGTTATCCACACCTAAAGGGGGAGATTAAGAATGAAAGCCAGGTTAGCTCTTCTGCTCAGCCTCTTGGTTCCAGCGATGCTCGTTGTCGCAGGACAGCCGTTGATCGACTATTCTGAAGGTCCTTCTTCGGAACCTGACTACACTCACTACTGGTTCATCGGAGAGGATGCCGCCAACACGACCGTGCACATCTATTCCAAACACAAGACCGACGTCACATTCTCGGGAACGAACGGTGCTGACGTGGAGGTCGAGGTCGGACCCAGGGAGTTCACCAACTTCAACGCCGAGGACCTCGGATACGGAGAGAACGACAGGTGGTTCTATCTCGAGATAAACTCCGACGATCCCATCATGACCGTCATCGACAAGGAGATCCTGATAAAGACGGGAGAGGACGAATATCATATCCAGCACGGGGACAGGACAGGTGCCAGACCTGCAACAAGCCTGCAGACCGAGTACTACATTGCGAACGGAGACTCGGGTTCAGAGGACGATATACTAGTTGTATATGCTCCAGAAGAGACCACCTTCACCGCAAAGAGACTGACCAACGACGGGGAGGTTTTCACACAGACGGTCACGTTGGACGGGATGTTCGTTTCACCGTACATCTCCATCTGGTTGGGCAGGAGCTCCCCCATCTACGAGGGGTATTCCATGGTGATCGAATCTGACGGTCCCATAGCCGTGAACCTCTTCGAAGAGTTGCCCTGGTGGCCGAGCCCATGGGGGGGCGCTGACAAATACATGGGCAGCTTCGGGACTTCGGTCTTTTACGACGATTACATCAGCTTCGAATACCGAACAGGGGGATGGACGAACATCTATACGCCTGACAGTGCTGACGTAGATTTCCGGGACAAGTTCGGCGACACGATCGCGACCCTCAGCTTCGCCGGTGAGAGCAGTGCTTCTGTGCCGACAACGAGACATGAGGACCTTGGATACCCAGTACATGATGAGCAGCCTTTCTTGGTGAGGACGACATCGGATGAGGACTTCGCGAATGGAGAGTACACTCCCGTGGAGATCGAGGTGCTGGCAACCTCAACCTACATGGGGTACAACACATCCAACAGCTTCCTGGAGCTCTACTCCTTCGTGGACGCCGAGGTGACCGTCATCGACGGGCAGACGGGCGATTCGGTGAGTCTGTCATTGGATAACGAGACCCTGTACAACCTCAGCCTGGTGGATGACCTGGGATTCGATGCGGAAATCCCGTTCCTCATGTCGGTTCTTGCCTCTGAACCCGTATACCAGCAGGTGAGGATACCGGTCAAGGAAACGCTAATCCCGTACACATCAATGTATCTCAGGCATTATCCGATCAGGATCGGCCCTCCGATTCAAGTCGATTTCATACTTGATCCCCAGACGCTCAATCTGGACAGCAAGGGCAATTGGGTGACCGCGTACCTGATATTCCCCGGAGGGTACGGTCCCGAGGACATTGACATCGACTCGGTGCTCCTGCAGAACGAACTTAAGGTCAAGAAGCACGACATCGACGGTGATACGCTCATACTCAAGTTCAGCAGGAAGGCACTTCAGAAGCTGCTCCAACCCGGAGAAGAGGTAGTCATTGAGATAACCGGGGAGTTCAAGGACGGACTAGCATTCTACGGTACGACCACCATCAGGGTCATCAAGAACTAGTCCAGGCATCCTGCAAAGGTTTAATACGCTTAGAGCCGATTTTGGTGCATGGCAAAGGATGCAAAAGATGATTCAGCCAAGGACATCGTCCGAAAGGAACTGGATGAGGCGGGACTCATTGTCACGATAAGCACTGAGAAGCACGGGGAGAACCTCGTGGGGAAACTGGACATAACAGACTCGACTAGCGACAACTCCATCCTGAAGATAATGGTGGCAGGAAAACCCATGGACGTGTCAGTGTCCTTCGGTGTGTCCCATTCTCAGGAAGACATTGTGGCTAAGCTGAAGGAGTTCGTCATCAACTCAGAGTTCCTGAAGCTGATCATGCCCACGATGGATTTCATTGGAGCAGAATAGCCCAAGAACGTATCGGCGACCGAATCACTGGTGCAGTGCACAACATTGATATATGATGAAAAAGCCGTTCAAAACTTTATATTTATACAGGTGACCATCAATCCTTTGGTGAGAGGATGGTGGGCATCTTCAATACAACAAGAAATGAGCGAGTTTTTGCGAAAGACAGCACAACTGTGCTCCTAGCTATTGTAATGGTATTCGGTTTTGCTCTGTCGTCACTGCCGATGACTGGCATGGCGAACGAGGCTCCGGTGATCGAGATAGATCATCCGGCGCACGGGGCGACCGTGAGCGGTACAATCGACATATATGGTTGGGCCGGGGACGATGTGGAAGTCGTTGCCGTTGAACTCATCTTCGACTGGGCGATTGAGGTCAACGCGACCATAACCGGACGCTGGGGGAACCACGTGAATTGGACATATGAATGGAACACCTCGGAGTTCGACGATGGATGGCACGACATAGCCGGCCGAGCTTGGGACAACGAAGGCTTGCACGGAGTGCACATAATAGAAGTATTGGTGGACAACGAACCCGATCCGGAGGAGAACCACAAGCCGTTCGTGAGGATAACGCATCCCGATCATGGGGCAACTGTGAGCGGAACGGTAAACATCACTGGCAACGCATGGGACGCCGACGAGAACGATACGGTCGAGCTGGTTCATGTCGCCATCGATAATACCGAGCACTGGTACAACGCGACGGACACCTCCGGAAACGGCACTTGGTGGACATGGGTCTTTGAGTGGGACACCACGAAGGTCGAGGACGGAGAGCATGTGATCATCGCCCGAGCCTTTGACGGAGAACTGTACGGCCTTGAGGATCTTCGCGTGATCGTCGACAATGTGAACAATGCTCCAGAATGCTGGATCGAGTATCCTGAGAATGAAGCGACCGTCAGCGGCGTCATTGACATAATCATTGCAGCAAGGGATGACGACGAGGTCATTGGCGTTGATGTAAACATCGACGAGACCGGATGGCATGAAGCGACCTTCAGCCACATGATTGAAGAGATATCCATCTGGGTGTACGAGTGGGACACGACCACCGTGGAGGACGGATGGCACATAATATTCGCCAGGGCGTATGACGGAGATCTCTATTCGGAGGTGTGCAAGAGGCATGTCAAGGTGGACAACGTAGAGGAGAACCACAGGCCTTGGGTTACCATCGAGTATCCCGAGAACTGGGCGATCGTCAGCGGTGTCATCGACATTGGAGGACATGCAGGCGATCCAGACGATAATGACAGCGTTGAACTGGTCCAGATAGCCATTCATAACGACGATATCTGGCTGGATTGTACCGACATATCGGGCAACGGAACCTGGTGGAACTGGGTATACGAGCTCGATACCACGAAGATGGAGAACGGCAAGTACTTCATTCTCGCAAGGGCGTTTGATGGGGAGCTTTACTCCTTGATCTACGAGAGCCACATAATTGTGGAGAACCCGGTAGAGAACCACAGGCCAGAGGTGAGGATCGTTCATCCCGAGAACCATCAGGAGGTCTGGGGAATAGTGCTGGTGCACGGGGAGGCTTGGGACCCGGATCTGGACGACAGCGTGGAGAAGGTCATGGCCAGGATCAACAGCGGAGAATGGTTCCTGACCATCGATACATCGCATGACGATTCGTGGTCCACGTGGGCATTCCAGTGGAACACCATGGAGTTCGAGAACGGCTGGCATGGGATATGCGCCAAGTCGTATGACGGAGAGCTTTGGTCGGAGATGGACTGCGTAGAGGTCCTGGTGGAGAACGAGAACCACAGGCCAGAGGTCGCAATAGTGCACCCGGAGAACGGCGACGTTCTCGAGGGATTGGTCTTGATCCACGGGACCGCATCCGACCCGGATGTGGGCGACACTGTGGAAATGGTCCTGGTGAGCATCGATCATAGCGAATGGAGGCATGCGACCGACACCTCTCCAGACGATTCCTTTGCGACATGGGCGTACGAGTGGAACACCAAGGAAGTCGACGACGGAGTGCATGAGATCTGCGCCAAGTCGTATGACGGCCAGCTCTACTCGGAAGTGATCTGCGTCGAGGTCGAGACCGACAATGTCAACGACCCGCCGAGGGTGGAGATAGTCCATCCAGAGATGGGAGCAGAGGTCTCGGGCATAGTCCTCGTCCACGGGGCAGCAAAGGATGATCACGCCGTCAAGGGCGTTCTGGTCAGGATAGACGACGATGAATGGGATGAGGCAAAGGATGTCTCTCGGGACGGTAGCTGGAGAACATGGGCCTACGAGTGGGTCACCACCGAATACGAGAACGGGGAGCACCGGGTCTGCGCGAAGGCGTGGGACGGCGAACTGTGGTCCGACCTGGACTGCGTCGAGGTCAAAGTGGTGAACCCCGAAGGAGAAGGTGAGAACCCGGGACAAGAAGGCGTACTAGGTGACTCGGAACTCCAGCTTCCGCTGCTGATATTCCTGACGCTGGGACTGGTGGCCGGGATCGCAGTCTTCATGCGAAGACGTTTTAGCCTGAGTAAACAATAGATACGTATGAACCACGTTCGAAGGAGGAGAAGATGGGCCAGAGACGGATGCGAACAGTTCAGATAGCTCTAGCCGCAACTCTACTGCTAGCAGGTGCGCTTTTAGTGCATCCGTCCGTGAAGGCTCTCGGACCCACATACGTCACGGGTGAAACATCAGGCATCTGGGACCTGGAAGGCTCTCCCTACGTGGTCGTGGATGATGCGATCGTGCAGGACGGTCAGCAGCTCCTTATAAAGCCCGGAGTGGAGGTCCGCTTCAACGCCAACACCATTCTTCTGGTTCACGGTACGATAATGGCCGTGGGTACGGAAGGTCAAGGCATACTGTTCACGTCGAACGCCACGATGAAGGACCCGGGTGACTGGCATGGGATTACGATCTCCGTCCACAGCAGTGAGAACCTCTTTGAGTTCACCAAGATAGAGTACGCTGTTCATGGGCTGAGGATCACGGAAGGGTCTTCAGCGGTCGTACGGCACAGCGAGATAAGCAACAACTCTTTGAGCGGTGTGACGCTGGTGACTTCATTTGCCAGTATCAAGGACAGCCTAATCAGCAACAACAACGAGGGAATATCGGCACATGGCTCGGAACTGGAATTGATTCGTTCTGCAGTCTCCATGAACGCTTTCACCGGCTTGGAACTGTACCTGTCATCGGCTTTGATCGAATCGTCAGACATCGTAGGTAACCACAACGGAATAATGGCCGCCGGCTCCGAGGTCTTCCTCTTCAACTCGATGGAACAATCGGTAATGACCTCGATCTGGCTCGATGACATCTCATTCGTGACCACGATCGATTCGTTCTTCGGGATAGCTGACGTTTTCTTCGACGATCTCCCTTCCACGCTTACCGTTCAGTGGACGCTCAAGGTCAGGGTGCTGGACATGTACTTGGCCAGCGTTCCTGGCGCGACCGTGACCGTGGAGGCGACACTTGTCAATGAGATGACGTTGCACACGGGCGGGGAGGGCTGGATCGAGACGCTCGTAGTAAGGGAGCTGGTCATGACGAAGTCGGAGACCGTGGTCTACAATCCATACTTCGTGAACGCCACCAAGGAAGTGCACGAAAGCGGTCTGGAGGTGTTGGTGAACGAACCCAAGGTGGTCACCCTGAAGTTCTCCGTAGATTTCGTCGACCCCGAGGCATACGCGGGAATGGACCTGACCGTGAACGAGGATGAGAACGTATTCTTCGATGCTAGCGGGTCCGTGGATGATGATCCTGACTTCTTGACAACGGGGGGATTCCTCTGGACCTTCTACGACTTCGACGGACACCACATGGAAACTGGCGTAACCATCTCACATGTCTTTCAGACACCAGGCACATATTCTGTTAAGCTGAGGACGGAGGACTCCTTCGGCAACTGGGACGTGGACTATCTGGAGGTTCGAGTGGAGGACATAACCGATCCGACGGCTGTGCTTTCAGCTCCGGGGGAGACCAAGATTCGGGAGACCGTGGTCCTTGACGCATCCGCATCCACAGATAATGACCCCGATTTCTCTGATACTGGCAACTTCAGGTGGACAATAGGGGTCGGCAATGAGGACATCATACTGTATGGGGCAACGGTGGAGTACAGGTTCGAGAGGGCAGGGATCCACACCATACAACTGGATGTCAGCGATGCTTCCGGGAACGTGGCGACAGAGCTGTCCGAAGTGAAGGTGATAAGAGAACCGGATGAGTTCCCGTACGTTCCCCTGGCTGTCTTGGCACTGTTTGGCATAGCATTTGCTGGGGTTGCCAACACCGAAGCAGGCAAGTTCTGGTTCCTGAAGTTCCTGATACTGCCTTTGTATTCCAAGCTCTCAAAGAAGGACGTGCTGGACCACTTCATCCGGGGTCAGATCTACGGTTACCTGGTGGTGCATCCGGGAGACAATTACACGACGATCAAAAAGAACCTGGACCTCACCAACGGGACGCTGACGTATCATCTTGTTGTTCTGGAGAGAGAAGGATTCGTCAAGTCGCAGCTCAGGGGAACCAGGAGATTCTATTATCCGAAAGGGGTGAAGATGCCCGACAACGGGACGGGATTCCCTGCCATCAAGGATGACATCATAACGAGGGTGGAGGAGACACCGGGGATAACGGTCAGGGACCTGGCGGCCTTGATCGGCGTGAGCCGTCAGCTGACGAACTACCACTTGAGGGCGCTAATCCAGGAAGGTTACGTTCAGGTAGAAAGGAAGGGAATGAAGACCCGATGCTATCCAATTGAGAAGGGCGCGGCCAAATGATATCGTCAATCGAGAAGGAGTACCAGTCGCTCATATCCAAACTCTACAGGGCAGAGAGAAGGAAGGAAAGGGAGAAGAAGGTAGAAGAAGAACGGCCTCCTCGAGCTTCTGTGTGACCCGGCAACCCGCAAAAGGCTAACGCATCCTGCCCCAGAAATCCTTATATCTTTGTGAACTATACCCCTCGCAAGAAGGGCACGGATGTATTGTAGCGAGAAGGACTGCAGGATATTCAAGAACATTCTTTTGGTTTGTAGAGAGTGTCCTGTCTCGGATTCTGAACCAGAGAAACCACTGGTCGAAGAAGTCCCTGGCGAGTTGGAGATTGCTGAATAATCCTAGATGGTGAACTTCCCATTCTTTATGATCACTTTTCCGTCCAGCTCCACCGTCGCCTTGCCCATGGTCCCAGCGGTCTCGTAATCGGACTTGTTCTTGCCGCCGACGCCTATGTTCGCTCCGACGCCTACGGTCACAGCTCCGTTGGCTATCGTGTTCATCAGGAACCCGGTCTTCGCCTTGGGGTTGATCCCGATCCCGAAGTAACCTATCCTGTCCTTGTCGCCGTGTCCGTTGTCGTAGAAGTCCTTCAATGCCCTCACGTTGCTGGAGGCCTGGAACTTGATGAGCTTCCCCTTCTTGAACGTCCACTTCATGTTCTTCACCAGTTTCCCGGTGCTGGGTTGGGGCACGTCGAACACGACAGTTCCCTCCGCACTGTTCTCCAATGGTGCAAGGCCAACCTCGCCCGAGGGCAATGTGACGAATGTATTGCCCTTCTTGATGTCCGCATCGCTGAGTATGCCGTCGTAGGTGAAGACATTCCTCTTGCCCAGCCTGAACGTCAGGTCGGTTCCCTGCTTTGATGTGATGTGAACCTTCTTCGCCTTGGACAGTCTGTCGGCCAGCTTCTTGCCGAACGTTGCCATCTTCTTGGGGCTTGCCCTCATCGAATCGGTCACATTCTGCATCCAGGCGTTGTATGGGAACCCGTAGGTCTTTGCCCTTTGGGGAGTGACCATTCCTAGAGGAAGATACGCGGATCTGATGCCTTTCTTCCTGGATTTCTCATAGTGTCCAGCCTCTCCTTCGAAGAGCGCAGAGTACTTGTCACTGGGGATCGTCTTCATTGGTCCAGGGTCCTCCGGTCCGCCGATGAAAATGTTCACGTCAGTGTACTCCGCCAGGCCCAGGCAATGGGCCGACGTGACCTTCAGGTTGGATTTCGGAAGGACTTTCAGGTGACCGTAGAAGACGTCGTCGGTGTCCAGGGTCATCAGGACGTCCGCGCCTTTCTTGAAGCATTCCATTGCGAGTGCGTTCGCCATGTCGATAGTGTGTTGATACGTGCTTACAACTACCACATCTGTTTTCTTTATTCTCAAACTCTCATTCACAAGCGTTTTAGCCATTTCGTCTACAATTTTCATACCTCTTCCCCCGCTAGTTGGTGAATTGAATATAGAGATATTAAGGCTTCGGGGGGGTTTGTGAAAGTGTTAGAGATTGTCGATAGTCCAAGAGGCATCTCTATCCAAAAAGACCCAATAGCCATAACCGGCCATCATGATATCAGTATCGAGCATCGATCTCAGGAAGTACCATGGACGGGCGGGGTTGAACCCCTCAACCTCCGTGACATTGGCTTCTGCTTTGAGGTTTCCGACAGCGTAGGCGTAATCGAATGATGGAAATCCCATGAGATTCCATCCTGCTCTCAGGTTTATTTCTGTGCTCGATGGTACCAATCCGGCAACTGTGAGATTGGAATCCTCTGTAGTCTGCAACCAGACCGCCATTGTGTGGTCTACATTCATCAATTCTCCCGTGTAGGGCTTAGATTTCACATTCCAGGTCCACTTCTGAGAGAGGGAATCATAAGTCCAAGCTTCTTCGAATGAAACAGTCTGTAGAACCGTTTCAATCCTATCGTCCGATTGAATGAGCGGGATAGACATGAGATCTCTCCCCTTGTTCACGGCGCGGGTGTATTTTCCAGCTTGGTTCTTTGAGCATGTGACATTATTGTCATGGTCCACGGCACAAACTAGATAGAAGTAATCATTTGGATCGCCCTCGCCTACTGAGGCGTCCAAAAAGGAGGTCGTGCCATTGGGGAGGGAAGCGACCAGCTGATAGCTAGTGCCAATGCTACTATGCAAATTCTTTCCCCTGCGAATCTGATAGCCGATCACAGTATTGTATCCGGCCCCGTCATCTGGTGAGAGAGTCCAGAGCAAGGTTACATTCTCGAGGTTGGGACCGTTGAGTGAGGCATCCAAGACAACAGGGGGACGGGGGAGGTAGAACAGAAATGATGTCATGAAAGGATACCTATCCTGGATCCCTGAGTCTACTTGATATGGTGAATCCCCAAAGCCATCTCTGCCAGGCTGATCTTGGTTGGGACCGCGGAACAAGTCAATTCCAGAATAATCGCTCCAATAGTTACCTCCTGAGGGGTAGCCGTTGTCCCAATAGTTCGTACCAGTGTTGTCAGAAGCTTGTCTACCGTTGTCGATGAATCTATTGTGATATATCCTATTATTGTGGGAGCCGATCAAATACATGCCGTTGAATCTACTATCGGAGAAGGTGTTGCCAGCAATTGTGTTATACTCAGAATATTCGACTAAAACCCCACCTTGACACCAAGAGACGGTGTTATTGATGATGCTGTTGTTATGAGAGTTCGTAACTCTAATGCCACTGCTAAAGGCACGATTGAAGACGGTGTTATTATAGACCGTGTTGTAGTTCGAGTACCATATGGTGACTCCTCCGGAGTTGTTTGAGATAAAGTTGTAATGAGATTCCCGCAGAAGTGTGCCTGCGATGTTGTTGGCAACCACATTGTAATTCGACTCCTCAAGACTAGCGCCGCCGGGATTGTCTGTAATCGTGTTACTATGAGATCGGAAGAGATGGATGCCCGCTTCGTCATTATACCTAGCGTCGTTTCCGGAGATTCTTGTGTTATCAGAGTAATACAGAACAATGCCATATCCTGTATTTCCGACAGCTGTGTTTCCGTCCAGGACATTACCATCAGAGTCCCGAAGATGGATGCCATCGTGACTGTTCATGGAAGCTGTGTTATTGGCTACGAAGTTCCGAGCTGAAGAGATTAATTGGATTCCCATGGATGCCCTGCTTACGTCGTGATTCTCTATGTACACATCTGTACAATTGACAGCTATTATCTGTCCAGCACCATCTGGGATTCTCCCTCCAGTTCGGTTCTTCCAATAATAGACAGGTTTGCCATTCACAAGATTCGACGCATTTATCGCATGGGAGTCGTAATTCTCGATATATGGACCAGTGATGTAGATACCGGCTTCGGCAAGAGTATTGCCTTTGAGTGTGTTTGCCTTAGAAGAATCAAGGACGATACCATCGTAGAAGCTGTGGAATGCCGTATTGTTGACTATGATGTTGTTATCAGAACGATCGAGGCTGATTCCATAACCGCCAGCTGAGGCGTTGTTGTCGTAGATGTTGTTATGTTCGGAACGGACGAGCCTTATTCCTTCGTAGCTACTGGAGGCGTTATTGCCTGATATGGTATTCAAATTTGACGACCCAAGGCCAATTCCAGCGAAACTTAGCGATAAATCGTTGTCTATGATGTCATTACCATGAGATGATCCTAAGGCGATTCCAGTGCCCCAGTCAACGGTGTTGTTGACAATACTGTTACTTGAAGAGAAGCTCAGTGCAATACCTGCAGAACTGAGCCCGACATAGTTGTCAAGAATTGTGCAGTTCTCCACGTTTTCAAGAAGTATTCCCGACCCAATGTTGCTGGGCCACTGCCTTCCACTGTCCACAACTGCAAAGCCAGTAATGTTGACCCAATTGGCCGTGATTGTGATTACATCAAGCATACCACTGCCATTCACCACGGAAGTTCTATTCTCTCCAACAAGTGAAAGGGGTTTATCGATTACTAGATGCTCGAAATAAATCCCACCGTACACATACACAATGTCGCCAGGATCTGCACTGGAGATAGCTTCATTGATTGTCGTATAGTTGCCAGGGCCAGCACCTCCGACAAACAGCGTTATCCCCTGCACGTTCTCTGGAACAATGGTAATAGTAAGACTGAAGATACTGACAAACAGGAGAAATGCTATACAAACACTCGTCCTTCTCATCCTCTCCTCCCAAGCATCCAAATATCTTAGGGAAGTCGGTGCTAATAATCCTTCCTACAGAATCCCCATCCCAAGCCACTAACCCAATTTTCATATACAATCAAGATATGAACTGAATACAATGCTCGACATCAAATTGATCAGGGAGTCCCCAGACATCGTCCGCAAGGACCTCGAGAAGAGGCAGGACGACGAGAAGATGAAGCTCCTGGAGGAGATCATCGACTGGGACAAGGAATGGAGAGCACTCTTGGAGAAGCTGAACGCGGACAGGCAGAGAAGGAACGCGGTCTCCAAGGAAATCTCGGAGCTCAAGAAGAAGGGAGAGGACACCACAGCCCTGGTCAGCGAAGCATCGGAACTGCCCAAGAAGATTAAAGAACAAGAGGAGAAAGAATCCGAGCTCAAGAAGAAGATAGACCTCGGCCTGATGAGATTGCCCAATATCCTTCACGAGACCGTTCCCATAGGGACGGATGACAGCGACAACGTCGAAGAGAGGAAATGGGGGGAGATTAGGGAGGTCGATTTCGAACTGGTCTCTCACGCGGAACTCATGGAGAGCCTCGGGATAGCCGATTTTGACCGGGCTGCGAAGATCGCGGGCGCAGGCTTCGTGTTCATGATGGGCGATCTGGTCAGACTGGACCAGGCATTAATCAATCTGGCTTTGGATTACCTTACTGAGGAAGGATATGTTCCGGTCGAGCCTCCGTTTATGATGAGGCGCAGGGCGTACGAAGGTGTTACTGACCTTGCAGACTTCGAAGAAGTGATGTACAAGATAGAGGGCGAGGACGAGTATCTGATCGCCACTTCGGAACATCCCATCGGGGCCATGTACATGGACGAGATAATCGACGAGGATACCTTGCCTTTGAAGTACGTCGGTCTCAGCACCAATTTCAGACGGGAGGTCGGGGCGCACGGTCTGGATACAAAAGGCCTCTTCAGGATGCACCAGTTCAACAAGGTGGAGCAGTTCATCTTCTGCGTACCGGAGGATTCATGGCACTTCCACGAGGAGCTCATAAGCAACGCTGAAGCGCTGTACCAAATGATGAAAATCCCCCATAGAATCGTCAATGACTGCACTGGAGACATGGGTACGGTGGCCGCAAAGAAGTACGACCTGGAGGCGTGGTCGCCCAGGCAGAACAAATACGTCGAAGTGGTCTCGTGCTCCAACTGCACCGACTACCAAGCAAGAAGGCTGAACATAAGGGTCGGCAAGGTGGGCGGGGACAAGAGGATACTGCACACGCTCAACAGCACAGCAATAGCAACCTCAAGAACGCTCGTGGCCATCCTGGAAAACAATCAGAACGCGGACGGAAGCGTCACCATACCAGAGGTCCTGAAGCGCTACATGAACAACCAGGAAACGATAGAACCAAAAAAACAATAACTCAAGATTTCATCTCCCTCCCGGTGACCTAGTGCTAACTTGTCCACTCGATTTTAGGTACGGCAGGGACGTGATGAAGGCCGTTTTCGACGAAGAGAACTGGCTCTTCAAGCTGTTGCAGGTGGAGGCGGCCCTGGCACATGCCCATGCCGAGGTGGGGAACATACCCCAAGGGGATGCGGAAAATATTGCGAACGCGGTCGCCAACAAGACGGTCAAGCTGGAGAGGGTGAAGGAGATAGAGAAGGAGATCCGGCACGATCTGATGTCAGTTGTCAAGGCACTGGCGGAGCAGTCCGGGGAATCGGGGAAGTACGTTCACCTGGGCGCCACGAGCTACGACACCGAGGACACGGCTAGGGCGCTGCAGTTCAGGGAAGCCATTCACTACATCAAAGAGGGTCTGCAGAAGTTGAAGGTCGTTTTGGCAGAGCTGGCCGAGAAGCACAAGAGCACTGTGATGTTGGGGAGAACCCACGGGCAGTGGGCGGTTCCGATCACATTCGGACTCAAGATAGCCGTCTACGCACTTGAGATCCACAGGCACATGGAAAGACTGGACGAGATGGAGAAGAGGGTGTACGTGGGGAAAATGAGCGGTGCAACGGGAACTGGTGCGGCATTCGGGCCCAGGGCGTTGGAGATACAGCAGGCGGTCATGAACAAACTCGGACTGGGATATGAAGAGGCCACCACCCAGATAGTAGGCAGGGACACATACGCCGAGTTCATCACATGGTGTGCGAACGTCGCCTCATCGCTGGATAAGTTCGCCACGGAGGTCAGGAACCTGCAGAGGAACGAGATAGGAGAGGTCGCTGAGGCTTTCGACGTCGAGAAGTTCGTGGGCAGTTCCACCATGGCCCAGAAGAAGAACCCGGAGACCAGCGAGAACATCTGCGGTCTGGCAAGGATCGTCAGAGGATTCGTCGTGCCAACTTACGAGAACATCCCGCTCTGGCATGAGAGGGACCTCACCAATTCTTCGGCTGAGAGGTTCATCATTCCACACGTTTGCATATTAACTGACGATATCCTGGTCAAGATGATAGACGTCTTCTCCAACCTCTTCGTGAACGAGAAGAGGATGCTGCAGAACATCGAAAGAACGAGAGGCCAGATCATGAGCGAGTCGGTGATGATAGCGCTGGCGAACAAGGGCGTGGACAGGCAAGAGGCGCACGAGGAGATGAGGAAACTGGCGATGACCGCGCAAAAGAAAAGCGTCGACCTGAAGGAGATGTTGAACACAAGCGAGATGGTCAAAAGCAATCTGAGCTACGAGGAACTGGACAAGGCTTTGGATCCAATGAGCTACATCGGCTCGTCAGTGCAGATAGTGGAGAACACTCTGAATAGGATCAGGGACTAGATACGGATGCAGTATGAGGAGATCGTAGAGATCTATGACAAGATCGCGAGGACGACCAAGCGTCTGGAGATGACCGACCATCTTGTGGAGCTTTTTTCGAAGGTGGATCCCGAGGAGATCGACAAGGTCGTGTATCTCACCCAGGGTAAGGTGTACCCGGATTTCATTCCATATGAACTGGGGATCGCTGAGAGGATGGTCATCAAGGCGATAGCATCCACTTCAGGCTTGGGGGACAACGAGATCGAGAGGCTGTGGAAGGAGAAGGGGGACATGGGTCATGTCGCGGAAGAGGCCATTGGAAGGAAGACCCAGACCACCCTGATGGGGATGTCGGAGTTATCCGTCGAGAAGGTGTACGAGAACCTGGAGAAGATAACCAAGGCTTCGGGTCCCAATTCGCAGGACATCAAGATGAGGTACTTCTCGGACCTGATGCACAACGCCAAACCAGTGGAGGCCAAGTACATCACCCGTTCAGTAATGGGCAAGATGCGTCTCGGTGTTGCGGACATGACCCTGATCGATGCGCTTGCCATCACATTCGCCGAGAAGGAGCAAAGGGACGAGATAGAGAGGGCGTACAACGTCTGTTCGGACCTGGGAATGGTGGCCGAGACGCTGGCCAAGGAAGGACTGGAAGAGGTCAGGAAGATCCACTTGAAGGTCGGTGTGCCAATAAGGGCCATGCTTGCGGAGAGGTTGCCAACACTGGAGGCCATCCTGGAGAAGACGGAAGGGAAAGCTGCGTTCGAATTCAAGTACGACGGTCTGAGACTTCAAGCCCACATCAATCCGGACAAGGTGGAGCTGTTCTCCAGAAGGCTCGAGAACATGACCGACCAGTTCCCCGAGTTCAAGACCGAGTTGAAGAATGTCTTCCAAGGCAAGGAAGCCATAATCGAAGGAGAATGTGTGCCCATTGACGTTAACACTGGAGCGTTTCTACCGTTCCAAATAGTATCCCACAGAAGGGGCAGGAAATACGGTCTCAGAGAAGCACAAGAGGATTATCCCGTTCACCTGGTCCTGTTCGACTGCCTCTACCTGGACGGGGAGGACCTCACGAACACCCCTTACAAGAAGCGCAGAGAGCAACTGAAGAAAGCCATCAAACCCTCAGAAACCGTGATGTTCTCCGAGGTACTGGTGACGGACGATCCAGATGATGCGGAACGCTTCTTCCTTCAGACCATTGAGGATGGGTCGGAGGGCCTCATCGCAAAGAGTCTCACTTCTGTCTATGTCGCCGGCTCAAGAGGCTGGAACTGGATCAAGTACAAGAAGGATTACGAGTCGGAGATGAGCGATACGGTGGACCTGGTGGTGGTGGGAGCGTTTGCCGGTAGAGGAAGGAGGGCCGGCACTTACGGCGCTTTGTTGATGGCCTCTTATGACGAAGATGAGGACCGTTACAAGACCTTCTGCAAGCTGGGCAGCGGGTTCGACGACGAGATGTTGCTTGATCTGCCAACGAGACTGGATGAGCACAAGTTGGAGAAAGTTCACGAGAAAGTGGATTCAAAGATGAAGGCGGATTTCTGGTTCGAGCCTGCACTTGTGCTGGAAGTACTGGGGGCGGAGATCACCATCAGCCCGTCCCACACCGCGGCATTGGATCAGAAGAGAGAGGGAGCCGGATTGGCGATCAGATTCCCGAGGTTCACCAAATATAGGGATGATAAAGCGCCCACGGAAGCAACAACTGTGAAAGAATTGGTGAGCATGTACGAATCCCAGCTGAAGAAGCTGGATCTGCAACAGCGAATGTGAGTGCTCTAGTCGTCATCCGAAAAACTCTTACACACCCCCAAGCATATCCGCCGGGAGACAAAGGAATGCCCGGAAGGATAGTTCTAGGTACCCAGTTCGGGGACGAGGGGAAAGGTAAGATAACCGATTATTGTGCGGAATCCGCCAGCATGATCGTCAGATTCCAAGGCGGCAACAACGCCGGACACACGGTGAAGATAGGAGAGGAGGTCTACAAGTTCCATCTGCTGCCGAGCGGCGTCCTGAGACCCGAGAAGCTCGCGGTGATCGGAAACGGTCTCGTCGTGGACCCGATCGTCCTTCTGCAGGAGGTCAACGACCTCAAGGAGAGAGGGTTCAAGGTGGACAACCTCCGGGTAAGCGACAGGGCCCAGGTCATAATGCCATATCACAAGATCATAGACGGATTGGAGGAGCAGGCGAAGGGGGAGATGGCCGCCGGTACGACCATGAGAGGTATCGGTCCGTGTTACACGGACAAGGTCGCGAGATGGGGCATAAGAATAGTCGATCTCATAGATGAACAGGTCCTCAAGGCCAAGCTGACCAGCATCGTTCCCATGAAGCAGAAGATCATCCAGGCGTTTGGCGGTACAGAGCATCTGGACGCGGAAGCCATCTGGAGTGAATATACCGGATACGGCAGGCAGATCAGGGACTATGTTGTGGACGCTTCGGTCCTCATCAACGGTGCGCTGAAGAGCGATGAGGAGGTCCTCTTCGAGGGTGCTCAAGGTACGCATCTGTGCATCGATTTCGGCATCTACCCGTTCGGAACATCATCCAACTGCGTTGCAGGGGCGGCGCTGACCGGTGCGGGTGTGGGACCTGGCAAGATACAGAAAGTGGTTGGAGTCACGAAGGCCTATACATCAAGAGTTGGAACGGGACCCTTCCCGACAGAGCTGGATGATGAGATCGGAGAGGGGATGAGGGAGAAAGGAGGAGAGTTCGGCACCACGACGGGAAGACCGAGACGGTGCGGCTGGTTGGATTTGGTGATGGTCGGTCATTCTGCCAGGATCAATGCGCTAACGTCCCTCGCAGTGACCAAGATAGATGTCCTGGGGGGCATGGAGAAGACCAAGGTCTGCACCGAATACGAATACGACGGGGGCATCATCAGGGATTTCCCAGCCAACATGAGGATACTGGCCCAGTGCAAGCCCGTCTACAAGGAGTTCGACGGCTGGGATGACAAGACGGACGAAGGGTGGACCGAGGCCGCCCAGATGGGTTATGACCTGCTGCCAGAAGACATGAAGACGTATCTCAACTTCATCGAACAGGAGCTGGAGGTCCCGGTGGGTATCGTATCGGTCGGTCCAGCAAGGGCACAGACCATCATCAAGGGGCAGTTCTGAGTCCTTCCAGTTTTTCGAGCAGAGCACAGGATTTGCATATTTCGGACAGAGTTGGCTCTCCGCAGTTCTTACAGCTTCCAAGGTCTGCCCGCG